>CAYWOK010000008.1:0-37233 GCA_964459895.1 uncultured Candidatus Izemoplasmatales bacterium
CCGCATAGGTTGGCACCGTTCATTCAGGCAACTTGAAAGTTGACTACGCTCGGGTTGGCACCGCACAGTGCGGCAGCGTGCAGGTTGGCACCGCATAGGTTGGCACCGCATAGGTTGGCACCGCTCAGGTCGGCACCGTGCAGGTTGGCACCGTGCAGGTTGGCACCGTGCAGGTCGGCGCCGTGCAGGTCGGCACCGAACAGATCGGCATCGTGCAGGTTGGCACCGCTTTTTAGTGCCTCTTTCAGGCAATCCAGCAATGTTTTACACTCAAATTCAAACAGGATACTACCTGTCCATCTTTTTTTAATCTCAAATTTTGTTTTCATCGTGGGTAATTTTTAGTGATATATTCAATCGCACAATCGTTATCTGCCTCTTCGCGTTCGATCCAATCTTCAAGTCGCCAACGAATTTTGTATTTTGTAAAATAACCTATCTTTAATTTCATTTTGTATAAAATTTTACCAAGTCATTAACCAACGGATTGCCATTGTCAAGTTGTCTGCAAATGAACCAGCTGAATAGTCAGACTGAATATCATCGTGGTTATTTTCATTCCGGACATTGATACAGCAAATTTCTGATCCCTCTTCCAATCTGCCATTGTTATAAAATGAAAGGATCATACCCCGGTGCGATACTGAATATTGACCGTTTTTATCAACATCAACAGCTCCGAAGATTTTTTCCAGTTTGGCGATTGCGTTTTTTGTTTTCATGATATTTGATTTTTAAAAAAGAACCCTTCCCCGGAATCGAACCGGGGACGAGTTCTAAAATGGGTTATTCTGCCAGTCCCATTTCATCAATGGCGGAATCGGCTGCTATAAGTGCACCCTTTAGGCTGGTTCTGGGATTCGAGTAGTCCGAATATCCGGATACCCTGATTTCCCCAAAAAATACCGATCCAATTTCGAGCTGAGCGGTTCCGTAATGCTGTACATTTACGGTAACTGATTTTCCTTTAGGTGTTTTTGCTTTCATGATATTGATTTTTAAATTAGTAAGTCCGTCCGTTAAGGGTCATCCTGTTGTTAACTGCTTTGACATGAGCGTCATATTCCCGATTGATCTTGTCTTGGTTGGCTTCTACTGACATCTGGTCAATCCAGGTCTGATCGGTTTCGGCATCTTTTTTGGCTTCGATTACAGAGGCCAAAATTGCATTGTAAACATCAGCGTCGAGCGGTAAAACCTTCTTATCCCGGTCAGATATAAAATAGCCAAAAAAAGTAGGGGTAGTCGGGCTGGGTTTCCGGGTGGTCAAATAGCCGGTTAATTTCATTCCGGGAAATTCCAGGGTCAAAATATCGTTATTGGTTTTGCGACCTATTTTAATTTCAATGTTATCACCGTCGCAAAACGAGGTTTCGTTAACCATTTCAAAACCCCTGGTTGATGTGGCGGTTACCGAGATAACTGATCCTCTGGTGGTCGTTACAGTTGTGGTTTTAGTTGCAGTTTTCATAATTTTTAGTTTTTTATTGTCTCATTGACATAGTAAAGTTAAACAATTATTTTAAATTACCAAAAAAAAACAACAATTATTTTAAAATAAATCGTTATTTATAATGATTCTAATTAAGGACTGAAACTCCTCCAAACTTCTCACCTCGTAACATTTACCCCCGTGTTCCTCCACCGCCCTGATATACGCCCGCTGCTGATCTGATAATTTATCCGCCCCGATCTTAAAATCAAAAGCGTAAAATACACCGCGGTAATAGAACTCATAATCCAGCACCCCGGCGACTAATCCCAAATGTTTCATTTTTGCCATTTGGATCCGGGCATCTAGGGTTTCCGTGGTCAGATTGTTGAAATTGGCATGGAACAGGTATCGGAGGGCAGGATAGGTATTCCACATCCAAAGATGGCAGGCAGCTTGAAGTTGGTTGTGGGTCATAATAGTGCCCCCCATTGTTCTGCCATAGCACGAGCAATTCCAATATAAGTTTTTGACCGTAATATTTGTCTGTTTTCTGATGGTCCCATTTTCCAAATGCGATGTTCTCTGCCGGAAACTATTTCTGTAGGAACCAGATGCGGCAATCCTTTCAGCCAAATCCAAGTTTCCTTAGTTTCCCCGTGACCAAATTGCCAGGGGTGTATAGACTGGCTCCGTTTGCCTATAAATCGCTGCATAATAGTTTTTGGCTGTTCAAGTGCGACAAAATCACAAACACTACAGGCAAAATTCCAACTTCTTAAACACAAATCAATGCCCTCATTTCTCAGTGGACTGTTCCAGTACCAACGATTTCCACATAATGAAGTAAAAGTACAAGGAGGATGCAAAATTACAACATCCCATTTTCTTAAAATCAAAGCCGCAAATACATCCATTTGTAAATGCCATTCCGGATGCCCCCCGCTGCATGGTTTCAGATCGTTTGAAAATGCGTTATGTCCCCTTTTGCGAAACTCAATACAAACCGCCTGACTTTCCTCAAATGCAATTAGTACGTTCAAAACAAATCCTCCTCTTTTTTCTCTTTATGATTTATTCCATCCACCCCAAACGGTTTTCTTTTGCAATAATATACCCGGCAATTTTTTCCCCTGATTGTCCGCTGGCCGGTCTGGAAGCCCAGCTCGGACATGATCCGACCAATCTTTTGCGGGGTTGTGATTAGTTTTAATTTTCCCTGCGTTACGTCCACAATCAGGGTCATTAGATCCACGTTTGTCATATATTCATCCGGTGATTCCGCTTTATCCAAATTTTGAAGCAGTATCGTTCGTTCGGCCTCTTGTATCTGGAAATCTTTATTTGCCCGGTCACGCCATGCAGCCTCGTCTTTTTCCAATTCCGGGTTATATTCCGCATCCCGGTATAAGGCCCACGCCTGAACCCACAAATCCTGTACTTTGACTTTTTTCGAGTAGGCCCGGTCAAAGTCAGTAACCGTGAAAACCATCCATCGTGTATTTCGGTCATCTATCAAAAATTCCGTCCGGTTGGTTGATCCCCAAAAAGTACATCGGCGGGGTAAACTGATTTTTTGACTCTCATAAGGCACCCGCTCATTCACTCCCTGTTTTGAAATCATTGCCTTTAATTTACCAACATCCATTTTGGATAGGGTATCGAGTTCCTCCAGATTGTATTCAAAATTCTCCGATAACCGGAATTGGCTATCTTTGTCGTCCCTCAAAAACTCTTCACTATAATAATTAAGGCCAAAGGGGTTCAGGAACCGGATGAAATAAGATTTTCCAATTTCCTGCTCTTCTGATACCAACGTGAATACGATCCGGTTATAATACTCCGGTTCAATAGCGCATTTGATCGCACGAACCATATGCTTGGTCAACATCAGGGCGAGCCAATCGGAATCATCGCATTTGACATACTGACATAATTCATTGATATAGTCTACCCCATCCCATTCCGGTAGCGAATTGAAATAATTAGCAAACGGATCAAACTCCGGAACGAAATCAGATTTCAATAGAGATTTGAGATTATCGAATTTAAATTTGATGTAATGCCTTTGGAAATCACAAAATACTGTATTTTCATTCAATCGATTCCATTCTCCGGAAGGTAGCAACCTCATTTCAATTTTCTGACTAACAATATTTTTGCGAAATTCATAATGTCTTTTCAAATAGATTTCCGCTTTTTCAATATCCGTTTTCCCTTCAATACCGATTTCATCTTTATTTTTTTCCTGTATTTCTTCAAACTGTTTTTTCAGGTCTGCCTCCGATAACCCCAGATCGACCGACAATTCTGAAAAATTAGGCACTTTGCCGGCCCTAACTGCTGTTATTAAGCGTTTGAACACCTCTTTGTTTTCGTCATGGGGCGACCCGAAACCCCGTTGCCGGAGCTCCTTTGCCGCCTGTTCAAAGTCCCCGTTATGTGCCAACAGGGAAAATATCTGAAATGGTTTATAACTTTTCTGATCCTCGAATACCCCGCCATTCGTTGAAAAGCAATAGAACAAAGGAATCCCCCCAGCTGTGACTTTTCCCCATGTTGCACTGATTCCGCCGGCATCCTTACCGGGTCGCTTCCAATGCTTCCCATCTGTTGATTCCCACCCGGCATGAATTAGTAGCGCCGGCACTTCATCCCGCCCGTCCGGTGACAGGTCGTATTGATCCCCGGGCCGCAGGTCTGATTTTCCAAATATATCGGGTTGATAAATATGGTCAACCCGTGCAAACTCATTGAATGACATGGCCGCCGTCATCATTTCATTGTGCTGATCCTCTGTCAAAACCGGTATATTATCAAACGATCCCCTTATGAGCTGATATTTTGGTGACGGTGCTACAAGCGCGTAACCTCCTTCGCCACGAGTTTCGATCAAGGTGTCCGGCTGACCTTTCAGATTCAATCGCTGGGCCAATTTTCGGTTTTTTCCCGGGTCGGGTGTCCGGTAAATCAAATGGAACCCGCCCGATGGTGTGGATTGTTTAATCACTTGAACCGGCGACATTTTTTCAAATCTCGCTATATTTTTCGCTGCATCCCCAAAATGATTATCAAAGTCAATGATGATCAGATTATCCGATACCTTTCCTGTTATGACCGCAATGGCCTCCGCAGTTGCAAAACTCTGAAACGCCTGATCCGGGGTCATCCGTGTGGTTTGATAGGGTTTCCATGAGGGAATTGACGGGGCTTTTGTTTCCGATTTAACCGGGATAACCGATAGATTTAGCGTCAGGTAGTGGAGGGCGGTGTTAATCATAGGTTGTTTTTTTTGGAAATAGGATTAAAGTTACCGAAAAAATTAGAACAATAGAAGTTCATTTGGGTTTATCGTTTTCCATTCGTCTAATTTTTTGATAGGTAATTCCTCTATATCAAAATATGAATGTGGAAAACTATAGTTGGTGACTTCTCCACAATATACACAGATTTTTCTTACCTGAATTGATCCACCCGATATGATACACCGGATGGGTCGCCATTCATGAGGACATTTCATAATATTGTTTTTATTTTTGTTTCAAGCATTCTCCTCTTTATTTCAATACACCGGTTATAGACGACCCGTATCCGTTCACCATATTGCGGATCGTTCCAGAAAACATCCATAATTTGAATTTTCCCGTGTCTGGCGCTTGTCCCCACTTTCAAACTGATCATAGCAGCTTCCCGCTGACTATATGCCAGATGATCCATCAGGCAAGTCCATAAGAGTTGACGGGCAATTTTAACGTTTGTTTCCCGGCATTTAGACCGCACCCATCCGGTATCTGAAAATTCAAATTCACGGGTGATCAGGTTGATAATTCCGGCTTCGTCAAGTCCGAGGCCGGGGGTAATGTAGGGGTTCATAGTATTCATGTTTTTCTGTGTAGATAATCTTCAATGTTTTTCATCAAAAAGATGTATAATTCTGAGCCTCAATCGGACTATAACACTTAAAAATAACATCAGTATAATTCAAGAACTTTTAAAACATCATTGATTAATTCAATTAATTCGCTCATTTTGAGTTTTGTCAATACAACATTAATCTGCAATCCTTTTTCATTTTTTACAGTAAATTCTCCGGAAATAAGCGATAAACTTATTTTTTCCTCAACAAGTTTTGCCTTCTCTATTATGTTAGCGACATTGGTTTTTATAACGGGCATTGGGTTAATGGGATATTCCGGTATAGGTATCCTTTTTTCCTTACAAATTGGTTTTATCAATTCAGGTTTATCGATCTTTATATTTTCGGGAATTGGTGATATTCCCGAACCATGAAGCAACCAAACAGGATCGATGTTTAACTTTTCCGCTATCTTAATAATTACCAAATCAGAATAATTATCCTGACCTCTTTCGATATTGCCGTAGTAAAATCTTCCAATCTTACAAATATCCCCTATTTCATTTTGTGATTTTCCTAAATGGTTACGAAAAGATTTTAGCCTTTTCTGTATTCCTTCTTTTTGAATCGGTGACATAGTGTTTTTTTTATTGTTCATTTCAGTTTTTTTAATGTCATTTGTAATATCCCATTTGTCTTTTAACCCATGCATGATGATAGCCCTGTTTCCGGGCATAATCCTTCAGGGCAATTTCGCCCATTGTAAAATAAATCTGTCGCCAGATCCAGGCTTTTTTATATCCCTTGATTTTAGCGATAATTTCAAGCTCCTCCACCGTCCGACCTTTTACGGCTGTCCGATAGTCGAGTTCTTTAAGTTCAATCTCTATTTTTTCCTGTTTTGTTAATGGAAAAACATACCCGCAATATTTACACTCCCGCGAAGTGGTCATAAGTAATGCCTGACATTTCGGGCACGTTTTTACCCCGGATACCCCGCCCTCTTTTCCGGCTGTATGATCCAAACTCCATGCCCGTTCCTGCCGGTAATGTCCCAACCGGGTAGCGTTTTCGCCAAAATCCAATAGATAGAAAAAATTTTTACCCTCGTTGATCCTGGACCCCCGCCCCACCATCTGCAAAAAAAGATTAGTGGATGTGGTTGAACGGTTGATAATTATCGTTTCAATCGGGCACCAGTTGAATCCGGTTGTCAGAATCCCACAATTTACAAGCACACCCCTTGACCGCTTCCACCTCCAAATAATTCCTTTCCGATCGGTTGGTTCTGATGAAACCAGGTATTCAGCAGGAATGCCGGCATCTTGAAAAGCCTGAGCCGTTAAAATCGTATGTTCAATATTAACACAAAAAACAAGGGTTAAGGTATCTGGGCAAATACGCTTCCAGTTATCGATCACCCCGGCATAAAGATTCGAACGGTTGTACCGGTCAAACATTTCACCGGTTGCATATTCCCCAGCTGAATCCCTACCAACCCCTGACATATCTACCTCCACGCCAAAATACCGGTCACGGACCAGATACCCGGAATTGATCAACTGCTGAACGTCTGGCCCCTCGATCAATTGTTGATAATTTTCCGATAGTTGTGTCATTTTACCTTTTCTTAATGGCGTGGCGGTGAATCCTAAAATGTATTTATCGGGCGTCACCGGGAAAACATGATCCATATCCTGTTGATGGGCCTCGTCGATGACGATCAAACCGAAACTGGAATACCAGTTTTTCCACATCGGTTTTTTCAGTCGGTTTTTCAGCGTCCCGGTCATGGCAACTACAATCCGGTTGATAGGAGGTCGCTTTGTCCCGGCAATAACCAAACCGGGATCAATCCCAAATTGCTCCAACGTTCCCCCGGTTTCGGTTAATAGTTCGATGCGGTGAGTGATGATCAAAACCTTTGATTTCGAGTGTTGGGCGATCCAGGAAAAAATGATGGTTTTCCCACTTCCTGTTGGTGAACAAATAATCAGTGATTTCCGGCCAGATTGCCAAGCCGACCGGATTTCACTGATAATTTTAGACTGATAGGGATAAAGCTGGATCATTACGTCCCTTCAAACTCAATCGGCAACTGCAATTCATCCGCCGTCATCGGGGCAGTTGATACCTTTTCCTTTGTATCATTCCGGTAAGTGGTTTTAAAACCGGGTGAAGGTTCATCAAAAATCGTCGTACATTCAATGTATCGGTGTTCATAACCATTGTTAATGTGATTTCCGATTGACCCGATGGCCGCCGTTTTGCTGTCGATTTTTGCCTTAAATTCAGATGTAATTGCCTTCTTTTCATCCTCGATAGCCGCTGCCTCCTGTGTGAGTGACGCGAGTAAAATACCTTTTTCATGAATTTCATCATGCGAAAATTGGTACTTCAAAAACATTTTTTCCTGTTTCTGTCTTTTTTTGTTTGTCATAATATTGATTTTTAGAACGGTAAATCCTGTGTCATCGGTTCAATCTCGGTTAGCACCTGGCTTGGTGTTGCCGTTTCGTCCACCCGCCCGCCGACATTGACATTACCCAAATATGGATAGGCGTATTGCTCCTCCTTCGTCATTTTTTCCCTGACCTCTTTTGGCAAGGATTGTTTAACGGAATGTGTCCATTCCTTCAAACTCTCCGATTCAAACCCGACAAATTCAAAATAGACCGCCCCGGTCTTTTCAGACCAGAAAAGGTGGTTTTCCTCAATCGGGATTACCAGGCATTTAACCGGACCCGATTTACCTTTGAAATCCAAAACCTGGGATTTCAGTTTTGCTAAGTTTAATTTTCCTTTAAGCATTTTAAATTTCTCCTACTTTTTTAGTGATAAATTCAGATGTTTTTTTCAGCAATTCCTTTACATTGTCAAGTATTACCATCCCTTCAATGGTTTTCATTTCAGGAAGAGTCATTCCCGAAATAACGGATGCAAGGGCAATAAGTTTCTGTTTGTCTGGGGCCGACTTTGCTTTCTTTTCCGCCAATGCTTTTTCCTCGGCAACCTTGCGCTCCTGATCGGCTTTGGCTTTTATCTCGGCCTCTGCCTTTGCCCGTGCTTCCCGTTCCTCTTTCAGTTTAGCCTCCGATGCCTCCCGTTCGATCCATGCTTTTTCCTCGGCAGCCTTGCGCTCATTTTCAATTTGCTTTTGCAGACGGTCATTATCTTCCCGGATTCTTTTCTGTTCGGCAATTTCAGCCTGCCGGACTTCCTCTTCTTTGCGTTCTTGTTCCCTTTTCTGTTCCATTTGCATTTTAGCACCCAATAAAAGTTTCTGATAATCTTCCTCTGAAAATTTACCCAAATCCATCCCGAAAGGTACAAATTCGGCCAGCGATAAAACCTCTGCATCCCGAATAATTTTCAATTCTGCCCTCCGTTTTGATTCGGCAATTTCACGGGCTTTTTCCACGGTCGTAAATTCCTCCTCTGAAAGTTTGCAGCTGGCTGCGATAAGGTTATAGGCGGCCTGTTCCAGATTGCCCTTCAAAAGATGAATCCGTTTCCGGTTATCTTTCATGTCGCTTGCCCCGGTTCTGATTTTTACCGTCCTCAAACGAAGATCACGGGCGATAATTTCATCGGTTGGCGTTGGTTTTTCAAAATTAATCTTAGCAGCCTGTTCCTGAATTTCCGCCAACTGGATGGCAAAAGGCAAATAACTCTGTTTGATCTCTTCGCCTTCCTGAATTGCAAGGCCGGACTGTTTGATCACTTCATCAAATTTTACTAATTCTGTTGTCATAATTTTTAGTTTATAGATATTTCAATAAATTCCAATCATTAATAAACTTCCCGGCTTCGATTATTCTTGCCTCTACCCTGACAATCGAATCCAGATAATCTTTCCGGTATAATCTTACCACGTGCATTTTCAAAGGGTCTCCGTCCTTCATCCGGGGGTCAAACGAGCAAAAGTCAATCCATTCCACCCCCGAAAGGAATTGAGCGATCATTTGCCAGAAATAATCTTCACCCTCCGTGACGGTTTCGATCATGCAATATTTCAAGTGATTGACCGGATTTTCAGGGCATTTGATCTCGGTAATTCCGGAATAGATCAGATCGCTCTCTATCTCCTTGCAATAAGTCATTGCGTCCGGACTGATTCCAAATCCTGGTATGGGTTCCAGAAACAAAATATCATTTCCGTCATGGCTATAAATAGTCTCCGGATTGAAATGATCCCGATAATAACAAAATGCCGGATATTCATTTTCCAAACCCCAGCGCATGGCAAAAGTCGAAATGGATCCTCTTTGGATGCCGGTGCGCCGTTCGTGAAAAATAGCAAGCAGTTCACCAATGGCTATCTGGCCCCAATCACTCTTTTTACCCTTTGTCATCAATTTTGGAGCGATCGATACGGTAATTTTCCCGCACCGTTTTGCCATCCATCGTGCCTGTTTTTCCACTTCGTCAATCTCGATCTGTTCGTAAGTTGTAACGTTCAAAACGTTGGATTCCAGACGGGCCTCGGTTTCGCGGGCGTAGGATTCCATTTCCTCAATAAATTGATCTTTCATTTTGAATAACTCAATGTAGTTAAGTTTCTATCCTTCACGTTTCTTCTTTGTCGGCTGTTCCGATTTGTTTAACAAGGTATTGCATTGATCCAGCGCCTCTTTAATGTACTGGTGTTGTGAAAAAAGAGTAATATCTAAAGAATCGTATTTGTAAGGTTCATCTATTAATAATATTTCGCAAAAATGGATCAATCTTCCAATTTCCCGTTGCCTTAAAGTCGACAATTTGGATTTATAAATTTCCTGAATTGATTTATCAATTATGTCGGGTAGTTGCTTTATTAAATCCATCGCTTCAAGTTCTTGTTGTGCATCTAAATTATCCATAGTATGGACGCTTAGAAACCGATACAATTCAGGACAGTATTTCTTTCCTAAACCTGTCTTTACTATCCTCGCTGTCCATGGTTCCCATAGTATCGTAATCATTTTACCACCTCCTTTAAAATATTCATTGCATCCCTGAATCGCTGATCTTCGTGCAATCCTGGATTTTGTTTCCATAACTGCGAAATTAACATCCGGCCCTCCGTCATTCCGTTCAGGTAGTTGGACAATTGATCGCCTGTGATCAACATTTGACCCTCGGCGGTATAGGCATGTTTTCCATCTTTTGAGGCAAGCACCCGAACCTGGATCGAATAAAGGTTCCGACCGATACCCCAAATCACAGCGGCGCGTTTGAAAGCGTCGGATGCCTTGCCTTTTATAGCCTCCACTTTAGAATCAGTGCCAACATCGGATTTAAAAACCCAATCGTTGTCGATCAGGATTCCGATAGTGGATACTCCGAGGTCGGCCTGGTAATTGTTCTGCCAGTTTGCCGGGGTTAATACTTCGTCTAATCGCTCATGCACTGCCCTTGCATCGATATAGGGAACACAAATAGCATTTCCGTCTTTGACAGACTGAACCCGCCATCGTGGAATGAAGGGGGCCTGCAAAGATTCCCAGTTGATTTCTGAAAGTTTCATAGTTTTTAGTTTAAAAATAAGCGCACCCAGCAGGATTTGGCACGGCTCTGATCCAGTTCCGCCCTGAGCTGGTAGGAAGTCCGTACCGAATGCGCTGTTAATGTTTTCATTGTTTTCAGAGTTAAGCCAGACCAAATGTAAACCTATTTTTTAAATAAACAATAGGTTATGAAAGTTTTATGCTAATTTATAATCAGTCTAAATAACCTCCCCAACGGTTCCAATTTTCTAACCGTTGGTCTGAGCACTGTATTCCTGTTATATTTTAACAGTTCCAACGATACAACAGTATATATCCTAACTTTTAGAAAAAGAAAAATGAATATTATAATAGTGTTGGAAAACGTCCGTTGTATCGTTGCGGGGTTGGAAAAATAGAAAAGGCCAGATCGCTCCGGCCCTCCTCTCATCGTTGTTTGCTGGTACAACGATAAAAACCTCTGTAAGTCCCCCGCCAATGGCAGGGGATAAAGGCCGGCCCTTTCGAGCTGACCCATCACCCACCACAAAAACCGCCTTAAATGTGTTTCAATTGAAAGTGCATTCCGTCTTTTATTATTCGCCAGTCACCGCCCCAATCAAAACCGGCATCCGTGAAACATTCCACGAATCCCTTAGACATTGCTGGTTCTGCACCATAAGGGTTTGCGAATGCGTTTACATCAATGGCAATCCCCCAGGAATGTAACGAATAAGTTACCCCGCCTGTTGTTTGCCGGATATTGAAACAACCGTCCCATGTAAGTAATTCCCGTTCAGCATATCCCCGCACAATCAAATTGATAAATGCCGTTTTTAATGGTACAATTAAATCCTTATTACAAAAGATCCGTTTTGGGATAACGCCTATTTCAATGTCGTCCGGGACATTCCAAAGGATCATCCACCGGTTATTTGCCGATGGCATCCCGTATTTTTTCAGACAGTCATCAGATCGCAACATCAGGCCTCCGGATGTTTCAATGCCTTAATCGCAGCAACAAGCGCCATGACTTTTTTAACTGTATCCGAAGTCGAAAGCATGGCGGCAGTTGCGCATACCACCACCTCGGTAACATCAGCTTGTGGCAGATGTAGTTTTTCCCGGATGTCAGCGGCGATGATTTCATTTTCAGTAGCATCGATGTCCAGAAACTCAACCGGGATAAATGGAAGCGCTTTAACCATTGCCGGGATTTTCATAACATCGCCAATGAACCGAAGCAGGTCACCCGGGATATTGAATTTACCATCAGCCAACGATGCTTCTAGATCAACCCCAAATCCACATATCCCACCGATTACGGTTTCGATATGTTCAATTCCAATTTTTTCATCCATGATTTTTATGTATAAAATTAATAAATAAATTATTCAGAATCGTCAATGAAATTCGTAAACCCGCAGGAATTGCACTTTTGAAGGTTACCGTATTCTTTCTGCCACCGTTTTAGCTCTCCGCAATTGGTGCAATTAGCCTGCACATCTTTTTTTAACCAACCTACCTTTTTGTAGGCATCGGTCTCGAAAAACCGATCCCAAAATTGGGTAACCGTTTCTTTTCCTTGCAATCCCTGAGTATTTAACCATTCGAGGGCAAGGGTAACTAATTTTCTATCTCTTGTTATCATTTTTATTTTCAATTGATTATTTAGAAATTTCTTTTTCGGGATTATAAGTTACCGGCACATCAGCAGGATTGAAGGTATAAGTTGTCAATTCCTTACCGATTGCGAGTAGGGCATTTGCACCAACTGCGATCAGTCCTTTACACGGTTCCGGTATCGGAATAATCATAATGACAGCCGTTACAACAGGCATTAATATAACTAATACCCGGCCCACGCCACGCCAAATAGGCGGTGTGGGTTTTCCATGATTTTCGAGTTTTAGTGTCGTCATTTTTTTAACTCCCGTAATAAATCATTTTTCATTAACTGAAGATCCTCTTTTGTAACCAGTTTAGATCGTTCAAATTCCAGAATAGCTAACCGGTTAGTATTTAAATCCACTTGCAACTTTGTTGTTGCTTGTTGAATTTCAACACTTCGGACCGCATTACGTAAACCATTTGGCGCGATTAATGACATAATTAGAGCTGTTGACACAGAAGTAATGACTATCGTTATCGCCTGCCGTATATTATTTTTACCATTATCACTCATATCTTTTCTATTTCAATTTTTAAATCTCTACTCGCAACTGCCACTTTCTTTTTTCCTAAATAGGGCGGCGTCATCCAGCATCCCGAAATGTTCATATTTTCCGAATGTACCAGTTTCCCATCAAACCACCAAGCCAGGGGTTTCGTGCTTTGAACGACCCGATACCACCGATCCGGCTCCAGCTGGATTTCAAATTCATCGAATTGGTTTAACTGCCCATTAAAATAATATCTGAATATCCATACTCCCCCGTCGATAATCGCACTGTTGATACCAAATTTGTGATAATTGAAATATCCTATTGCGGGCAGTTTTAATCCATAGTGATCCGGCTCAGTCAGGTGCCCATCAAACCATTCCGGGCCGATCCGGAATTGATAGGATAAATTGCTTCCAAAATGCGGCAATATCGGGAATCCGGGCCCGTTCGTTCCTGTATGAATAATCAGTTTCATCCTATTTTCCCAATAGAATTGATTAAAGAATTCAATTCATTCAACTCAGTTGTCAAATCCGGTTGTGCCGCCAAAAGCCTTGTTTTGCTTTCTATCAATATCCATTGCAAAACCTTTGCAGAATTAGCGGTTAAAGCCTGAGCTAAAAGTCCGGCAATACGTTCCCGATGTGCCGGATCATGAAAATTTAATTCCGGATAAACTCCCTTATATTGACTGTCATCAACATTAAAAGGAGCAGTTGTTAAATTTTTCAGGTCTTTGTAATCCTGCATAGCCTGGATAAATTGTAGTTTGTCCATTTTTTTATTCTCCTATATTATACAAATTTAATATTTCTTCTGTGGTTAATATTCGTCCCCAACATTTAATTTTTGATAATCTACCCTGAAAAGTTTTATCGTTTGCGGCACTATTTCCAAGATAATAACTCAATCCGGAAGCCGGGGTTCCTGCCGCCTGATTGGCTGTTCCGGAAAGAACTCCATTAATGTAAAAATTAGTCACCCCTGCTGAAGTCGAAGTAACTACGACATAATAATCTGTATTAATAACAATAGATGCAGCACCTGAATTAATTAATGTTGATTCATCCCGGCGGGTGAAAGTCAAATAGCCGGATGAATTGACGTAAAACATAACTTTTGAATTACTGAATATTCTGCCAGCATTTCCTTCTCCAAAGGCAATCGGTCTGATCCTTGCAGAAAGGGTAATATCACTCGTCAAACCATTTGTTTCAGTTAGTGCAATTGCCGAAGTTAATCCGTTGAAATTCGTCGCCCCTAAATTACTTGCTGGTAGAATGGATATCGTCGCATTTGAAGTGGTCGCACTTAAAGCATTCAAACGATCATACCAAGTGGTAGCGGCATAACCGATGCCCTCGGCGTTGAGGTTAAGCAGGCAACCAATTTGATAAACAGTGATATTACTAATGTTACCGACAAAATGACTTGCTATGTCACATTGTGCCACATTCATTCCCATGTCAGAACCCACATAAGTACTAGTTTTATTAACCCTAACCGTTCCACTTGTTCCAACCAAAGGAATATTAGCATAAGGGTAGGGAGGTTTTTTGTATGAATATGACATAGCCACACTATATCCATTCCCTCCATCATAGGTAAAAGTTGTTGCATAATTTTTATTTAATAGTGTCGTGTAATCTTTTGCAGACCCCGAATATGCATTAAAAATACCCCCATTACACACCAGTTTACCTCCTGAAATTGTTGCTCCGGCACCAATTATTGTATAACTCGAAAATTGTGTTACCGATTCATTGTATAATAACACATTCGTTGCCCCCTGATCCATCTGTTCAATCGGGTACTCAGGCTTTGAATAATTCACCGCCTGCGTAGCAGTTCCGGCAAAATTAAATAACCGACACATCGAAATATTACCCGAAAATCCTTGTGATCCTGCTGTACTATTTCCTACAACAAAATCACCAGTATTCGATAAGGTAAGATTGGTTGTTGAAATTGCAACGGTTCCCGCCACGGTTGCAGAACGATTGATATACAACGAAGCATTTCCGGTACGGGAAAATACAATAGTAAACTCAAGTGGAGTTCCGGCAATTAAAACAGCCGTTCCAATCTTACCACTGACATCATGGGAATCATCATCAAATCTAATATACAGATCATTATTATACTGATAGATACCATATCCGATTCCACTGGCCTCTTTATTGACCAGATATTTAGTTTGATCTGTGATGTTTGCAGGGGTCACTTTCATAGATATCATGAAATCTGTCGTTCCCACATTATAACGGTCAGCCGATGCAATAGTGGCAGAACCAGTTCCGGCAAAAATATAACTTCGCCTTCCATTGCCTTTTTGGTCAAGGACATTGTAAATATCAGTTCCGGCGCCTTTAATCGAGTTGACCTGATCCCATGTCGTATTCCATTCGTCCAATGGGGCCGAAAAGATCAAACCTTTTTTCCAACTCTGTGAGAAAGCGGTCAGACCAATCAGGAATATTAAAAGAATAAATAATTTTTTCATGATATTTAAAATATGGTAATTATTTTTATTTTTTTAGGTAATGAAGTTTGGGAATGATAATATATTTTTAATTCCGGTTTATCTGTAACAGTAAATAGATTAATTGTGATATTATTATTAACCGAAAGAGGTTGATGATTAAGATAATCCCAATGATACGATCCAAGTCCATAACATACATAATTGTTGCCATACCACAAACTCATTCGTAATCCACTCAGTTTAAATGTTTGATATCCCGTAGAAATCGATTCTTTATAATCCATTATTTGAAAGTTAGGGGTATTAGTTCCGGTAACAACCCCTACAACATGGCTATAATCCGTCAGATAATCTGCTTCACATTTAATGGTATAAGCATCATATACAACCAATCCAAGATCATCATATGCTTCACTGTTGGTTACATACAATTTCAAAAAAACAGAATCTATTACAGACCCATACGGTACGGTTGTGACATCAAAAATAAGACCCACCCGATACAAAATTATGTAACTGTAGATATACCTATCTACTCTTATTGTACCATATTCACTATTTGCAATGTTTGCTGAACCTTCTCCGGCATTTCTCGATACATCCCATCCATATTCACTTTTTTTAACAAGACAAGATTTATATAATCCAGTAATAGTTACCGGAGATTGAGCCATTAACTGACCACTCAATAATAATATAAAAAATAGTTTTTTCATTTCGTGAAATCTATTCTAACATCGAGCCCTTTGCGGGTCGTGGCTGTTGGATAATTAACATCAACAGAAAGAACATATCCTTCATAAACCTGTGCGTAAGTAGTATTAATTACTGAATTTGGATCACCATAATTTTTGCTATCATAATAGGCATGATAAACTGTACAAACAGTACTCAAAACATTGTACCAAGTTGTTGGTTCTGAAGATTCTGAATTTTTTAATTGCACCTCAACCAACTGTCCGGTATTGGTATAACAATGAGCAGCTACCTTAGAAATTTTCCAACCATCTAATCCGGATGGTATAGAAAATTGAGCAATATTTGAACCAGTTACAACCGTTGCACTGGGATCGTAAACCTGTAAAACAACAGATTTATATAAAGCATTTGTTTTATTAGCCAAATCGGTAATAGCAGTACTTACCGTTGTTGCTATAACAGAATATCCGGCAGCCGTCAAATGACAACCATCATAATAATAAGTTTCATTTAAATAAGATGTCGAGGTATTAAAAGGTGAAGTATTGCCCAAATCACATAACCCATCGGCAAATCCGGCATACTGGGAACGAACTAAAATATTAAAAGCCAACCGGCGGGATTCCGGGCCATTAGAATTGATCTCCGTGCAAACAATCACCTTCCACCCCTTTTGTTTACGGTTTAGACAATAGGCAACCAAAGCACGAAAGGTTACATTTTCATTTATATCATGTACAGACATATCATTGTATCCCGCCCAAATCACAATTATATTCCGTACACCAACGTTTGAATAATATTTGTCAATATTTGCATAAGCAACATCGGGTAACCAACTTTGTCCTGCATAATAGACTAATCCAGCTCCACCAATACCGGTGTTGTAAATAGTGTAAGTTGCATCTAATCCTAAATGGTCTGAATAAGGATAAACCGTACCACCTGTATAACCAACCGTCCGGGAATCGCCATCGCAAACAATAACACTACCGTCAATTGATTCTATTTTTTGCCCCTCACGGGTTGAGGGTTCAGTGACCAATCCAGTAAAAGATGGAGAAATACTAAATACAAATTTTCCCGTCCCCGTTGCCCCCGTGGAGGTCACGCTTTCAATAGTTTGATGACCAGTAAACGTATTGCCCGCATCCGTACGGGCCAATGTTGCAGTACTTGCCGGAAAAGTTATCGTAGTTGCAGCTTCCGGGAAAACAATCGTTCCTGAATTTGAATTAATCGTCAAAGTTCGACCCGTATTGTTTATTCCTGTACCTCCTTGTTGTGAGGTTATTACCGCATTATCAGTTAATATCGTTGCACTTGCATTAGGAAGTGTAAAGGTTTTTTCTGCTGTCGTGGGGCCAGTAAATTTTGTAAATCCATTACCAGTACCTCCATAATTTGATGCAATTATCTGAGTTAAAGCAGCCGATCCATTAAAATTGTTACCATAAATTGCACGGGTAGTTTCTAAAATAGTTGCCTTTGCTGCCGTTCCACTTGTCGATTGATTGAAAGTTGGCCAAGTGAATGATCCAGTAGAAAAATTACCGGAAGTTGGCGTTCCTAAAAATGGGGTTATTAGTGTCGGAGAAGTGTCCATAACAAACTTGCTCCCTGTTCCTGTTTGTGCTGCAACAGATGTAGTATTCCCAGTTGAGGTGATCGGGCCGGTTAAATTGGCATTTATTAAAACTGTCATACCTCCAGTTCCGGAATTAACTGATATATTTGAATTCGTTATAACACCACCCAATACGGCAGTAGCAATTGGTAATGTGTATGATCCAGCACCAGGAATCTTTAACCAAACTGTTCCACTGTAATATAATTGATCGCCTATTGCCAGTGTAATGTTACCACTACCATAATCATAAGTTCCGGCATTATTACAAGCATAATAATTCCCAGCTGTTCCTGTTCCATCAATTAATGCCGTACCTCCACCATTATATTTACCATCAGCACCATTAACTGTACCTAAATAAACTGCTCCGGTTACATTTGCCCACGCCCCTGCTCCAGTCGTAGTATTTGTACATTGCCAGGTATAACCTGCGTGTGAACCTGTTATTAGATTAACCGTAGGAGTTATTAAAGAAGTACCAAAATATCCCGTTCGTGGTCTATTATCCCCATTTGCACCAATATCATAAGTGTTATCTGTAAATAATACATTTCCAGTAAAAGTACCTCCGGATTTTGGCATAGCATTAGTCGCTAGCGTTCCTTGTGCTGCTGTAGCAAAATCTCCTGTTGCATTTAATGCTGCTGTTCCTAATTCAAGCGAAGTACGCCCGGTTGTGGCAGTTAATCCAGTCGATCCTCCGTCCCATTGATTATATTTATCCCAATTTGAATGACCGTCTGTTATAGTTGAAAGTAATCCATTTGTCACCTTAACCAACCCTGTAGAAAGTCCAGTACTCAATGAATCAATTGATTGTTTATAGAAGTGTTTTCGGGCAATATACCCGGTTAATGAATCATGATTAAGTGTCTGAATCCGATTACGAAAAGCATTAGATGTGACAAACCGGAATGATCCTTTAAAGGTCGTAGGATTATAAGCCCGATCTGAACCTGTAACAGAATCCAATACCCCAATCGTTCCAAACCAGTAAAATTTTTTATTATTTAATGAATCAGTAGCAGTATTCCAAAGACCGTATATCTTTCCAAACTTCTGATTCCCGATTTTAATAGAATATCCCATCGTGTCAAGGTTCGTAGCCCAATGGTTGACTGGCATATTCAAGATTATCTGTAACCCGGCATTAGCCGGAAACCAAAGTTGACCAATTTCCACATTCGCACCCGGGATAATTGTGTTATCCTTTGAATAACTCCAAAGGTTTGCCGCATTGCCCGCATAATCATAACTCCCGATCCATTGTGCATTTGCCGGTACTGCCATGGATTCTACGTAATCTACGAAGTTAACGAGCGTAGATAACGAATTGGTACTGGTTATTCCATGAAGAATCTTATAGGTTTTCCCGGTTGAACCATCATAAATAAATGATCCTTGCGGAATATTATTATCAAATATCGTTGTAAAAGTTGCCACCCTGCGAATATAGGCCGGGCTGGTCTGCGATATAACAGGCAAAGAGAATATCAATAACAGAACTATCAGATAACGTTTCATTTACTGTAACCTACTGATATGAGATCATATTTATATATCGGTATATTCAATTGCACCCGTTTAGCCGCCAGATTAGGTACCATCACGGTATATTGCCCTCCTGAAGCGTGACGAAGTTCCACTCCATTCACGGAAACAATAAATGCCGAACTGTCTTTTGCCACAACAGCCAAAGTGACTGTATAAAATCCGGAACCTGAAACCGTTAATGAATCTGTTGCTGTTTCAAAAGTTTCAGCAGCCGAAGCATCTGCTGATGTGGTTACCGCGTCAAGTTTCGTTTTATCAGCCGCTGTCATCGCGCCTGCGTAAGTTGTAGTTGCAGCTGGTAATACAAGTGATTGATAAGTAGCCTTCAATGTGTCGATAGCAACAGGAATACCGGTAGCCCCTCTGGTTGCAGAGTTTTGAACTTTTGTTTTTCTTAATGTAATAGTCCCAGCCGCCCAAGCTGTATTAATCGTTGCGGTTGTGGCAACGCCGGCAGAACCTACATCCCAGCTTGTACTATCCGCAATACACCGGATTTCCGTACCAGCCGGGAGATTTTTACCAAACACAGTAGTCCGGGTGGCAATCCTCATTAAAGAGGTCGGCGTAATTTGCGCATAACCCATCAGGGTCACAGCAAATAAGGTCAAAAAGAAAATTAAACGTTTCATTTATAAAAATATTAATTGGTTATCACTAAATAATCATATAATCGGGTATCCAAACTTAAATTTATTGTTGTTGATCCGGCCCCCGTCCATCGTGTGTTTTCCACCAAAGAGCCGTTATAATATACCTTGCTTGTTGCTGTAATCGTGAAAGAAACAGCAATGTTATTTTCCCCATCAACACTTATTGCATGAACGAAATAAGCCGGGGCTTCATTGACTACATTACCTAATCCCACATCCGAAGCAGAAACATGATGCGGGTTTCCGGTTGTGAGCAGGCTATGAGTATATGCCGCCTGATAGTGCAAAGTGTCATTTTCAATGGTTGTCAACCTGTTTTTTACCAAAGTAAAAGCAGGAATCAAAGCAATGTTCACAGAATCCGTACCCCCGGTCAACATCAAAGTATCTCCGGATAAGAATAAATCCAATTGAACATCCCCTTGCAGAGAATTAACAGAAGTCACCTGATTAGCCGGATTAACCGCTTCGTATTTCGTTCCATTATGAACAGCCGTTCCACCTACGACAAAAGTCACATTTCCATGACCTAAATTTTGAGTACCTCCGGTTGAAACAATGTAAAAATCCCCATTTGCCCCGGTTGCATCGGAAAGCGTTGGTGTATTAGTTGTGGCATTCCAGGTTCCCTTGTAACTGGAAGTCAACATTTGCCAGGTTCCTATTCCATTGGCATCTGTTTTCATTATATACCCGTTTGATGCCCCGGTAACCATCCGGAAATGATTTGCCTTAACAGTGTCCTGAGCATAAATATTTTTCCCTTGAATCGAATCAGAAGCAAAAACATCCGTTGCTCCCCGAAGGGCCCCTAAAGACAAGGTAGCGATAGAATCTGTCAAAGTATGTCCCTTAACAATTCCTAAAACATCCACCCGGAAATTATCAATTAAACCAGTTGCGGAATTGTATTGCCCCCAAATTTCCATAATCTTCTGGTTGCCTAACAATACGTTGAATCCAAGCGGGGTATTATCCACACAAAATGTTGTTACAGGCATGTTTAAAATGGTCTGAATGCCCTGATTAGCTACCGAATATAATGCTCCGATTTCAACCGGAAGGCCAAAAGCAAAAGTATTATCGGGTGTAACTTTCAATATATTGATCACCCCACCAACATAGTCCAGACTTGGCATCCATTGATTGTTAGCCAGCGAACCCATCTTATTGTTGAAAATCGTGAAGTTTGCACCAGATAGATACCCGTCCACTGTTGTGGTACTATTCGGTATGACTAAAGTTCGGTTGGCCGATAAGTCACCACCTCCGGTTAAAGGCGCAGTTGTCGAAATCGTTGTGGTTTTTAATGCCTTCAAATCGCCCATCGCTTTTGCCGCCTTTGCAGAAGGAATCGTACTATCCCCTGTTGATACAGAAGATAAATCTGAATCAATATCCAATCCCCTGATAGTTCCCCCGGTTGCACGTCCTACAACCTGTTGAACGGAAATCGTTACTGGAACAGGAGTATTATCAACGTTGGCTTTCAGGATAGTATTGGCATCGTATAAATAACGAGAAACTAAACTATCCTGAAGCCCGGCCAGATCGGAAGTGTGCAGAAAAAAAATAGTATCGGCTTTTAAAAGATAGTAGCCCAGTGTATCAGTATAGGTTATTTTTCCTAAATTCCAATCTTTTGTACTGATTTCGTAATGCAAAGAATCGTTCAGGTTGTAAAAGTTTCCGAATCCGGCAACAGGTGCAGCTGGCTTAACCGTCAACTTTTTAAGCCGTCCGAATTGGCTGATCTGAACCTGCGAGGCCGGGACAATTTGAGCCTGAACAGACCAACCAATCAAAAACAATAATCCTATCAGTATTTTTCTCATGGCGTATTTCTGAGTAATAAGACATAGATTTTTGCGATTGCCCCAGCCCCGGAAATTTCAACATAAACTGTCGCAGCGATCGCGAAATAAGGCTGCGTTGTCAGATTGAATGTAGTATTAATTGCCACAAACGGGACCGTACCCGTATCAATGTAATCCACTCCGTGAAGTGTTGAACCTACATTAATATCATATGCTCCGGCTGAGCCAGCAGCATGTCCGGCCACAACAGCCAACATCAGGTAGCCTGCCGGGACGATAAACGTCCATGTTGATACTATCGCATCTCCGTTACGAGTAAGTAATCCATCCACGGTTGGTAAATTTATTGATTTATCGTCATTTGTAAATCCTAAAATATCGGTATGAACCAATGTCCAGACCAACTGCCTTACATTCGTAGCCGGCGAAGCAATTTCAGGAACGCCGTCGGTCGTATACTGAATATCGTTAACCAGAAAAGTAAAGCATTTCCCGGCAATGGCGATCTTATCAGTCATAAATTCAGGTAGGGCAATAGTAGCAAGTTTTCGGGCCTTGAATGTTTGCGATTCGATTAAGACTTTTTCGCTGATATTTGTAAACATTTTATCCTCAACCTGATAGGAAATATCCTTTAAAACCGCTTCGACATAAAGGAAAAATTCAATCCCGGTCGTATAGTCAATCTGTGTGTTTGGGAGATAAGAAACGGCATCTTTGTTGGTGTATTGGATCAAAACCATGTCGCCATCTTCCATATCTTCTGTTAGGTCAAGGCTTTGCTGATATTCCGATATCCAAACATCTGTACCCTGAGTGACTTTAATTTGTACGATACGATTGGCGTAACTGGCAAAAGAAACATCAAACTCAAAATAATACCGTGCTGCCAGTACCGAAGTGGCAGGATAGGAGGTAATCAAAACGGCGGTAATGTCGGCACACGCGGCCCCGGACAATGGGTTGACGTTCACGGTCGGGACGGTATCGATATCACTTACCACCTGAACCGTCACTACGGCTGCATCATCCCACTTTTGACAATAAGACCGAATCCCAAAACCCCCGTATTTTTCATCAAAAGACAGGGTATTTTCCACGTTTGACAGTAATCCGTCAATTTTGACAAAATGAATAGAGTTTGCCCGGCTGATTGTCATCATGATGGTAGCGGTATTATTCTACGTTTCAATTTCAAAGTTGCTGAATTTTGAGCAAATGTCCACTTAATTTCTCGTACCCAGCCGGATAAAGTATCTGACAATTTTATGTAACCCAAAGGATTTGCGGATAATAACACATAGTCTGCCTCATAAAATGGCAGTGTAACGTTCAAAAGTTCAGGATACCATAATGGGGCGGTCAAATGCGGGTTAGTACCGGTTTCGTCTACAATTATATTCTGGTTTTCTGTAACAGTATATCCTTCACCGGTTGTTTTCAGGAGGTTGTTTTTGTCCGAGGTCTGGTAAGTTAATGGAGTACCTGGGACCAGAGCCAACCCAACGTTTATTTCCTGACCGTTACGGATTAAATTACGAACCGGAGTTAAATACAGGTTTAATGATTTATCAAACAGGGAGGTATTTTCTTCGACCGCCACGTTTTCTTCCAGTTCGGCATTCCAGTATCCTGATCCTCTTTGAGATTTAATGATAAAAACATCTTCGTCACCCGTAACGTCTTCGGTTTCCGTACTGTCATAAGGCTTTAATCGCATTTCCAGAACGCCCCGTGTATCGGCCCGGAGTGGTGAAATATTATCAAATTCGTTGTCGTTTGGAACGACGGTGGTTCGGTTGTTTTCGGTATTGTATTCCCCCCGGCCCATGATTGTCTCATACTCATATTTTGAATAGCCGGTTTTTAATTTGGCAAACATAGAACTGCTATCCTGCTCCCGTTCGATCTCAATTTCATTCACCCGAGCTGATAAGTCCAATACTTCCACCTCCTGATAAAAGTGTGAGAGTTCTTCGATCCGGAAAAACAAAGGTGCATCGAGCGATAGAACATTTATCGTGGCAGATGATCCTGTTCCGCCCGTTGTACCTTTTGCCCCTTTTGTATAATTTGTTCCTTTTGTGGTTATAGAAAATGATAAAATTGCCCCTGATATATTGATACGTTTTACGGTAATAGTTGCGGAGGTTCCCCCCGCTGGCGCCGCTACTGTCAAAACATCATCAACCAAATAACCAGATCCGCCACTGATAAGATTAGCCGTCAAAATAGGACCATAAACAGTTTCAAAGCCGCCGCCAATAGCCCACCCGGCCCTGAGTGTTTTGAATAGGTCGGTAAACTTCATCGGGAAAGTGTGATCCATAAGCAATCCGCCCCGGATATTCAGACCCGTTACCAAGTTGGCGAATCTTAACTGGCTTTCAGATGCGTAACAATCATCTGCAACATTGTAGGGTATATCTGTTAAGCCAAAAAACTCGCTATAAAACGGGAACTGCTGACCTAAAATGATCTGTAAATTACGCTGAATAGCCCGGTAAATCGGCCAGGATTTCGTAAGTATCGAAGTTGAGGCAATGTAAAGCTGTGTGAGGGTAATAGCTGAATCGGTAAAACTGATATCAAAAGTAAATGCCCCCGCAAATTCAACCGTTACAATAATGGCTAACGATGTACCAACAGTAACGGTAATTGATTCGTCTACCACGATTTTTTTTATACCCGTAAAATCAGAGGTATAAGGCGCGTGTAAATTATGTCCATCGGCCTCTGATCCATCCGGATTAACAACACTTAACCTTAATGTTAAAGATGTAATTTCCGTGAAGGAGTTCAGGTGCAAATATATCGTGCCAAAAATCCGGGTAGACTCATACACATTCCCTACAATTATTCCATAAGCGGCGTCCCGCGCAACTAATGGGATGCCGATTTCTGTAATTGCCTCCGTGATTTCCGAATTACCCAAAGTCAATGGAACATAAATATAGGTAGTCGAATAGCTTACCCCCGTTAGATTACCGGTGCCGGATGTCGCCAAAACAGCCCGCTTATTTACCTTAATTGCCGGTATTGACAGGCTTTCCCACGTTCCCGGTCCCGGAGCGATTGCGCCGCCGTCAATGTTGAAAAGTTTATTCAGGTCAACTTCGGTATTTTTACGCTGTTGAAATTTACTGATTATGTCAGTAGGTAGCGCGCTGATCGTTATTCCGTTTGTCGTTTTTGTGAGGTTGACAAGTTTATAGGTGTTGAAGTCCAGCTTATACGAGCTTGGCATTGAAACATAGGTCCGCGTGGCGTGATCGAGGTAATAGATAAACAGGTTACATATTGAAAATACACCCTTAGATGCGTAAAGATCCTGCAATAAGTTTTTACCCTCTTTGATAAACGTAAGCGAATTGACCACCGCCGTAATATAAACCCCGTGTGTTTCCAGATCGCGCTTCAACAGTAGTTCAATCTCTTTCCATTCCAATGGAGCGTGTTTTAACTCTAAATTACCGATCTCGGAATGTAGGACAAACGACAGGACAAACCTATATTTTGACGGCGTACTGGTGCCGTTACGGGTCCAATCAATGGCGGGTGTGGTACTCATCCTATCATCCTTTCCAAATATTTCCGGGTGTAATCGCCTTGAGTGTACCCGGTTGCCTTACCGTTCTGCATGATGTATTGTCGCTGTCCGGCCAAAGATTTGGCCATATTGTCGATACCTTTATGGATTTCTTTCAGCTCGCTGGTATCGAAATTAATTTGATTATTGACCATCATTTTCTGCAAGTTCTGAATTTCCGGGTTTGAATAGATCCGCATCCCTTTTGCGTTTGTAAATATTGTCGGGCGGGTTACGGCCATTATTTCACCGGTTTGTTTTTGTATAACCTCGGTTCCGGCCTCCCCGGCAACAAAAGCGGACGGAGTATTAAATTGCCCGCGCGTACCTTTGGCGAAGGTAGGCAAAGGTTTTGCTAATACTGCCCCGGCCTGAATAATTCCAAGAGCAGCGGCTAATGCAATCAATATCGGGTCAGGAGCTGCCTTTGTTATAGCAACGGCGGTATTGATAGCAATTTGAAACAAGGCGGCTGCCTTATCATTTTTGGCTTGTTTTGTTTTTTCTTCAGCAACCAACTTATCATATTTTGCATTAATTGCAGCCTGAGCCTCTTTCTTTTTCTTTTCATCCTTGATTGATTCATCAGAAGCGGTAAGTTCTGCATCCCGTTTTTTCTCGATCCCGGAAATTTCTTTTTCGATGTTTGTATTAATAACCTCTCCAATGCTGGAGGCTGCCTCTTTCATCAGGTCTGCGACGGCGTTAATGATTTCTTTCTTTTTATCCTGTGCCTTTTTCCAGTTATCAAATTCAATGTCGTCAAGGGATTTTTGATCATCGACGGCTTTTTTCTTTAAGTCTGCTATTTGAGATTCAGATAGGATTTCAGTCGATAACCGCTTGTTGATGTTATCCAAATCCGCCTGAATGCGTTTCTGAGCATATTTGTGGTTGATATCAGTTTTACTTGATTCGTATTTATCATAACTGATTTCGCCTGCAAATAACTGTTCAGTCAGCGCGTTGATCTCTTCCTGTTGAGCAATATCCATGTTGGTTAAGGCGGTTTTCTGTGCCTCCTCGACCTTTTTGATGTTGTCAGTTTTTTTCTTAACGGCCTCGTCATCAATCTGTAATTGCAGTTCAGAAGATTTTTTGAGTAGATCAGTTTTTTGACCTTCTGACAAAGCACTTTCGGTAATGATCTTGTTGATGTTGTCAATTTGACCCTGAAGAGTAGCCTTTTCAACCTGATCCGTTGTGTTCTTTTTCTCTGCCTCGAATTTTGCAGCATCAGCGAGTAGTTGATCTTGTTGCTCTTTTGTCAGGTTACTACCCCGCGCAATAGCGGCCTTCGTATTGTCGATCTGCTCTTGTAAGGCCTTCTCTGACCACTTTTGAGTAATATCATATTTCTGCTTTTCATACTCTTCTATTCCAATCTTACCAGTTAAATATTCCTGATCGAGTTTGCTTAACTCTTCATTCCTGAGCGTGTCACGTATGGCCGCCGTGGCTTTCTCGGCATCCTCAATAGCTTTCGCCTGTGCATCAGCGGCCGCCTTAACTACATTTACATCGTTTTCGAGGAGTTTAACACGGTCATCAACCCGCTTTTTATAGGCGGCTGCGGCTTCTTTATCTGAAATATCAATGGACGAAGTGATACTCTTACGCATTCTTAATGTTTCCATGTCGGAATCCGTTCTTAATCTCGATTCTTCTGTTATTTGCGTTTTTAGTTTAGCCAGACCCTCATCATTCAGCTTTTCGGCAAAATGGTTCATCGTTAAATTGCTCTTGTTTATTTTAACCCGTTCTTCGTAATTTAATAATGTATAGGCCTTAATATCTTCAGAAGAAATTTTATACCTATTCGATAAATTAGCTAACGTTGCATCCGTTGTTCGTTTCGACCAGTCGATTTCCTTACTATACATCTCTTCGGTCATATCAATAGATTGCTGCAAAAACTTTGCTTTTATTTTTTCATCTGCCGTTTCCGCTGCCTGAGTTCTTAATTGTGCAATCTTTTCACGGACGGCATCAATGTTGTATGCTAATTTCTCGCTTCCAATTTGATCTAATGCATCGTATAAATCACCGCCTGATTTAGCAGCATCCTTCGTATTTTTACCAATTCCGGCAAATGTCTGAATAATAGTAAACCCTAATTTTGATATCTTAAAACTTGAATTCTCTGCTTTCTTACCTGATATTTCAATTGACTTTGAAAATATATCATTAATAGCCATTGCAACATCCTGGGCGACACTTTTTAAAACCTCCATTACCTCCTTTAAGGATGAAATTGTTCTACGAAATTTATCTCCACCACTTTCAGTAGACGTAAATGCTTTGAAAAGTCCATATAAAGCAGCACCGATAGCGGCGATCGCTAATGCAACCGGATTAAGCAAAAGAGCCTTTAAGGCTGCCCCCAATCTGCTAACACCAGATGCAGCTTGGCCTAATGGCCCGGGCAAACCCTGTAATGCGCTTTGATAATTCCCTATGTTCATTCGTTGCTTGGTCGCAGCATCCCCATTAACCCGCATGATTTCGGTATTCTTATCAATCGTTATATTAATTTCTTTGAGTCGTTTTTGTCCTTCAATAGTTTCAAGATCAAGTTTTTTCCGTTCGGCAGTGAGTGCCTTAGTGCTGGCCTCGGCCTTTTCGATGGTTCCGGTCAGTTGCTTTTCGGCCTGAACCATCTTCAGAATCTCGCCTTGCTGATCTTTTAACGCCTGATTATTCCGGGCCGTTTGGGCGAATTTCTCTTTGTCAAACGAGTTTAATGCGGCCTCTGATGCGGCCAGTTTTTTTGATGCAGCATCGAGTTGCTCTGTCGTTTCGGTTTGTGTTTTTTTTGCTTTAGCTAATCCCTCTTCGGATGTGGCGTTGTCTTTCAATATCTTGCTACCTTGCTCGATAGTAGTGAGCATTTTCCGATACACAATATCCAGCTTCGTTATTGCGGCATCGGTCTGGATAATGCTGTCAATCGCCTCCTTCGGGACTAATATATTTATACTATCTGCCATCAGAATTTAGAAATAATATACCAATTCGTACCGTTTGACATGAATTCCCGACCATCCCAAATTGTCATTGTAAATCCGGTGCCCCCGGCAGTTGCATCGATATCTCCTCCGGCTGTAATTATTTTGACCTCATTAGATGAATTGATACATTTTATTTTAATGATTTTTCCCAGGCAAGTTGAAGCGGCTGGTAATGTCAACATCATATTATGAGAAGTTCCATCTGCTAAAATGACATATTGAACATCTTTACTTAAGACGGTTGTATCACTGATCGTGGTAATGGCGCCATAAAATTGGTTAGCCCCAGTCATTTCCTTTGCCCCGGTTATGGTTTCAGCACTTGCAATCTTCGAATAAAGAATAATCTCATCCCGAAAAGCATCTTTAGAAACTGCGCCGGCTGCATTATTAAAAGTCGTGGCATTAAAAGCATCTTTACTAACCAGAACGGAATCTCCGAGCCGCACAAACTTTGAGGTATCCACAACAGGAACGGTAAATGTCATTGTATTGACATCCGTTTGTGCAATATCAATTGATCCGCTTTCGACCAATTTCACGCTGTCTTTTACGCCGGATGAGGTTGTTATTTTTAAATAGGCTCCACCGGTTCCGGTCTCCGCTGAAAGATCAACGATCAGATTAGTTACCACGACCCCTGGATCAAAATAGCCTAAAGTCATCAGATTGTCAACATATAGCGCCGGAGTTGATTTCCCCATCTTATCTGTAATGTCTGTGAAATTAACACGGACATATCCCGATTCACTTGAACCTCCCGACCGTTGAAATGTAAGGTTATTACCGTTAATATTAACGATATCGATTCCTGTCAGATAGGTTGTTGTTGCATTCGTTGTATTGACAAATTTCACAGAATTGCCGGATTGAGTGATAGCAACCTGCGCCTGTATGCCAATCATCCCGATTAACATACATAAAATAATAATTAATTTTTTCATTTCTTTTTATTGTTTTCCATTTGCTTGTAATTCTAAGCGTTTCGATAATTTTTCAGCCTCGGATTTCATCAGGAAAAAATCGCTCATACTGATCTGATCATTTAGCGGAAATTGCAAAGCGGCGAAAACTCCCATAACGATCTGAAAAAACGTCATGCCTTCGCCGGCTGGCTGGTTTAAAAAGTTCTGTTTGTACTTGTCTGTCCAAAGGTCAATTTCCTTGCTCAATGCTATCATGTCGTCATCCCATGTATCCGGGTTGATCTCAATTCCGGTCGCCTCCTTAATTTTATCGACATATTCAATCAGGTTAAGGTAGTTTGATGGCTTACCCTTACCGATTGCAGCCTTCCAAACATCGATTTTAGCCTTATTAATCAACAGGTTATAGGCGGCCTGGTACAAAGTAACCAGGTACTGTATCCGATAAACCGATTTTAGCCGGTGAAATTCCTTTTGCAATGCCTGATCCTGATTGGTTTCCGATCCCAAACCTTTGATAATTTCGTTCAAAAGTGGCTCAATGTTTGGTTTACGTGTCCATCCGGTCAACAGGTATTTTATATCGCCTGTCTTTTCAAACAGCGAATAGTCATGAATCGTTAGGGTATGGATCGTTTTAACCATTTAATACAAATTTATTCCAGATTCGTGCAATTGAAGATAACGCCCGCCCTTGTGCCAACGGCCTGTAAAGAGGTGCAATACCGAATATTTTTAAGCTGTATTTGTCAACCAATTCCCGCATCTTTGGATCGTTTGAGGTTAAAAAAAACTCTTCGCCATCGGTAAAAAAACTCATGTCACCTTGAAACGCCCCGGTTAATTTCAAATCCGGATAATTACGGCCCTTCATATTAGCATATGCCTGACTCCGGTATGCTGGCTCGATACGCCCGCCATCTGATTTCATAGAATTAAGCATAGCCGTTTGATTAAGTTGCACAAAAGCATCTTCATTTTCATTCAATGCCTCTGCAATCACAGCCGGCAAATTCGCCACAAACCAATTAGACCGCTCCCGTATTTGAGATATTCCCATAACGTAAAAGTATAAAAAAGGGCGGCTATTAACCGCCCCTATTTTATTTTTCGGTCGGCTTTTCTTTGACCGGTTCTTTAGGTATTTTACCTCCTAAAGATTCATATCGCTGTTTAACGGTCATGGTATCACCAGCCATAAACTTCCGATGCCATTCCTGAAATTCCGGATAAGGCAATTTAGCCATTTCCGGGTTTACTGTTGTTGTCATACGGCAGTTAATAAAAGTACATTGCTCATGTAAGTAATAAAGGTACTCGCAATCAAAGCTACCTGAACCTTTACCCATTCTCCGGCTTCGAGAGCGCTGGGTGTTGCCCCGATACTCTCATTAATCGTGACGGTGTAAACCCCCTGACCGACTTCCGTTACAACGGTTGTCTGAGTCGGGGCCGTGGCGTTCGATTCCAGCACAGTAATATCAGCCAATATCAGCCCGGTTTTTCCTGCGGTTGTTCCACGCAAATAAGCATGAAGTGTTACCACGCCGGTCGAAGCGGATAAAGTTGAATCGGCAACCAAGGTAAGCCCAACCGGTACATAATCCACAATGTCATCCAACGTGAAAATCGGAGAATAAAATACCTGGTTCATAAATTCCTTAGCATCCCTAAAGAAAATATATACCGGATAACTTGATTGAGCATTATCGGCATTCGGCAAATCGCCGCGGGTACCAATTATGGCCCGGAATCCCTTGATCGTTCCAGCGGCCATGCGGGTACCGACGATCATCCCATCGGCAAGGAAGAGAACGACATCAAATTTGATGCCGGCCAATCCGTGAAGGGTGGCATAATCACAAGCAGAACCATCGATATAACCAACCATCGATGGCGGTGGGTTTGATGTGATATCTTTGATAGCCAGATTAGAGGTTTCAATACCCGGTGCATCGGTTGTTTTCTCGTATACCTTCAAAGGTAATACGATAGTCGTCCTGCTGGCCGGCGTATAACTTGATACTGCTGTTTTCCACGAGGCAGCATCGATAAAAGTCGCATCAGTCCAGGTTGTGCCCTTCAGCGTAATCCCGATACCAACAACTTTTGAGAGCAGCTTCTGGCAGTTGCCTAAGCCACTAAAATACGGTGTTTCACATCCCATTATTATTATTTTTTAGCATGATTTTTTAGAACTCAATTTGTAATTTATACTGCATTCAAACTTGAAACAGTAATAGGGTTGCATATCCAGCAACTCAGGTTTTCGGATTGCGAAGTCCTTTACAGCATCCCGTCCGGTAACCAATCGAAGAACCTTCCAGATATTGGCCTTATCAATTTCTTTCAAAACCAACAAATGAACCTCTTCGACGGATCGGTGAGTGTAAGAGAAAAGAGTACCGAGATTGACAAAAAAATAAATCGATACATTGGCGATTGAATATTGATAATCGAACTCTTGAGAAGGTGCGACCACAAAAAAACTGATCGCATCATAATGAGCATCATCCGTAAAAACATCACCATATTCACCGCTTCCAAGATAGACCTCCGGTAATTGGCCGTTTCGCTCGTTTAAGAAAGCCCGCCCGTTACTCGAATATAACTTACCTGTGAAAAGATTAGCCAGAAATTGCGCTTGCAAGTTCTGAATGTAAATATCTATTCCTGTGGGGTTCGTTATGGTCATATCGTTCCAATTTCTACGACAATAGCATCATCATCATCAACCTGCAATGCCCTGTCAAATGTCCGGCTGATAATCTGCCGGGTTTCTTTGATTAAAGCATTATACCTTCGTGCAATCGTATTATTTTGAAGGTCTGTAATCTCAAAATAAAGCCGGTTCAATTCGGTCGGATCCAGATTCCTTTGATTCAGGTTACTTCGGGTGTTGGCATTTGATATCAGCATTCTCAAAAAGTCAATTTCAAACTGCGCCTGCATGACCTTTGCAAAGTCAATCAGGTTGTTATTCACAAATACGGTTGAATCTGCGTAAGCGGAAATATTGAAGTTCAATCCGTTACCAGCAGAACAAATATCGTACTCCGACAGGGCGGCGGTTGAGCCTATACCCTGAACAGGATAGGCGACAAAGCCACTAAATTTCAGCGCGTCATTGTAAGAATTTGAAGTTTTGACCGATTGGGAAGCGAAAACCAAATAAACCGGACCTTTTGAAACGATCTCATACGGCACACTCTCGAACGATAGAACGCCGTTAACAGGGTGCAGGGTTAATGTAGCTAACAATACACCCTGATTAACAACATAAAGAGAAATATCCGAGGAGGTATTTGCCTGAAGTGCGATCTGATTGATACGGATTTTCACGTAGTCGCTTCCTTTTGGTTCAAAACACCAACCGGAGAAGTTACCACCCAAAATGACCGTATCCGTACCGACATTATAGATATACTGATTATCAACCAGTTTACGATTTAGTGACAATGCAGAAAGCAGGTTATCCTTTGAGCTGCGAATAAAACTTTTCACCCGTAAAGATTCCAAGTTTGTAGGCAGCCACTTTGTAGGCGAAGATGCAGGGGTATTTCCGATATTTGCCGTAACGAGGGATTCATAAATCACCGAGCTACTTAAAACACAATCGGTCCGGACCAGAGTATCTTCATATTTCCCGTAAGTGGTTCCGGCTGCATAAGTTCCCATGGTGTAGGCTTGCAGCGGAAAAAAGGATAACAGATTTTTCAAAGTAACAATGGGATGTACGCCACGATTATAGTATATTCCCGAAGTAGGAACGCCCGTCAGATCGGTGCTTAAAACCACATCACTCGTGAAATCTTCTGCAAAAGTCAGTATCATCTTATATTACTGTCGGGGTGAAATCAGGAAAGTCGGTACTTGAATTGACGGCAACCACAGCGGTTGATGCGCGGGTCCAGCAGTTGACGATATTACATACCATCGTCGCGTTACCTCCGATCACATCCCCGGCAAGCGGGACCTGGCAACTCTCGAAATAGAAATCAGCGGCAATAACAACAGCCGTTAACGTCAGGGTTTCGTCAAATGAAATCCCACGGAAATGGAATTTGTCCGATGCCGTTTTGCAGGTGATCAGTACGGTATCCCATCCGGTACCGAGTTCACAACAGGCATAAACCCTGAGTGCACCAGTTCCGGTATGAACGGCTGAGAATCCAATACCTACGCCGTTATCAACAAAATGAACGGCTCCGGTAATGTAAACAATAGTCTTTTCCGTAATCGCACCTGTAGTAATTGAAAGTCCGATTTTGCCGGCACCTCCGCCAATTTCAATGGATCCGCCCAATGTATATTCCATAGTCCCGCCAACATAGGCGATAATGGAAAGAGCGGAATCAGCGTCAACGGCTCCGGTGATAGTCACATCACCAAGTCCAATGAGTCCTCCTCCACGTGCGGCCCACGGGATAACAAGTTGCTTAGTCAGAATATAAGTCCCGGGCGCCAGATAGATAAACTGTCCGGAGGTTTGGATGGCAACAGCGGCCTCCAGTTCAGCAGCCGTGTAAACGGTAGGAATTGAAGGGGCTGTTATCTCAACTGAATCTTCGGTAAATTTCCTCGTATCAGTTGTGGTCGAATCTATTTTTACGTATTCCATGATTAAGTTGTTTTACCTGAAATTTTGAGAATCCCCGACGGGAACGTAGCAAGCGCGCTGTTATAGCGATAAGGAATAAAGAAGCGGTGCCAGATAGCCATTTCCTCAAAAGTGGTCATCGTGAGGTTGGTATCCGTATTAGGGCTGATCAATGCCGTTGCATCAGTGGCCTCGGTGTTGATGAAGATGTTTGCCCGCATTTTTGTGTACGGGAAAGCAACATCGGTAATCGACCATGCTTTACCACCTATGATCGTACCTTGACGGAAATCAAACGGGAAATTTTCAATCAAACCAATCTCACCATCACGGACAAAAAATCCGTTGAAGATATCAGAACCAGCGGTCAATTGATCCGAGGTAAACCGGCGATCCGGTGGGATAATGGTTTCCGTCCAGCTCTGATCTTTCTCGTTCCCGGGTCCAAGTAACCGACTTTGAGTCTGGGTCGAAACCAGACCAGCCGGAGAAGTTACGATCCGGTATTCACCACCAACCTTGTTGGCTTGTTGCAGATTGACCAGATTCCAATACATTGCTTCGTTAACGGCTGCCTTGGCAACCGAAACAATATGAGTCGAACCATCGAACGTAAAAGCACCGGCGCCCTGTGAAACCTGAGCAACATAATCAACGACCTGAGACTTACGGGCTTCGAGAACAACCAGGATCAGGTCATCAATCGTGATGGCCATGGCTTTTAATACATTCCTTAAAACCTGATCCCGGTACCATGCGGCATCCATTTGATTATTTTCAAACGAAGCCGGGTAGAAACGGAATCCTGAGAACACATCCACAGCGGTATATCCAAATGTTGCGCTCTCTGCGATGTTTGCCGGAATATTTGCAAATCCCGGCGTTACCCCTACCGTTACGGTTTGATCCTTCAGTGCCGGAATCTTCACCCCTCGCGATGCGGAGATCGTAGCCAGCAGGGACATAACGGACGGTGGAATATAATCAATTAATTGACCACTGGCCTGCGCCAGGTCAATCATGCCATAATTAGCCGTCAGTTTTTCATTGACTGCTTCTCTGGCCTGAAAGTCATTTAAGACTGTTAAATCAAGATAAGCCATTTTTTAATTTTTTAAAAGTTAAACAGCAGTCCCTTGCAAAAGTTTTGTGTTAAACCCGGAGAAAAGTTTAGACCATTCGGGAGACGTCCGGGTAATCTTGTCTCCATTGTTTTTTTTGTACACATTGAGCAAGTAGTCTGTTATTGCTTTTTGCCTTTCGGCTGGTGTTGCATTTTCCGGCACCGGGAAAGGAACATCTTTAAAATTGACATCCTTTTTTGGATCGGCCCCGGTTCCCCGCCTCTGCATACCGGTAGTCAAAGTCTTGATCTCTTCATCCTTTACTACCAGATCAGCAAGTTGGAATATTTTATGTTTATTCTCTTTCGAGATTGCAATCGGTTTACCCTGATCGTCGAACTCGATATCGTAACCTGTTTTGATTTTGGTTACGAAATTACCCCACTTCACATCGGCCTCATATTTATTCACCGTTTCCGGGAATAAAGGTTTGACCGAATTAAAGGCGGTTGTTTGTTTCAGAGTCAAATTTTCTGTTTTCAGGGTATTATAGAGATTTTCAAAATTACCGGTTTTTACCCGGTCAAATTCAGCTTCTTTCTTTTGAAGATTGTCGAGTGCAGTAGCCAATTGTTCATTTTTGCTTTTCAGGACAGCATCCCCGGCCCCATTTTTAATCAGTTCATCCAGTTCACTTTGTTTCTTTGTCACGGCTGCGGTAGCGGCTGCGAGTTTACCTTCCACATGCTTTTCGGCTGCGAACGTAATGTAATCGGCAGCTTTCTGGCCTTTTTCTCTCTGAATGCCCGTTTTAGTTTCGATACTTTTAACGGCTCCCTCGATAATAGCCTCTGCATTATCATTTGCTTTACCGTCATAAGTCTTTTTTATTTCGGCAATGTCATTCGATATAACTTCTCCGATGGCAGTCACTTGCTCGGGAGAAAGTTTTTGCGTTGCGATAAAATCAGTAGTAAGTGGCATAATCTTTTATGTATTAATGTTTTACTTTTTCGTCTTGGTAAATTTCGGAGGTTTCGGTGGTTTGATTTCCACCGGTTTAATAAGTTCCGGCTTCGGCATCTCATTTAGAATTGGATCCAATGCCCGTCTTTCCAGACGTTCGATGGCTTGATCCTGTCTTTCGAGTCGGGCTTTTAGCATCTCATTTTCAACCTCAAACGGACTTTTAGATTTTGGAGGTTCCACGCCGGCGATCTTATCGGTTAATGCCTTTTTCATTTCGGCATATTTTTCATCCGGGAGAGGAATCCTTTCACCAACCTTGCCGGGAATTTCTTTGATCTCATAAGCATCCACAAAATCAACCCGGACATAACCCATCATTTGAAAACGGGGTATCCATTTGTTCATATATTCAAACTCTTTCAGTTTGATCTCATACGAGGGATTCTGGATCTTTCCGGTTGAGTCATAATTCAAGCCAGGGGTCTCACCCATACGCTCAAATACCCGCAATACTATTATTAACATTTTCCTGTGGTATTAAATTGATAATTAGATCATTGATTATTCTGTATTTTTCGGCCTCAGTAATATTCCCCATGCCGGCAAAGAAGACGACTATATCCCCGTATTCGCTTTCAAATTGCTGAATCCAGTAATTAAACCGGTTTTGCAAATTAAATGTAACGGGATCTAATCCTTTTGATATGGCCCGATCAAAGTCAGCATCCGCGATGAAAGGAAGTAAATTGTTTAGGATAACCTGCCGGCTCAACTTCTCTGGATTATTACGATATTTATTTTCTGCTAAACGGATAAGAATGTTTTTCCGTTCGATGGGATTTGGGGCGGTCTGGAAGTCTGCGAATAGGTCGTCTTCGCTTTCGAGAAAAAAGTCAGTACCATAAAACGTAGTCACTTCGTTCACCCTTTCGGCTCCGTATTTCAAACTTAAAAAATCCGTGTCTGCCAGTTTACGAATCCGGGAAAAGTCATCCGACAACCTTCTCAATGTATTTTCCAGAACGATAACAGATTTACGAACCTGCATTTCATTTTTGGCCGTATCATTGCTTTCAGTCACATCGCCTACAATTGCGGTAACGATTGACCGTTCAATCTCATTAATTCGGGTTTTAAGGTAGGTAAGTGCTTCAATCGGGATGTAATGAAATTTTATAAAATCTGAAACAACAGCCATGTTTATTTTACCCGTATCGTCAAATTCTTTAGGAATTGCAATGGCTGATCCAGTCTGCAAAATACCCTCGGTCGGAATGACCGTACCCTGAATCTTTGAACGCTGTGAGGCCATTGC
>CAYWOK010000008.1:37333-41549 GCA_964459895.1 uncultured Candidatus Izemoplasmatales bacterium
CTGTAGAAAATATACGAAATATCATCTATGTAGTAATAACCTTTGATCGAATTGCCGTTTGTATCCTTCCACGTAGCTTTGATTGCCAAACATTCAATCTCACAACCTTTCATTTCGATTGAAACCACATTTTTGATCGGCACCAATACCCGGAAAGGTTTATTCACTTCATCCGCTTTCAGATCGGTCAATAGGATTGAATTGTGTTCGTGCAGCAAACCTGAAAAAATCATCCGGTTAAATTCCTGTGGCTCCAGTTCACTCAGGAAATCTGAATTCGCGACATTCTGCATATCATAATCAAAGTTTGAATCCTCAGCCTCGAATACACGTTGAAGATCGGGAATGATCTTGTTATTGATGATTTTGCTCGAAGGCAAAGGGAAGCGAAGGTATTTGAAAAAGGTTAGGAAGTTGGCCGACTTGAAAACACTCTTAACATAGTTCAGAAAATAATCGGAGGTTTCAAATTTCCGGGAGGCCCACTGTTGCAGGTATTCTGCGCTTTGATAATCGGGTTGAATTTTAGACTCGGTAAAGTAAGCAAGCTGAGTTTCCTGGCTGATAGCCTCGAATAACTGGATTTGATTCCTATGTTCTTCAATGAATGTTTTACTCATTATCGGTCTTTACGATATTTGAGCAGTCTTTTGCTTTTGTAAAAATATAGTAAAGTTTTGATAGGTTGTATGCTCTTGTGAAACTATTTTTATTTGGTCTAAATAAGGATAAGAAAACCGGGTCATATCCCCTCTCCATTCCGGTATAATTTTACGGCCTCAATCCGGGCATCGTGCGCTTCATCCTCTGTTTTGAAATATCCCAGATTCATTATTATTCCGTTTACGGATATTCTGGCGACCCAATACCGACCATTCCGGTTTACACCCTTATACTGTGATGTTTTATTCAGTTTTTCCGGACGGTTCCATTTCCGGTGTGTGGTTATCGGATAGTCTGCCTTTTCAGTAAAATCGAACTGGATATGTTTACCACTTGCCGAAACGACAGCAGATATGGTGTGATGCTTATATTCTATTGCCCACTGCCCGGCATCCGATTTGATAATCTGTTCCCAAGCCGAAAGCGTGACGTAGATACCTTCATCCAGAATAAGCTGATAGCATCGTTCCGGGAATATTTCTTTAGTGTAATAGGTTAACCTGATAGTTTCGGTCGTTATAACCGTGAACTTTTTATCGATCTTAACAAAAAAACTGGCCTTAAAGTGGCCGACCTCGAAATTAGACAACCTGAATGCTTTCATCTTTATTGATTTTGGTCAAAGATAGTAAATATATGTTAATTAACTGCTGTTTATGTTATTATGCGGTAACTAATTTATTTATAGCCCCAACGATTCATATCAGTAAAAAGCCCTACACTTTTATAATTTAATATATATTTTTTATAATAGTCTTAAGTAATATTACTGTATGAATTGTTGGTATTGATTATTAGATAGTTAACTCCAAAATAACACAAACGCAATTTTAAAACATATAAAAGATTAACATAACAACATATAAAACTCTATGTTATTTTGATTTTTTATGTTATTGATGTAAAATAAAAGAACCCCGATCAGGCGACCAGGGTTCTTTAACTTAAACCTAAAACTAAAACCTATGAAAACTAAAAACCAAAGTAAAGATAGTTATTTTTTTACCAACCTCATTAACCACCACCGGACAAAATGTTCACCCCGCAAAAGGCAGTTCTCCGCTTCGGTCTGGTTGTTGATCATTTTGACATAGGTCACCCGGTGCATAAGCCGGGAAATTTCAGCATCACGTTTATGGATCAGATTCTGTAATTCGATGATCTTTTCTTTGAGAACTTTTTTTAAATCCCCTCCGGCTGTTTTACCTTGGAAATTGGTCATGAGTTATTAGTTCCACGCTCGTTAAAGATAACACAAATGTAATCAGTTTATCAATATGAACCAAAATTATTTTTAACTTACTTCAGCATCACCCGTTTGCGCCCGCCTGAACATAGAGATACTGTATCTGAGTTGGTCAAAAAAATGATTATGCTTATCTTCTGGTTCATTAGTAAGTATCCCATTAATCTCTTGCCATACATAATTTTCCTGCTCTTTTCGCACATCCTTATTGCGGACCAGGTGAATCCTGTACCCCTTTAGTGTATCAATTCCGTTCTTTACAGATCCAGGATATTTTCGCACCCCAAAAACATTATACCCGGAATCCCTGAACTTACGGATCATTCCCGGATCGGCACTATCGGCCCCGCAATAACAGTTAGGATCTACAATCGCATCGTACAAAGGTTTTAGCACTTCAAAGGTTTCAGTAGGTTGGTATAAAAGGCATTCGGCATATAAATCCATGCCTATTATGCAGCACCGGCCTATACAGGTTGGATGGTTGGTATATCCAAAGTCCATACCGTAAACCACATAATCCTGATTATCCGGAAATTTATCTTCCCATATCACGTTCGGGAATATAATTCCTTGACGGGCGCACCGCTTACCCAATCCGTACACCTCCCACATATATTTGTCAACCGTGCCGTTTAACCGGTTTCGGGGTATATCCTCGTATGAGAGGATTTTGTTTTTTTCCATTGAACTGATAAACGGGTTATCCAAAAACGTAGTCTTTAAAAATGCCACATCGTCACGCTGGCAAACTTGGTCATATACCCAATGATCGGTAACTTTTGGGTTGTAATCACACCACCAAAAATGGCGGCAACGCATTTCTGATTGATCAAAAACAGATTTTTGAACATCAAGCATCTCGTTGAACCAAACGAAATCAGCACCAACTCCATGCTTCGTGCTTGATTTATCAGCTCCGATAAGATTGATTTTCATCTTATCCATCCAAAATGATGATATCTCTTTCACACCATCAAACGGAGATGCAAGGTTCAACATCTCAAAACGGCGATTGAAATCTTCATAAAGGGTAGTCTTGAAACTGTTATAAGTTTCCTTGATAATATTGATCGTGTATTTTTGTTTATGCCGGGAAAGCCAAAATACAAAATCCACGCTTGACCATGTTTTCCCGGATCGGCTTGATCCTTCCAGAACAGCCCCTCTTTTTCCTTCTTTGAATGATTTTCGGAGAAAAATAAAATTAGGATTTATTTGCCGCTTCATCCAGTTCCTCCTCGGATGGGAATAAGTCATCAATCGTTTGGTGTACTGATCCTATATTCAAATCTTGCCGAAGTTTAAATTCCTCAGGATAATTGCGCTCCAACCACCAGGCGCCGCTCTGCCAGCTCTTATCTTCAATGATCTTCCGTTTCTGTAAATCCTTAATCCGATCGTTGCCGTCGGCCTCTGCTTTTTTTATACGTTCACAAAATTCACTATCTTCTAACCATCTTAAAAATGTCTGGTAAGCTATATTGATCATTTTACAAGCTCTTACGCGGCCTTCTCCATCTTCAAGAGCTTTCAATAGAGGATCAATATGTGCGGCATCGTATTTCATTTGTCAAAGTTATTATAAAAATCAGGATTAACCTCATCAGGATAGAGTTTAAAATCAGCAAATGCCCGTAGATCTATTTTGATGTAAAACTTTGACATCGATTTTCTAAGCAGATCAACTGTTTTAACCAGAAAATCATGCCAGTCAATCTGTTTATCAAGTCCTTTGTAGTTGTTCAGTTTACCTACTTTATAGAGATCAATAAAATTAAGTCCTGATTTCATTAGATTAAGGCTTTGCCGCGGTGAAAGAACAGGTTCAAAAGATGCAAAAGTTTTGATTCCGGCATTGCGAAGTATTTCCAACGTGTTTAATCTTTCCGTGGGTAAGGCTGCACCAGGTTCCCACTTCAGCGAATCCTTGTCATTGTCAAGTATCAGGGTAGCCCCTATCCTAATCCGGTTTCCAAATTGCTTAAAAATATCCATGTCCTGAAGACATCTTTTGCCACCTTTGGTCAGGATTGAAACTTTGATGTTATATCTTAAAAGTATCTCAAGGGCTTTCCGGGTAGCTTTTGCCGTGTCGTTCAGGTGACAATAAGGATCACCGGTAAAGGAAAGTAGGACGGGTAAATCTGATCCTGCGAGTTTTTTACAGGAGGATTCAAGACCGGTGAAGTCTTGAACGGATACATCTGAATGCTCATAATCAGCATTGAACCGTTTGAACATATTTACGCAGTAGCAGTATTGGCAGCCGTGGTCGCATCCTTTGTAGATATTCAAAGCTAGAGG
>CAYWOK010000009.1:0-40835 GCA_964459895.1 uncultured Candidatus Izemoplasmatales bacterium
ATGCCAAAGTGACATCCATGGCATATCTTGGGAAAAGCAAAATTTGAGTCAACGGAACACTAATTGGTTTTTTGTGCGTTGTCGCATATGCCCAAATGATTGATACTTTGAGTCTCCTAGTTTCAGGAAACACTTCCTGGATCGTCATGAGGTCAGCGAGTCCCTGCATCGGATGATACAGGTCATCCTGAAGATTCATGATCGGGACAGTCGAGTTTGCGGCCATTTCCCGAAGATACTTGTTGCCAACTTCCCAGAAGCAGTTGCGGCAGGCAATGCCATGTCCATAGCTAGAAAGGATCGTCGCTGTGTCTTTGGCAGATTCGCCATGGGAGATCTGCATTTTTGATGTGTCGAGGAAAATTCCGGTGCCGCCTAGTTGGGCGATTCCGGCTTCCATTGAATTTCTTGTTCTTGTAGATTGCTCAAAGAACATCAGAAAAGCAACTTTGTTGGTAAGGTATGCTGTTGGTTTGTTGTTGAGAAAATCCTTTTTCAGTTGCTTCGAAGTCTCCAACAAGACATCGATCTCATGTTTCGACCACTCTTCGAGAGTGATGAAGTGTTTGCCTTTGAATAATGGTTTCATGTTATCTCCTCTTTTATTCGTTCGTTTTCTGAACATAGGTTTTTGGTATCAGCGCATAGATTGCACAAGCTTTTACAAGCTCGTCTTTCCAGGTTCTTTCATTTGGTGCGTGGGCTTCTTCTTCATGCCCGGGTCCGAATCCGATGCAAGGGATGTTGAATCGTCCCATAATCGAAACGGCATTGGTTGAAAAAGTCCATTTGTCAACGATTGGCTTCTTCTCAAACAAATCGATGTAACTTTTGACAACACTTTGACACACAATGTGATCTTCATCCAAAACCCAAGTTGGAAAATACGATTGTGTCGGATAGACAAGACCCGTGTAGGAAGGTCTAGCATAATCATACATTTCGACTTTCGCGTCCGCTTTGATAACTGATGGCAGGTTTTCTATTTCTTTCAATGCCGATTGATAAGTCTCGCCTTTTGTCAGGCGTCTGTCGACAGATACTACGCAGCCGTCAGCCACAGCACAACGGCTGGGCGATGAATGGAAGATTTCGCTCACGGTCAGAGTTCCTTTTCCAAGGAAAGGATCAAAATGAAGATGTTTGTTCAATTCCTCCAGTTCCAGAAGAATCGGTGCCATTTTGAAAATGGCATTGTCGCCTCTTTCGGGTGCTGAACCATGACAGCTGATCCCGGAAGTCGAGACTTTGATCTCCATCCTGCCGCGGTGTCCTCGGTAGATTCTGCAAGACGTCGGTTCAGTGATTACAACGAACTCGGGAATAATTTTGTCTTCTTCGATGATGTACTGCCAGCATAATCCGTCACAGTCTTCTTCCTGAACCGTACCGGTTATAAGAAGCGTGTAATCGTCTTCCAAATGCAGGTCCTTGATAATCTTTCCAGCATAAACCATAGAGGCCATGCCGCCTTCCTGGTCGCTTGCGCCTCTGCCTAAAATTGTCAAATCATCTTCAAAACCTTCATAGGGGTCGTATTTCCAGTTTTTGATCTCGCCGATACCAACGGTATCAATATGGGCGTCCATGGCGATTAGATGTTTTCCATGTCCGATTCGGCCGATGATGTTGCCCATCTTGTCGATTGTGATTTCGTCGAAACCGACATGTTCCATTTCCTGTTTGATCCTTTGAATGACTCTTTTCTCGTCAGAGCTTTCAGAAGGAATCTTGATCATGTCCCGAAGAAACTTGGACATATCATCTTTATATTTCTCGGCTTGCGCCAATATTAGCTTATATGTGTTCATAGTCTATTCCTTGCGCATTTTCTTGATAAGATCGTCATACTCTTCGATTTTTCCATATTCCTTATCCCAAAATTCCATGTTTCTCATTTCGTCAAGATAAGCTTTGGAATAACCGAATTTGATCCAGTCTTTTTCTTTTTGGCGGAAAAGTTTTTCTTTTTCCGCATCTGGTCTGTAATCAGCGATATCTTCGGTATTAGCCTTCAAGAACACATCCTTGAACCATCTTCTCAAAACAAAATCTTCCGTTTCCAAGTAACGTTCTTCCAAATTCTTGATGACTGAATCGTAGCGATCATAACCATCAGTTGCGATAGTAACGATATTATCTTCCGGTCCTAAATGCAGATACTTGGCCATTTTGATGGCTCCGAGAATATTGCAGATCGAAGAAACTCCAAAAATATCTGTCATCGATTGGGCAACTTGTCTGTCAATCCCCTGTTCCTCAAGAATTGCAGTGCCGTCATGAATAATCTTCAAACCTTTGACGCATTCATCATCTTTCACTAAAGTTACGAAGTCGGTATTTCTCACGTTATGGATCAGGGTGCACATTTTATCGCCGATGCCCTCGATCCGATGCTGCCCTCTGCCGCCATTCATCAAAGTAGAACATTCGTAAGGCTCCAATGCAACAATCTTGACCTCGGGGAAGATTTTCTTGATTTGATCTCCTGCGCCAAGTGTTCCGGCGCTGCCCGGTGCTGAACAGAAACAGGCGATTCTGCCATTGCCGATACCTTCTACCGCTTCAATGCAGGCGTTTCCGGTAACGTGACGGTGGAACCTGTAGTTTGGCAACAGTTCAAACTGGGCCAAAGCTCTGTTCTTGGGATTTTTCTTGAGTTCGAAAGTTCTTTCCAGTGTCAGGATCACATCAGATTCGGTTCCAGGTGTCAAATCAAGTTTGGCACCGTACCTCTGGATTCTGTCATAACGTTCCTTACTCATATTGTCAGGCATAATCACGATGGCATCGATTTTCATCAGATTGGCAATATAGGATACGCCAATGCCGAAATTGCCTGTCGACGGTCCAAGAATTGTGTGTTCACCGGGAATGATGGTTTTATCGACGCAACCTTCAATCAAAGTTGCGTATGCCGGGCCGACTTTATGGGACCCGGATGGAAAATATTTTCCCAACAAAACAACAACGTTCGCTTCAATTCCCGTCAGTTCTTTGGGAAGCACGATCTTGTTGACTTTGTTTGCTTCGTTTTTCCAGGAAATGTTGAAAAGGTTGATTGGATCAAGCTCATTCTCTTTCGCTATTAAGGCTTTTGCTCTGATTGCTTTATCTACCGACTCTGGATGAAGCATTTCATTGTATGTCGGTCCAAATGGTATTTTACTCATTGTTTCTCCTTCTAATTTTCATGTATTCGTTAAATCTGTCAATATTGTTTGGCAGAGTCACAGGCTCTTCGATTGCCTCAAGTGCATTTTTCGTGTCTTTCAGACCATTGCCAGTCGAAATGAAGACAACAGTGTCTGAGAGTTTTATTGTGTCTACTTCAATTGCTTTTATCAATCCGGCCAGTGAAGCAGCAGCCGCAGGTTCAGAAAAAATTCCTTCGGTATGTCCCAATAATTTCATCGCTTGCATGATTTCTTGATCGGTAACTGCAATCCAGGAGCCAAGCGAGTACTTGACAGCATTCATAGCTTTGACAGGATTTCTGGGGATTCCTACAGCAATCGAATCCGCAATCGTGTTTTCTTCCGTTGGAACAAGCGGTAAATTATTAATATATGCATTGTAAAAAGGTGCGCATCCAGCGCTTTGTACGCCTAAGAGTCTGGGAATTTTTGGGATAAGTCCCAGTTGAAGCAAGTCATAAAATCCTTTATAAACCCCGGCGATCGTACAACCGTCGCCAACTGAAACGACTACCCAGTCCGGAGTCTTGAATCCCAGTTGTTCGGCTATCTCAAGCGCCACCGTTTTCTTGCCTTCGACAAGATGCGGATTTATGGCTGCATTACGATTATACCACCCATTTGCTTCAATCGCAAGTTTGGAAAGGCTGAAAGCGGCTTTATAGTCTCCGTCAACCTTTATTACGGTTGACCCGTAGATCATCAGCTGTGCAAGTTTTCCTATGGGAGCTCTTTTGGGAACGAAAATCACCGTCTTGAGATTGGCTTTTGCGGCGTTTCCTGCAAGCGATGATGCCGCATTACCGGTGGAGGAACAAGCGATGATCTTTTGGTTTTTCTCCAAGGCTTTGACAACGGCCACCACTGATGCCCGGTCCTTCAGACTCTGAGTCGGATTCACGCCTTCATCTTTAACAAAGAGGTTATCCATATGGAGATATTTGCCAAGATTGATAGCTTTGTAGAGCGGTGTCATGCCGACACGTAAAGTGTTCTTGGTAAATTCGGCTTTGACCGAAAGCATCGGGAGATATCTCCAGATGGAATCAATGCGGTTATTCTTGAAGTAATCGGCATTAACTTCTTGTTTCATCAGCTCATAATCATATATTATGTCGAGAATTCCCAGTTCTCCACATTCAGGACAAGTAAAGAGATCCTGCTCTTTCGGGAAGGTCTTGTGACATAAGGTACATTCATAGTGTTTTACGTATTTCACAGATTTTCACCTTCAGCCTCAAGCGGGATAATTTTGAATTTTTTGACATCGAACAAACCGAAATCGGTTACTTTCAGGTCGGGAATAACAGGCAAAGAGAGAAATGCAAGCGATAGGAAAGGATCGTCGATATCCTCATGAATCCCCATTTTTCTGGAGAATGATTCCATACGCGATAATTTCGCTTCGACTTGCTTATAATCGTTTTCCGTCATGATGCCGCCTACTTCTAACTGAAGATAATCGTACACTTCATGATTGTGGACCAAAACGATGCCACCTTGGATCTCCTTGATTTTTTTTGCGGCAATCAGCATATCCTCATCATTGTCGGAAATAATGACCAGATTATGTGAATCGTGGGCAATCGTCATCGCTACAGCCCCATTTTTGAGCCCATAGCCTTTGACAAGACCCAGACCGATATTACCGGTCAGATGGTGTCTCTCGACAACTGCCAGTTTCAAAATGTCGGAATCGTTTTCCTGTCGGTAAAATCCATTTTCAACCTTCACGGTTTCAATGAGGTCTCTTGTAGTAACATTATTCTTGATAAGGCCGAGAACATGAACTCTGTTGCTAGATAGAGGTAACCTGAAATCAAGGGAACCAACATTGAATCTGACTGTATTCAGTACCGACTGGTCACTGGTATTCTTGGAAGCAAACATAATTTCCTTGTTTTTGAAGACAAGTTCGCCACCCTTGAATACCATCGTAGGAACAATGTCTTTCAGGTTGTCAAAGATGACGATGTCCGCGAGATATCCCGGAGCGATGGCTCCGAGATGCTTCAAGCCATAACAAGAGGCGACATTAATTGTAGCCATCTTGATCGCATCGACAGGAGCTATACCATTTTTTATCGCCAAATTGATATTGTAATTGATATGACCTTCCTTATGAATGTCAAAGGGATGTTTGTCATCGGTGCAAAACATCAGTCTCGACAAATTGTCTTTGGTGATGCCTTTAGTTAAAACTTCGACATTTCTCGTTGCCGATCCTTCACGCAGGTGGACATACATTCCGCATTTGACCTTTTCGACAAGTTCTTCCATTGTGGAAGATTCATGGTCGGTCTTGATGCCTGAAAGCGCATATGCATTCAGATTTTTGCCGGTGACCGATGGCGCATGTCCATCGATCAGTTTGTCTTCCATGACATTGAGCTTTTTATACACATCAAAATCACCATTGATCACTCCTGGATAATTCATCATTTCTCCGAGCCCCAAAATCGATTCCTCGTTTTTCAAAGCACCAATCTCTTCCGCGCTGATTGTTTCTCCTGAAGTTTCAAACTTGGTAGATGGTACGCAAGATGGAATCATTACCTTAACTTCCAATGGTACAGTCTTGGCCGAGGCCAACATGTACTTGATTCCCGACAAACCGCAAACATTGGCGATTTCATGCGGGTCAGCAATTACAGTGGTCGTTCCGAATGGAATGACTATTTTCGCAAATTGAGAAGGTGAAAGCATTGATGATTCGATATGAACATGTCCATCGATAAATCCGGGTGAGACATAAGAAAAGCATAAATCAATTTCTCTCACACCTTCATAACTGCCGATACCGCAGACGATACCTTCCTCAATGGCAATGTCTCCGGAATCGATAGTCCCGGAGAATACATTGACGATTTTGCAGTTTTTTAGTACCAGTGTGGCTTTTCTGGTTCCCAGTGCTACCTGACGCAGTTTGTCTTTATCCATATCCAACCTCATCTTCTTTATGATATATTCCTATATTTCCCTGATGAATTTTTTCAAAAGATTCAATGCAACTTGTTTTCTATAGACCCGGCTCGATCTCTGATCATCAATCGGCTGAATAAGCTTATCATAATCTCCCGCCAGTTCATCAAGCATGGATAGAAGCTCTGGCTTGGTTTTACATAGCATTTTTTGTTCCAATTCCTTGTCTCTTACGACCGTTAAATAAACTGCGCCAAAGGTAATCCTGATGTCGGTGATGATGCCCTGATCCAATTTGTAGGCACCGCAAAAAGACAATTTTGATATCGCATCGGCTTTTCTCGGCCCAATCTTGTGAAACACTGTCTTGGAAAAATCTACATGAGGAATCCTGATCTCTGAGATCAGTTCGTTTCCCTTGAGCGCTGTCCTTCTTGGTCCTAGGATAAAATCGTGGATTCGGATCAAACGCTCGCCCTGATGGTTTTTCAAGACCAGCATGCTATCAAGCAAGTACAGGCCTACAAGACTGTCCCCCGCAGGAGAAGCATTGCCGATATTGCCTGCAAGTGTCGCCAGGTTTCTGATGCCTGGGGATGCCATTTCCGAGATGATTGTTTTCATTATCTCAGGAGTATCGGGGTGTTCAAGAATTGTTTCTAGGGAAGTCATCGCTCCGATTGCGAGGAAATCTTCTTCTTTCCTGATATAGTCTAGTTCAGAAAGCATTCCCAGATACATCACAGGTTTCTTGAAGGCAACAGGTGTCTCGCTCCAAGAACGGTTCTGGACCATCAAATCGGTCCCGCCCGCAAACAACAGAAAGTTCTCGTTTTCCAAAAGTTCCAAAGCTTCTTCTAAAGAAGTAGGCATGACTTGTCTTACCATAAGCCTTCACCTAGTTTCGAGGCCAATTTGACGGCATCGATAATCATGTTGTATCCGGTGCAGCGGCACAAATTTCCCGAAAGACCAATTTTGATTTCATCATCATTTGGATGAGGGTTGGAGTTTAACAGGCTTTCGGAAGCGATGATCATTCCCGGTGTGCAGAAACCGCACTGGACACCACCGGTTTCGGAAAAAGCCTTTTCGAGGATTTTGAATCTTTCGGTTTTGGCAAACCCCTCGATTGTCACGATGTTCTTATGGATAACATTGGCCATCGGCATCATGCAGGAATTGATGATTCTACCCTCCATCAGCACTGCACAAGCTCCGCATTCGCCTTCTCCGCAACCTTCCTTGACCCCGGTATTTCCTGCTTTTGTCCGCAAAAAATCCAGTAATCTTTCGGATAGATCACAATCGACTGAGATATCCGTTCCATTTAGACGAAAATCAATTTTTGCCATGATTTATCAACTCCATGATGTATTCCGGCGTTGCCGGAATCTTGGTTACTTTGTGTTTGATTGCCATTTCAATCGCCTTTGCGATTGCCGGAGCACCACCGACCAAAGTCAACTCTCCGACGCCTTTGGCGCCATAAGGCCCCAATGCGTAGGGATTGTCAAAGATATATGTTTCCATCGGCGGCATGTCTGATGCGGTGGGAATAATGTAGTCCGTCAGGTTTTTCTGTCTGATTTTTCCAGTTTCTATTTCCATGACTTCCAGATAGCCATAGGCGATGCCCTGGGCGATGCCTCCATCTGCCTGACCCAGCACGACTCTTTCATCAATCGCCTTGCCAAGGTCATAAACGCTCCAGATGTGTTTTGGAGTCACAACGAATGTATCATTGTCCACTTCGACTTCAACGACGTTCACGCCCCAGGAATAGGCAGGATACGCGTCGCCTTGCATCTTGTCTTCATTCCATTTGACATATTCGGGCTGTTTGTATACTTCTTCGCAGATTTGTTCTCGGCTTTTTTGCCAGTTGTCTTTCAGTTTCTTGGCGCATCTGGCTACCAAACCTCCCACAATCATCATTGTTCTCGATGCGACTGTCGGTCCCGAATCGGGTACGAAATCGGTGTCAGGAAGATTATATGTGACTTGCTCGATACCAATCCCCAAAACTTTCGCGACCAGCTTTCTCATCGTGGTTCTGACGCCTTGGCCCATATCAACAGCAGCGATCAGGATATGGACTACATCAAATTCATCCTTTTTCAATCTTACCACTGCCTTGATATGGTTCTGTTCCCCGCTGCCGGTGAAACCGCAGCCGTGGAGAAAGAAACTCATCCCAATGCCTCTGAAGAGATTATTGTTTTGATATAGTTTGGCTTTTTCCTTGAATGAACTGACTTCGATTGCCTTTTTGATCATCTCCGGCATTACAATCGGATCCCGGAACGTTCCGCTTGTCGAAGTCAAATCGTTTTGCTTTGCAAGGTATTGCATTCTGTATGTCAACGGGTCGACTCCAAGATCTTTGGCAATATGTTCCAAAAACATTTCGATTGCAAACAGCATCTGCGGGGCACCAAAGCCTCGGAAGGCTCCGTTAGGAACAGTATTTGTGAGATAGACGTCGCCCTCAATATCGAGATTGTCGATCGTATATGCTCCTGTAGCGGCAATCATTGCCCTGCTCAAAACGACTCCGGAAAGACCGATATTGGCTCCGCCGTTGATACCTACATGCGCTTGGATTGCTGAAATCTTCCCTTCTTTGTCGATTGCAGCTTTGATTGCAATTTTAGCGGGATGACGTTTGGTGGTGGAAATGATGTCTTCTTCCCGTTCATAAATCATTTTGATTGGTTTTTGGATCTTTAGGATCGCCACTGCCAACTGGCAAGCGATTAGGGAAGGAAATTCTTCCTTGCCTCCGAAAGCTCCACCTACGGTTGCCTGGATTACCCGGATCTTGTTTGGAGATACACCAAGACAGTTGATGAGTGCGTTTTTGACATAATACGGACACTGGATGGAACCATAAAGTGTAACTTTGTCTTCGTCCAGATAACCGCTCATCCCTTGTGGCTCGATATAGGCCTGTTCTTGGTAGCCCGTTTCATATTCATAACTAATGATTTTTTTGGCTCTAGCAAAGGGCAAATTGCCTTCGCCTTTGTCAAAATGGTAATGAATTGCACTTTGTGTCCATGCAAAAAGCGGCTCTTCTGCCTCGTAGACGATTTCAATCTGTTTGACGAGCGCCAGAATTTCTTCTTTGTCAGGACCGATTAAAAGCATGATCGGTTCACCGATATAGGTAACATTTGTTTCCGGGAACACAACCTGGTCGTCAAAAATCATTTTGACATAGTTGTTTCCCGGCACATCGCGGTAGTCGACGATTTGGTAACCTTCAGGAAGCATTGGCACCTTTTTGGCTTTGATTATGCCTTTGGCAATCGTGGATCTGATGCTATAGGCATAGAGCTGACCCGCAAAGAAAAGATCACTGACGTATTTTGCTTTTCCCGAAATCTTTTCATGGTTGTCGACTTTATTGATTGATTTGCTGATATCAGACATATCCTTACCTCCTAGTCATCGATTATGATTGCATTTGTCGGGCACTTGGAAACACAGAGTCCGCACTTGAAACATAAGTCATGGTTAAAAGTGATGATTCCTGGAAAATCGATAGCAAAATATGGGCAGATTTTCTCACAAAGCATACATTTGATGCATTTGTCCTCAATAAGCCGTGGAAATTGCGAATCATATTTCACAGGATTTCTCAGTTGTTGGCTGATGACATCTTGAACGCTGGAAAAACCATATTTTTCCAAAGCTGCAGGCAAATCCTTGATAATTTTCGCATACAAGTCCTTGCCTTTTAAAAGTGCTGCAGAAAGCATCTGGACCGCGCTTGCTCCAGCAAGCAGGAATTCGATAACATCATCGGCACATTGAATGCCTCCGACACCGATCACAGTCAGATCAGGCTGAGCCTGTTTGATTCTATAAACCGTAGCCAATGCCACGGGTTTGATTGCGGGACCGCTTGTCCAAGCAAAACCCGAGGCATTGCCATAGGCGATGCTTCTGCTATTGATATCGATCTTCATCGATGGTCCAAGCGAATTGATGGCGACGATTCCGGAAGCTCCCGCATCCTTGATTGCTTTGGCAAAACCTTCGGGATTGGGAATATGTGGACTGATCTTCATATAAATCGGCTTGGTTGTATGTTTTCTGATTGTTTTGACTGTATCCGCAATGACAGAAAGATTGGACTCGACATAGTGGGTGGATACTTCGAAGGCATCCGCAAACTTGTCAAGTTGAGGAATCAACTCTTCCATGTCTTCTTTTGTATATCCGACGCTCACAATCAAAGGACGGTCTTTTATCTCCATGTATTGAGGTAGGAATTCTTCGATCCATTTTGCTTGGGAATGTTCGCTCCAAAGCTCAGAATTCATGACATAGAATTTATCTCCGTAGATACAGGGTTTGGGAATATGCGGTTCTTTTGTGGATATAGTCTTGGTGGTGATGCCACCAAGTCCCTGGTCTTGTAGAAATTTCAGTTTTTCAAAATCGCCATTCAGAGGTCCTGCAGCAGGCATCAACGGATTGGAAAATACCAGATTGTCAAATTTGGTTTCCAGTTTCATGAGTTGTCTTCCTTGTCCACAAGCTTCCGCCAAAGCCTTTTGGCTTGGATTAAGCTTGAAATATACGCTTTCTGCAGATTGTTGTCGACTTGATAATCAAAAACTAAAGGTCTTCCCGCTACGTAGACATGTCTGGGTTTGAACGCGGAAAACAACCCGTAAAACAGATGACCAAGTGCATTTGTCACATCCATTGGTGTCGGTGGAGTATAGGGTATGACAATCATATCTGCAGCATATCCTGGCAGCAGTCTTCCCAGTTTGACCCCGAGTCTTTTGGAAGTATATATATATGTGTCATCAATTATCATCGCCAAATCCGCAAGTGAAAATCCCATCAGAGATTCGCTTTCGAGATGGCTCGCATAAAGAAGCGTCATGTATTCGTTCGTCATGGAAGGGTTCAGGCCATCGTTGCCGATAATCACTGGTATGCCTTTTTCCTTAAGTTTTTGAAAATTTGGCAAGCCGACGCCGTTGTTCATGTTCGAGGCGACATTCAGGCAGACGACTCCACCCGTCTTCTTGATGAGATCGAGTTCCAAATCATTCAGGTAAATTCCGTGAACATAAATCGAGTCAGGCGATAACAGTCCGAACTTATTCAGTCTTTCCATAACTCTCATTCCGTGTTTGCTGACAGAATCGTCTTCGTCCATCACGCTTTCTGCGACATGGATATGAATCGGTTTGTTTTCAATAGACAGTTTAACTTCTTTCAAGGTTTCATCCGAAAGCGAGAGGGATGCATGCATCCCGAAAAGTCCGGAAGTGAATTCCGTGTTGTTTTCGGCGATGAACCGCATGTTTTCTTCGATTGCCATGGAAACATCGAATCTGTCGCTTGTCTCGAAAGCAAAGACGCCCCTCATCCCAATTGTATCTACAATCGCATGTTTCAGGGAATCAAGTGATCCTGAAATCTCGGAACCGGAAGCATGGTGGTCGAAAATCGTCGTGACGCCGTTTTTCAAATGGTCGATACCGGAGACGATTCCCGAAGCGAAAGTAATCTCGTTGTCAATCTCCCTGTCGATTTTCCACCAGAGTTGGTCGAGAATCTCCTGAAAATTATGCGGGTCAAGCGGAAGTTTGAGTCCTCTTGCGAAAGTGGAGTAGATATGGGTGTGTCCGCAAACAAGCGAAGGCATAAGAATGGCACCCTCGCAATCCAAAGTATCGTATTGAGTTTCCTTGAAGTCGGCCATTTTGCCGACTTCAACGATTTTATCGGAATAAACGACATAGCCGTTTTCAATATACTTTTCAAAATCATAGATTCTTGCGTTTATGAGTGCCTTCATCAGTAACCACTGCCCTGCAATAATTTCCCGAAGCCGCTTTCGAAGCTGCGGTCTCTCACGACAAAATTACCTCTGACCATCGTGGAAACCACTGTACCGGATTTTGGCAGTCCTTTGTAGATGGAATAGTCACAGTCGGAATGGTCGTCGTTGATTTTCGATGCCCCAGGTTTGTAAAAGAAAAGATCTGCATCAAGCCCGACTTTCAATTTACCCTTTTGGTTTTCCAAATGATGTAAAATGGCAACATTCTTTGTCATTTTGTCAACGATTTTTTCTTTGAACATGTGGTATAAGACATCGAACGAATGTTCAATCGAACCGATTCCTAGGGGAATCATGTTCAAACTTTCCATCGCTTTCTCATCGCTTCTGAACGGACAGTGATCAGTGCCGATTGTGTAGATCCAGTCGATGTTTTCCTGCAGATAGGTTTTCTCCGATTCGCTTCTTATAGGCGGAGCACAAGTATAAAGGTAGCCGTTTTCATTATTGAGGACGGAGTCGTCAAAAACGAAGTATTGTGGGCAGCTTTCAATAAAGAAGCGTTTGTTCATAAGCTCGGAATACGATTCTTTTAGCCTTTCGATCGTTTCGCCGCTCGAGACATGGACCATATAGAGGTAGCCTCCGAATTTGGAAACTAGTCCAGCAAGTTGCAGAGCTTTGTTGATCTCCGCTTCTTTCGGACGGCTCTTGTTCAGATCCCTGAACGTATAATCTGGATCATGCTTGATCAGTCGGTTGTCTTCTGCATGAACCAATAACAGGAACTTATATTTGTCCGACAACCTCAAGAGTTTGATGATATCTTCATCATAGGTCATCCTACCGGATTCGGAGTAAGTCGTGAAACATTTAAGCGAATTCATGCCTAAAGACATCATTTTGAGTACGAATGTTTCTAAATCGCATTTAGGGTCTTTGATGCAGGCATGGAATTTGTAATCGATTTTGCTGTCTTCAGCCGCAAAAATCCGTTTCCGATATGCTTTTTCGAGATCATGCTCGTTGTCGACAGGTTCCAGAAAATCGATGATGGTCGTGACTCCGCCCAAGGCGGCAATCATGCTGCCTTTTTCAAAGTTGTCTGCAGAGCGGAAGGTTCCTACATCAAGATCAAAGTGAACATGGGGATCAATGATTCCTGGAAAGACATAAAGTCCTTTGGCATCAATTTCCTCAAGCGCGGGAAAAAACTCTTTGCTGATTGCAAAGATCTTTTCATCTGTGATATAGAGATTCGTGCTTACCAGTTTGCCTTCCTGATAGATCTTACCGTTGATTATTGCTTTGTCGATCATAAAACCATCTCCATTCGTTAGCGAAGAATGTCATAATCCTTGATATTGTACTTTTGAATAAATTTTTCGACCAGATCTTCCCTGACTGAAAAAACACAATCCAGATTGGAATCGACCATGATTCTGACGATTGGATCGAAACATTTGCCTTCGATTTCCAATAGTCCGACTTCATCCAAATATAGCGGAGCGACACGTTTTTTGACCAACAAGGAAATTTCCCTGATGATCATGTCGATTGTCTTCTTGTTGAAAAGATAGGGTCCAATCTGGCAACCGATGGGAAAATCCTCGTAGACGAATTCATCCCTGACCACCAGCGGAAATTTATCCCCTGAGGAGAGCCGCAAAGCCTGATAGCTATGGACTTTGTTTTTTAGCATCATCTTGAGCGAGATGAAGCCATCGCCTTTATGGTCGGCATCATACAAGGCTTTTGTTCTCTCGGTCTTGTGCGAATCGATCTTACCAGTAACGATTTTTACCATAAAGAACCTCCCGTAAATGCCTGTGTCCGGTTTTGGCATTACTGACGGCAAGCATTTCGGAAGCGACTGAGATTGCAATCTCTTCGGGAGTGTTTCCGCCGGTATCGAGGCCAATCGGAGAATAGAAATAACTCAGATCAATGTCTTTTCCATAAGTTTCATAGGTTTTCTCAAGATAGTCCTTCAACTTATCTGGAGAGCAGAGCATGCCGATGTATTTCGGCTTGTAGCCTTTTTCGATGATTTTGTTGATGACATGGTAATCATATTTGTGGCTTGGAGTCGAGACGACGACCATTGTCCCCGGATCGATTCCGTATTTTTCGATATAGTCGACAAAAGGCAGATTGATGATCGTATCGGCGCCTTCGAAGGCATCGGTTACTTCCTTCCTGTCATCAATCACCGTCAGATGAAAATTGAGGGTTTTCAAGACATTGGCCAAAGCCTTGGCCACATGCCCCGCTCCGAAGATATAGACCGATTCCTTTGGTCCTACATATTCATAGTATAATGTGACTTTGCCGCCACAGACCATGGGGAGAGTCTTTGTTTCGGGAATGATTTTGCCTTCACTCAAGAGGTATGTCTCATGCAGATGCTTTTTTTCTTTCAACAGCGTTTTGCATTTTTCCCGTGCGTAATATTCGATGGCTCCGCCACCGACTGTGCCAAAGGCGCCGTTATTTTCCGTAACGACCATCTTTTTGCCGACATCGACCGGCCCCGCTCCTTCTTTGGCCACTGCTGTGACCAACATCAAAGGAACGCCTTTTTGCTTGAGTTCAAGCATGCGTTCAAAAAATCCATCCATCGATTTTCAGCTCCTGCTTCTGTTACAAAACTAGTGTCAAAACTAAAGCGATGGCAAAAGCAGGCAGTGAAAGCCAAGCTTTTCCAACAAATCTGTATGATAGTTTCTTATCAATCAATACTCCGATAAAGTAGATACCCGTCGCTAAGATACCGCTCAGCAGACAATTGATCAACAAATAGTCTCCTAATGCCCCAAGCGTTGAAATCTGTCTTGCCAAGGTCCCAGTAATAAGATATGATACGCCGAGGTATGCGAGATAGATCGCATTCCAGCCGAAACTTGCCAAAGGCAAAGCCACGAGCCGTTTGGCGATGCTTTCCTTGTTCAATAGACTTACAACTGCAATCACCATCAACGATTCAAGTATGATACAAATCATAGGATTGATCGTTTTCCAAATATTGATTGAGGGCATGAAGAGGTTGATGCTTTTAATCATCGCCGCAACCATGGCAATCCATAAAAGATCGGATTTTGATTTTTTGTTGGCATAAGCTCTTAACAAGATGAATGTGACTAGGGGAAACATGATGCTTCCTGAGATCAGTGCCGGCAAAAAATGCAGGACGTATCCGAGAGAAGCTTCCAAAATCCCCCAAATCGAGCCGTAGAATAAAATTACGCTCAAACGTTTCAATGTAAATTTTTTCATAATAATTACCTCTTTTCCTTTATCGCTTTAAGAATTTTTTCCGGAGTAATCGGCAATTTTGTCAATCTGATTCCAAGTGCATTATAGAGCGCGTTTGCAATCGCTGCCGGGGGAGTGTCGATGCCGATCTCACCCACGGATTTGGCTCCGAACGGACCTGATTCTTCATAGCTATCCGCAAATTCAGTAGTCAAATTGTGGATCTCTTTTCTGGTCGGAATCCGATAATTTAGAAAATCGCTGGTGATAAGTTTGCCCTTTGAGGATACTATGACATCTTCATAGATCGTCATTCCGATTCCCTGAACGATTGCGCCTTCAACTTGGCCTTGAGCCAGCTTCGGGTTGATTGTGGTACCACAATCGACAACAGATACATAATTCTCAATTTTTATTTCCCCAGTTTGTTTGTCAACTTCAATTTCGACAAATCCTGCCATGAATGGCGGCGGAGACTTATGACCGACATAACTGGAGGTTGCACAAAGCTGTTCCTGGTTATGATTGTAGGTCAGTTTATTGGACAAATCCTTCAAGGAAATCGTGGCTGATTCATCAAAGGTTCTGAAAGTTACGCCGTCGAATTCGATTTCTCCTGGTTTGGAATTCAAAAATTTTGCGGAGGCCTCGATCATCATTTCCTTAAGTTTTTTGGCTGCTTTCAAAACTGCGTTTCCAGATACAAAAGTGGTGCTTGAAGCATATGCCCCCGTATCAAAGGGAGTCAGGTCGGTATCGGACGAATAAATGATGACTTTGTCAAGCTCGGTATGCAATTCCTCCGCTGCGATTTGCGCCAGGATGGTATCGCTACCCTGACCAATTTCGGTGGCTCCGACCATCAAATTGTAGAATCCGTCATCGTTCAGTTTGATCGTTGCCGATCCCATGTCAATATATGGTATTCCGCTTCCCTGCATCGCAAGTGCCATTCCGACAGACCTGATTTTTTCTTCAGTTTCCGCGAAACGAGGGTATTTGTTTTTCCAATCGATCAATTCCATGCCTCTTGCGACACAAAATTCAAGTTTGCAGGTGTCCATGTTCATGGCGGTTCCTTCGGTACCTTCGCCCATAATCGCAAAAATAGGTGAAGTCTCGCCTTCTTTCATCATGTTCTTTTTCCTGAATTCGATTGGATCAAATTGCAGTTTCTCACATAACATGTCAACTGCCGATTCAAGTGCGAAATTGCCTTGAATCGCTCCATATCCCCTGAAGGCTCCGGCAGGAGTGTGATTGGTATAGACGACGTCGCCACCGAACCTCACGGAATCGACTTTGTTATATAAGGGGAGCACTTTGGACCCGGTGACCATGAATACGGTCAGGGCATGCTCGCCGTAAGCTCCGGTATCAGACAAAACAAAACAATCAATGGCTTTCAAAGTGCCGTCTTTCATCGCTCCGAGTTTGATGTCGATACGCATCGGATGTCTAGTATACGTTGATTCATATACTTCTTTTCTGGTATATACTATCTTGGATGGTTTCTTTGTCATCCAGGTAACATAACTTGCGAACATTTCACCGTGGAGAGCCTGTTTACCGCCAAACCCGCCTCCGACTCGCGGTTTGATTACTCTGATTTTCGCCAAAGGGATACCAAGAGTCTGCGACAGGATCCTTCTGACGTGAAATGGAGTTTGCGTAGTGGAATAGAGCACCAACCGGTTTTGAAAATCCAGTCTTGCATTGACCGAATGCGGTTCTAGCATCGCATGTGCCTGAGCCTGAGTATAGAAACTCGCTTCGACAACTTCATCACATTCGGAAAGAGTTTTTTCCACATCGCCGATATGCATGTTGTAGCTTGCGGCAATGTTTCGCTTTGGTTCGAAACCGATCGGAAACATTTCATGAATTTCGGGTTCGGGATGGATGACGCTTTGATTGTCCAACGCAGTTTCGAAATCCAGGACCGGTTCCAGCACTTCATACTCGACTTCGATTAGTTTCAAAGCTTCGAGACAAATTTCATTTGACAAGGCCGCAACCATTGCGACTTCGTCACCGATATGCCTGACATATTCGTCAAGAATAAACTTGTCATGGGGTGATGGTTCAGGATATCCCTGTCCCGCTCTTGTGAAGGGTATTCTCGGGAAGTCTTTGTATGTAAGCACCATTTCGACGCCGGTGAGAGCCTTGGCTTTATTGACATCAATATGTTTGATTTTTGCATAGGGATGAGGGCTTCTCAAAATCTTGATTATCAGCGAATCTTTCTCCGCGAAATCATCAGTATAGCCGTGACGTCCCATCATTAAACCCTTGCCATCGATGGAAGGATTGATATTGTTGACTATCTTCATGATTTATCACCCAAATATTTCTTGATTGCCTTTTCCTGGGCAACGTATCCGGTACACCTGCAGAGATTGCCGACAAGGTAATCTTTGATATCTTCATCACTGGGATTAATCAGTTCTTTCTTCATAGCGTAGATGGTCAAGGCGATGGAAGGATTGCAATATCCGCATTGATCAGCACCTTCAAGTCCAAAATATGTGGCCAGTTTTTCAGCTTCTTGCGGGATGCCTTCGACTGTTGTCACTTCATGGCCGCCGGCAACAGCACTCAATACCGAGCAAGATGGCACGGGTTTGCCGTCAAGAAGCACGGTGCAGACACCGCAGTTAGTCGTGTCGCAGCCTCTTCTCACCGATAGGAAATTGTTTCTTCTGAGTGTGTCAAGTAAGTATTCATCTTTTTCGACATGAAGATATTTAATTTCGTTGTTGATAGTCAGTTTAATCTTCATGACAAGTCACCGCCCTCAGACCACGTAATACATATACTTTCGCAAGTTCCATCCGATAATCTTTACCGGCCTTGCTGTTGGAGGAAAAATCCAGTTCCTCTAAAACCTTGAGTGCTGCAGATTGCATTATTTCATCTGACAGTTCATTTTGGTTAATATAATCCATTGTCTGGTGACATAGTCTAGCCAGTCCCGGTCTCGCACCAACAGAAATCGACAGTTTCCCGTTTTCGTTGGCGACAGCTACGTTCACTATGGCAAAATCAAGCGCAGTCTTGCCGACTTTTTTGAAGTAGCCTCTGGCTTCTCCTTTTTCGATTTCGACAAACAGAAGCAAATCCCTTTCCGGTTTTTTCTCTAGCAGGTAGTCTTCAAGCATTATCTCTTTGCGTTTATAAAATACTAGTTTTGTCTTCATGGTCAATAGTGCCGTTAAAATGTCGGAAAAAGGATACCTTCCCATGACCGTACCACCAATTGTGGCGACGTTTCTGACTTGAATCCCCATGACGCAATTGATTGCTTTTTTCAGCATGCCATTATAAATGGATCCAACAGTCTTGTTTGCCTCAATTTGGTGCAAAGACACCATCGCTCCGAAAATCAACTTGTCTTGTGTCTCGGAAATATTTCCTAGTCCGAGATTGCCGAGTTGGATCAAAGTGTCGATGTTTGCACCGGACAGTTTCATCCACGCGCCGCCACCCATGACCTGATTATTGGAATTTTCGACAAGTTTTTCGTAGGCATCGTCCAAAGTTATCGGCTGGTAAAATTCATTGATTTTCATATCAGTTCTCTCCTTTTGCCTTATTCTGGATATAGAAAAAATCTTTCATCGTATCAACATCACAAATGATGCCCTCATCATCGGTCAAAACGTAATTGACTTCAAAGCGATTGCGAAAGATTTTCAAGTTTGAGTCGGCAGGCTCTGCCAGCAAAGCTGTTTTAAGACTAGATTCGATCAGGATTGGATGTCCTCTCCTATTGGCATAGACTGGAACCCGGACCTTTCCTGAAGATGAGTTAAGCAATTCATAGGTGGCATCAGATACAATCGGATAGTCGCCGGGAATGATGAAGAAATCTGCGTTCGTCTTTGCGACGCCAGTTTTCACGGAAGAAAACATGCCTTGGTCGAAATCCATATTCCTGATGATTTCAACATCCTCATCATCGAGAAAAAGGTCCTTGATGTCCTGATGGTAAAATCCGGTTATGACGTAGACTTTGGTCGTGAATTTTCTCATTTTATCGACTGTGTGCCTGATTAGCGGAATACCATCCAGCTCCATCATCATTTTATTTGTCTTGAATCTGGAGGAGTATCCTCCAGCAAGCACGATTCCCTCAGCCATGCAACCATACCACCTTTAAAGCGTTTTCATCAACTGGATAAAAAAAATATCATATGAATAGATTTTTATTGTAAAGAATATTATACCATGTTTTGCCTATATAGACCATAATTATCTGAAAAACGGGGCAAAAAAAGACGAGGTTTCCCGCGTCAAGATTTGCTTGAGTTTATAACCATGATATTGTCTGTATCCTTGACACTGATAAACTTATGCTTTTTGATATATTCTATCAGCAAGGTGGCAATGTCTGACTGTACTTCTTTGACGATTTTCAAGTTCCGATACATGGTAAATTCGCCACCACCGGTGGCGCGGTAGTTGTTCATCGCCAAGGTAAACATGTCCGTTGGCAGAATTTCGAGTCCATTGTATTTCAGGCTTGTAATCCTGGACCCTAGAGGTTTGGCCACATCAATCGTATAGTCAATTCCATCAAACATGTCATAATTATAATGCTCTTTTTTCGGATAGGAGTATTTCGGATTAGAAACGATTTCGCCTTGTTCAATCACAAAATATTCGGCATTTTTCTCCAAAGCTTTTTTAAGGCTGTTTCCATCAATTTCCAAGACGACAAGCGTATTCGGAAACACATAGGTGGAAAGAATGTTTCTGATTGTAATTTCTTTGGCAAAACCGGTAACATGGTTTCCCAGTGAGCAACAACTTATCATTGCGTTGGTTTTCTCAATCTGTACCTGATTGATCAAAGTCACGATTTTATGTTTTTTTAATCTGGCCTGGAATTTATCTTCGATTTCCATATCGTTGTTTGTGACATGTCCCAAAACTTTATCTAGATATTTTCCTGTGCTGTTTTCGATTTGTTCAAGCATCGAGCAGATTTCGTCATCAGGCAGATAATCTTTCGATTCGATCAGCGAAGCATTCATCGAATTTGTTTTCCACTTATCGGTTTTTGCGAACTCGACATCAATCATGGCGACAGCCCTGCCATTGAACATTGGTTGGATGACGATCGTATCTCTGACTTTCTGACAAATGGTCCGATGTTGGTGGCCGGTTATCAGTATGTCCATGTCAGGGATGCTTTCTAACATTCTGGAGCCGAGGTTTTCGCCTGTATCTTCAATATAAGGCAAGAATGTGGTCAAATCTTTTTCAAAACCACCGTGATAGGCAACAATGACAAGTTGCACCTGGTGTTTGGTTTTGACTTCCTCGACCAGATCTTTGGCTACTTGGCAGGCATTTTCAAAAATGAGATTTCTGATTGTTTCTTTTCTCTCCCAATTAGGAATGTATTGAGTAGTCACGCCAATAATGGCAATTTTGAGTCCCGGTTCGATTTCCAAGATATCATAGGGCTTACCAAATGCATATTGACCATCGGACGACAGAATATTGGCACACAAAGTTTGAGCATTGATTGAATGGATAAAATCTTCAAGATATTTTCTGCCAAAATTAAAATCATGATTTCCAGGAATGAAGTAGTCATATTTCATAAGATTTAGACATGAAGCGACGGGGTTTTCAAATTTTGTCCGATGCAGCTGATGGAAATCCATCAATGGACTTCCCTGGATGGAATCACCTAGGTCAAGCAAAACAGAATGTTCAGTCCGAAATGTCTTGATGATTGAGGCAACATTTGCCAAAGAGTCGTTTGAGGGAGTGTCATCGGCATAGTCGACAGGCAACAAATGGCCATGAATATCGCTTGTAACAAACATTTTGAACTTTGCAATCCTTGCCAATTTAGTCACCTTCTTTCAAAAAATGATGTACTTCATATTACTATGATACTATTTTTTTATCATTTTTCATAGTCATTAAGAAAAATGCAGGCAATAGCAGAAAAAAGCATCTTCAGACGAGAGTGTCATGAAGATGCTATTTAATTAACCATTATCAATAACTCTAATCCATCTTGCGTAAAGCCTTGCGCCATATAAAGGCATTCTGTCAAACACAAAAACTGTTGATGAGTCTTCTTCATACCATCCGGCAAAGATATATCCATCTCGAACGGGTGGTTCAGGTTCTTCAACAATTGCATTATAGCGTGTAACAAAATAGGATGTATGGTCCCCGTTATTCGGTTCATAAGTCAAACGATAAAAATTGCCGACAAGTTTCGGATAAAGGCCACCATCTTCTTCGACTGGATAGGGAAAGCCGACTCTGAACCCTTCGAACTGAGGATTGTCGTACCAGACGATGACGTATCCATCAGGAACATCGACATTCGGAGCGTAACGGATCGTTTTGCCTTTGTTGGTGTCGACAGTGTATAAATATTCAAGATTCGTGTCATAAACCATGATGTCTCGTTGAGTGACAATATCCTTGATAAAGATATACAAAACAATCACCAGAATGGCAATTAAAATAATTCGATATTTTTTGATGAAGTCTGCAAATGTTCTTTTATATTTTTCTGTTCCGACGTCCATAAAAATCATCATGAGTCACCCGTCTTTTTCCATATTACATTATACACCATATCGCGATACTTTCAAATCAAATTAATTTGCGAATAACAAGATATCATCACACGTTTTGCAAAGAATAAGTTGAATTGATTACATGAGAGTTTCGGTACCATGTATAACACAGTACCTATTATTACACATCAGTTTTTGAAATGCAAGTATTTTTTTGTTTTATTGCATAAAGTGCGGTCGCGATAAAAATACTAGAACGATTTTCTGTGGGCGAACAACCATTCAAACATACTCGTTTCAGTATTATTTATCATTTCTTTACACTGGTTGTTCAGAGAATAGATCCACGACCAATGACTGTTGTATATATATGGTTTTCCTTCTGCTCCACAATATATAGACGAATAGTCGACAACATTGTCAAAGGCTGACAAATGAATATCTCTTCCACCTGCGAAAATAAGTCTGTTATAAGTTGCCTTGGTAAAATTTTCAATGGCAACGATTTGATCGTCTAGGGCATGCGTGAACCACAGCGGTATTTGCTTCAGGAGTTGAATGTCTGCATCTTGAAGCCACTTGTCATAATATGCTTCACAAACAGGAAAAGCTGCTGCGAAATACTCTGGATAATGCAGCAACATGTTTATAACCATGTACCCTCCGTTTGAACAGCCTCCAAGGTAGATTCGTTGTTTGTCAATCTTTTTATTTTTGAATACAACTTTTTCAATCAAACCACGTAAAGCTTTATGATATATCGATAAGCCGTTTTTCGTATAGACTCCATGTCCGTCATCCATCCAGAAAGTCGGACATTGAGGCACGAGTATGCATGCGCCTCCGAAAATATTTTGCACATTTGGTTCAATAAGTCTTGTCACGGGATTTCCTAGCAAAAGCACTCGATTATCTATTCCGCCTTCTCCTGCACCATGAAGCCAGATGACAAGTGGCATGTTGGTTTTTTCTTCCGGTTCATAAAGAGAATAACGCATCACAATCTGTCGGTCAAAATGATATTTTTCATGTGAAAACTTGTCGACTGAAGGAATCAGGTAATCGCCTTGCATGGGCATTTCAAAACCGCTAATGGTTCCTCCTTTTATCTTGATGTTCTTCTTAATTTCCACTGATATCTCTGTTGATTCCAAAAATTGGTTTCTATTGGTTTGATGACTGTATGTCATCGGAGAAAGGAATCCGAAAGTTGGGTGGCTTTGAGGATACAGCCAAATTTCTCCATCACTGATCTTTGCCGATTTCAACGTGATTTCATGAAACACATTTTGTTTTTTGATTGATACTTTGAAAAGATCTGGATCGATTGGATCCACCTTAACAAATTTGTCGGATTTCAAAATGATACAAGTAATCGATGGTCCCCAGTCAAATCCTTCTACAAGCAGTTGACAGTCGCATTTGATTTTGTCATTCATCTTAAATTTTCCTTTCCGATAATTTTCAGAAGATTGATGCTGAACTTATTATTACATATAATATATTATACTATTATCTTGATTACTTACATATTTGAGGTAAAAAAAGGAGCACATAATGTGCTCCTATGATGAGAAGTTGACTTCGATGTTCCCGTTGCTAGTATCAAGAAGAAGTTCGTTGTTCTTGTCAGTGTTATAGTTATTCGTGCTTACTTTATGATCATTCAGATAGTAGCTGCCATTGCTTGTTGTCATCCGGAGATGATAATCCGCAAAACTGCCGATGATCGAAAGTTCAATGTTTCCATTTGATGTGTGTGCATCAATATTCGATGTCTCCAGACCCGAACCAATAATGGATCCATTTGAAGTCTCGGCATCGATTGCCAGAGCATTCACATTTTCCAAAACGATTCTACCATTTCTTGAATCTGCTGAAATCTCATCAGGAGTTTCGACATTAGTCAATGTGATTCTCCCGTTTGAAGTTGTTAAGTCAATAGCTCCATCGCTTTCTACATTTGTTAAGGTGATGGCTCCATTAGAAGTAGTTAGGTAGAGATTGCCTGCCACAAGATAATCGTCCAATGTCACGGCTCCGTTTGCTGTATCAATCGTGATGTCATATTTTTCAGTTACAGGAATATAGAGGTAAAAATCAGCGTATTTCGATATACTAATTAAATTGAAGCTGACTACCAGATTAGAATACCATTCGTTTTCGCTTTGCAGAACAAGTTCACTTCCAGTTTCGTCCACTTCGATCCAATTGAGATCGGAATCATAGTATTTGATATCAATATTCCCGGTTTCCGACGGCAAGATGATAACCGCTTTGTTAGCCAAGTTGAAATCGAATCCGGTAAAATCATCAGCTGCGTATGTTTTTTCCACATATGTGAAGTCCTCATCGCCGAAATAGCTGTTGAATGACGCTCCCGAGACAAGCCCAAATCCGACTGAGGCGATAAAACCGATGATGATCAAAACTAAACCAACTTTAATTAATTTATACATTTTTCTGTTCCTCCTTTTTTAAACGCTTTTGCACTTCTTGAAGTAATTTCTTGACTGTTTTTTTGGAAACTTTGAAATACCATTTGAGTACTCCGATTGCGAACAGTACTAGTCCAAATCCCAACACGATGTTTCCTAGTCGCATCATAATCAAGTTTACTGCTTCACCCTCAGAGACCGCCAGAATGATGCCTGAATAAATGACGGTTGACAATCCTGAAATCACAAATGAAGCTCCGGTTACTACGATGATGAAGGTTACCAAAGCGAAAATTGAATATCCCAGTATTTTTGCTGTGGTGTTGATGGCTGCCATCAAAGTAGTATCGCGTCTTTCTTTTAGTTTTTGGACGAAGTCTACGTCTTTCCGGATCGTTTCAACGATTTCGTCTATGCTTCCGAGTTTAGATATGAACTCCGATTCGTTCTCCCCATTGTCGACAGCATCCTGAATAATCTCGTCATAGTAACTGAGTATCTCCTCAGACTCGGTTTTTCTGACAGTTTGTAAATTTGTTCTTAATTTATCCAAAAATTCTCTTTTTCTCATAATCCATCCCTACCTTAATATATAATCATAGATTTTTTTAAGCTGTCTAAATTCGTTTTGCGTTTCACTGAGTCTTGATTCTCCCGAGCTAGTGATCTTGAAGTACTTGCGAATCCGCGAATTGAATTCGGTGTTGTATGTCCTTACTAATTTCTGCTGCTCGAGCCGTTTCAAGATCGGATACATCGTCGATTCGGAGATGTCGACTACCTGCGATACATCCTGGATGATTTTATAGCCGTATGAATCCTCATACTTTAGCGAAGCGAGCACCAGTGTTTCCAAAAACCCTTTTTTTAGTTGACTATCCAAAGTAAACCCTCCTTACACGTAATACTACCTTACACGTAATACTACCTTACACGTAATACTATACAATACATAGCATATGATGTCAAGTATTTTTTTATTTTTTTTTATAAATATTTTTTTATTTGATTTTGGAGAACGATAATTTTCCCAAATCTTGACATTTATTCGATTCGAGACTAAACTGAATAAGACAACTTATAATAAATAAAGGGGGAAAATTATGTGTGATACTTTGATTAAATTCAATGAATTAGGAACCATATTTGGCAAAAATAGTGACCGGAGTCCTAACGAGCCCAACTTGACAGTTTTCATTCCGCGAACAAAGCAAACAGGCATTTCGCCAAAGCATTGTACATATATAGATATTGAAGAGCAATTTGATGCGTTTGCGATGTTGCTTGTTAAGCCAAGCTGGATGTGGGGCGCGGAAATGGGAATCAATGAAAAATCGGTGATGATTGGCAATGAAGCTGTATTTACTGATAGTTCGGGAAAGAAAAAAACCGGACTTTTGGGAATGGACCTTTTGCGACTCGCCCTGGAAAAAGCAGCTACTGCCAAAGACGCGGTCGACACAATTATCTTCTTTCTCAAAAAATACGGACAAGGAGGAAACTGCGGCTTCGACAAACATTTTTATTATGATAACTCGTTTCTCGTCGCAGACAAAGACTCTGCCTATATTCTCGAGACCTCAGGTAAAGAATGGATAGTGAAGTCAATAAGGAGCCAAGCCAATATCAGCAACCGGCTTTCTTTGGAAAATAATTTTGATTTTTCCTCGGGAACAAATGAAACCAATTTTAGGAAAAGTCACACAGAACCGATATTCACTTATTTTTCCCGTTCGAAAAACCGACAGACTTGTGTTAGGGACAGCATAGAAAATACAGCACATCTGACAGTCTCTGATATTATAGCCATACTCCAAAGCCACGATTCACATGATGCATCAAAGCTATATAGCAAGGGAAGCATGAAGAGTGTTTGCATGCATTATTCATTGCTTGGTGATCACACGACTTCCAGCATGATCGTCGATAACGAAAACAACTCTCAGACAATCTGGCTGACCGGTTCGTCTACGCCATGCCTCTCATTATACTTGCCGACATATTTCGGGATTGACATCCCACCAGTCTATAAAGATGAAAAAGAATCCCTGAATTATTGGCTGAAACGCGAGTTTCTGCACCGTGCCATCTATGCCGGGTTGATTGACGAAACAGCATATAAACAGGAACTGGGCATACTGCAGAAACGATTCATCGAAGAAAACAAGCTATTATTAGCAAGCAGTCCCACAAAACAACAATTAAAAGCATTTTCTCAAAACTGTCATCTCCTGGAGGATGCCTTTATAAATCAATATTCAGCGAAAATAGATGAACTAAAAACAGATCTGTCGATGTTGCCAAAAAGGTGGCGGAAAAAAACGCTGATGCTTGGTAAGAATGTTTTTGAAACTGACTTTGAAAGACGGAACCGTAAATGAAGAAAGTATTGGTAATGCCCACATCTTTCAAAGAATCGCTGACAAGCATTGTCTTTTCAAAATAAGCAGATAAAAAAGCCATTTGGTCAATTCTCCAAATGGCTTTTTTTTCAATTATCTTAGATTCGGTTCCTGTTTTTTCTGCTGTGCAAACAATCGTCAATCATAACGACAAGACCCAAGAAGAAAGGAATCTTTGTGTCGTCACTGATCGTGATTTCATAGCTATCGCCCCAGGATACCCACTTTTTGTGGACGGTTACGATTTCTTTTCCGTTTTCCAAAACGGCAAAATTATGGGCGGAAAAATCTCCTTCGATCACAAAATCGCCCATCGAACTGGAAATATCGATCTTGTGCTTCAACAAGGCTATTTTCTTACGGATCGTCGCTACAACCGACCCTTCGGGATCGCTCAGTTCATATTTTGGCAAAAAACTGAGAAGTTTGCGTTTCAAGGTATATAAGTGCTTGTTTGTCTTTGACTCGTAAAGTTCTTTTTTCCTTGTGATGGAAAAGAAATGCCCCGCGCAATGGTAAAGTTGGTTTTGAGCAGCATCTAAGACCTTGTATTTGTCCTTGAAAGAAAATGCCTTTTGTTTCATATAAAAAATGCTCATTAATCACTACCCCCTATCCTTAGATAATTTATTATACACCTTATTCCGGCCTCAGAAAACAATTCCATAAAAAAAACTCTCCAAATGGAGGTCGAAACCTTTTTTGGGAGAGTTTTTCTAAATATTTTGTAAATTATTCTTCTGGGGTTACAATCTCTGCTTGTGACAAGTCGATTGAACCTAGAACTGATCTGCTCCAGCCAACTACATAATCTTTTACCATCATGATATCGGAATAGTGATAAACTGGGACGATCGGCATGTCATTCATAAGAACGGCTTGCGCTTGATACAATTTGTTGAAGTGGATTGCTGCAGAAGAAGCTTCTTGTGCTTCTGTCAACAACAAATCATAAGTTGCATTGCTGTAATTTGGATCGTTGTAGCCGTTGTCGGTAAAGAAAATTGCCAACATTCCAGCAGGATCCATGAAGTCTGTCAGCCAGCCGCCACGAGCGATGTCATATAGACCATCTCTGCGGGTGTCTTGGAAGATTCCCCATTCTTGGTTTTGCAAAGTCATTTCAATACCAAGAACTTGACGCCATGACTCTTGAACAAGTTCCGCAACAGCCTGATGGGCTAGTGAAGTATTGTACATGAGTATTTTGGTGGATAGCAAATCTTGCAGTTCTTCAACGGTGTAACCCATTTCATCAGCTGCCTCAGCAAATAGCGTTACAGCCAAAGCGAAATTGGCATCGTCAGGAGCTGTTCCGTAAAGTCCAGCCATTTCTGCGAAATCCAAACCGTTGTTGTCAAGCATTCCCGGAGGTACGAATCCGGCAGCCGGAATTTGTCCTGAGCCCAATGTCTCGCAAATTACTTCGCGATTGATAGCATAAGCCATTGCTCTTCTGAGCTTGACGTTTTGCCATTCTGGTTTCTCAAGATTGAAGTTGTAATAATAAGTTCCGAACAATGCAAAGACATAAAAATCTTCATTCTCGGCAATCAAAGTAGTGACAAGTGCTGGCGGAACATCGGGAATAACATCTAATTCGCCGGCTACATAACCATTGTATGCAGTTTGCGAGTCATCGATAAATTTACCGATAATCTTGCTCAGATGAGTCTCGTTCTTATTCCAGTAGTTGTCGTTCTTTTCGAGAACTAAGCCTTCACCGATGGTGTATTCAGTCAGTACAAATGGTCCATTCGAGACCACTACTGTTGGTGAAGATGCCCAAAGGCCTTCTTCGTATCCGACTGCTTCAACTGCAGCTTGTTTTACCGGCATGAAGTGGTAGAAGGACATCAAACTGACAAAATACAATGTTGGTTGTTTAAGCGTGATAACAAGAGTATTGTCATCTGTCGCTTCAACGCCTACGTCGTCAAGCGATCCGCCGTCATAAACAGCTTCCATTGAGCCTACGATGTTAGTGTATTCCCAAATCCAAGCATATTCAGATGCTGTTGCAGGATCCATTCCTCTTTTGAAAGAGTACACAAAATCGTCTGCAGTCAAGTCTGTTCCATCACTCCATTTTGAATCTCTCAAAGTGAATGTGACAGTTAGACCATCAGCTGAAGTTTCCCATGATTCAGCGATTCCAGGATAGATAACCCCTTCTTTTTCACGAACCAAGCCTTCAAATGTCTGGTTGATGACGTCTCCGCCATCAGATGCGCCATTCAAGGTTGGGTCGATTGTTAGTGGCTCAGCACCGATATTCCAATTCAAAACGCCTTCTTCGGATGTTCCCTGACAAGCGGCGAATGAAAAGGCGAGGCCAATAGCCAAAATAGCTAAAAACAGTTTCTTCATTTCTTCTCTTCCCTTCTTTTTTTTTATAATTTAACCACCTAAGTGTTTAAATCCCTGAATTGATTTCCTCTGCCAAATGGCATGAAATCGTGTGATCTTTGGTTATTTCTCGTAAAACAGGTGTTTCTGTGCGACAAATGTCCTTGGCATAGCGACATCTTGGTGCGAAGCGGCATCCCGGTTTGGGATTGATCGGACTCATGATTTCACCCTCCAAAACAATCCGCTTGTTCTTGGCATTTTCTCTTGGATCAGGAACAGGTATTGCCGAAAGCAATGATTGCGTGTACGGATGATACGGGTGGATGTATAATTCGTCGCTATCAGCGACTTCCATCATTTTGCCAAGGTACATGACTCCGATTCTGTCGGAAATATGTCTTACCATCGACAGGTCGTGGGCGATAAATAGATAAGTTAGTCCAAATTCTTTTTGCAAATCTTCCAGCATGTTGACGACTTGAGCCTGGATCGAAACATCGAGCGCGGAAATCGGTTCATCGCAGATGATTAATTCAGGTTCCACAGCCAAAGTTCTGGCGATTCCGATTCTTTGTCTTTGTCCGCCTGAAAATTCGTGCGGATAGCGACTTGCGTGTTCACGTTTCAAGCCGACAAGATCCAAAAGCTCATAGATTCTTGTCTTTGCTGCTTCTCCAGATAGCATTCTGTTCGCTTCCAAACCTTCGGAGATGATGTCGGTGACTGTCATTCTGGTGTTCAGGGACGCATATGGGTCCTGAAAAATCATTTGCACACGTTTGCGAAATTTCTTCAGATATCTTTCTGGTAATTTGGCAACGTCTTCGCCATCAAAAATGATTTCTCCGGCTGTAGGATTATACAGACGGCAGATTGTCCTTCCGGCAGTGGTTTTACCACATCCTGATTCCCCGACAAGTCCGAAAGTCTCTCCTTTGAAAATCACAAAGTCAATTCCATCGACTGCAGCGAGCACTTTCCTGCCGGTTAATTTTGAACCTGACACGAAATATTTTTTTAGGTTTCTTACCTCTAGCAAAGGTATTCTCTCTTCGCTCATGAGTCTACCTCCTCAGTTGTCTTCAGATAGTTAAGTACGGAGGGAGCGTCAAGATGGTGCAACCAGCAGGAAGCGGATTGCGTATCAGTAATTTTAAATAGTGGTGCTGCCTCTTGAATACAGATTTCCATCGTGTGCGGACACCTAGGAGAAAACGGACATCCAGGTGGAGGTTTCAACAAATCCGGAGGTGTTCCTGCAATTGGCTCAAGCCTCGTTCTTGTTCCGGTTACATCTTTTGGAACCGACTTCATTAAGCCTCTTGTATACGGATGCTGAGGGTTGTCGAACAATTCGAGCACAGACGCATTTTCCATGACCATCCCGCCATACATGACGATGACTTTGTCACAGGTTTCCGCAACTACGCCTAAATCATGAGTAATAAGGATAACCGATGTATTCAACTTCTTATTCAAATCGCGCATCAATTCTAGTATTTGTGCCTGGATGGTGACATCAAGTGCAGTTGTCGGTTCGTCTGCAATCAACAGTTTCGGATCGCATGAGATCGCCATCGCAATCATCGCCCTTTGGCGCATGCCTCCGGAAAATTGATGAGGATAACTCTTTATCCTGTCCTCCGGTTCGGGAATTCCGACGAGTTTTAACAAATCGACTGCCTTTTTCTCGGCATCAACCCTTGAAATTTGCGTATGTCTCATAATGACCTCGACGATTTGCGACCCGATTCGGAAAACCGGATTGAGCGAAGTCATCGGATCTTGGAAAATCATTGAGATTTCTTTGCCTCTGATATCTTCAAGTTCTTTTTTTGGAAGTCCGATAAGTTCCTTACCTCCGAATAATACGCTTCCTTGAATTATTTTTCCAGGTTCGTCGACCAATCCGATTAGCGACATTGATGATACGCTTTTGCCGCTTCCTGATTCGCCAACAATACCCATAATCTCACCGTGTTCCAATATGAAGGATAATCCGCGAACGGCTTTGACCTCGCCTTGGTGGGTAAAGAATGATGTATGCAGATTTTTAACTTCCAGTAATATACTCATGGCCTACCCCTTCCTCAGTCGCGGATCAAGCGCTGTTCTTAGCCCATCGCCCAAGAAATTGAACGCGAGCATGGTAAGTGCGATCGCAAATGCGGGGAAAAACAACTGATATGGAAAACTTGTCAGTCCACCCAAAGCATCACTCGCAAGTGTTCCCCATGAAGCCTGCGGGGCAGAAACACCAAGTCCGATGAAACTAAGGAAAGATTCGGTGAATACTGCTGTTGGTATCATCATCGTCATAGCGACGATGATTGATCCCATGGCATTCGGAATTAGATGTCTATAAATGATTTTTGCTTTGGACACTCCGAGCATTCTGGCAGCAAGCACAAATTCCTGGTTCTTTAAACTCAGTACCTGCCCTCGGACGAGCCTTGCCATCCCGACCCAGTAAACTGATCCCAAGGTGATGATAATCGTCCATAATCCTCTATCGTTTAACCATACCATCAATAAAATAACATATAACAATAATGGAATCGAGTTGATGATGTCGACGATTCTCATCATCACATTGTCAAGTTTGCCGCCTTCAAGTCCGGAAATAGCCCCGAAAGTAACACCGATTAATAGATTGACGAGAGTTGCGACCAATGCGACCGTAAGCGAGATTCTTGCACCGTACATAACTCTTGTCATGACGTCTCTGCCCAAAGTATCCGATCCGAAAGGATATGAACTATTCCAGACAGATTTCGTTTTTTCAAAGGATTCAACGCCATTATAAGTAACGCTGAAGTCAATATTTTTGTAGGCAGGGTCAGTACTGGACTTATAGGAATAATTAATCAAGATTTCCTCGCCTTGGTAATCATAAGTCTTTAGCTTTGCAACGTTATCGGATGAAGTCTCATCCAATCTTTCCAGAAGTTCTCCCTTTGCAGACACTAATAAAAGGTAATATTGTTTGGTCAAATAGACATAGGCATCGTCTTCGATTTGATATATCTGTAGAATCGGAGGCGTGTTGATAAATTCGTTTCTTTGTTCATAGTAAGTATATTTCGTTAAAAACGGTCCGAATATCGCTGTCAAGGTAATCAGGATTATGCCTATTATCCCGACTACAGCCAATTTGTTTTTTCTGAGCCGTCTCCAGACGTCCTCCCAATATTTGAGGCTAGGACGAATCTGCTCTTTATCAAGTTTTTTTGAGCTGTCAATGAACTCAAAGTCTTTTTTTGTCATCTTGTTAGTCCTCCAACTTCTTGCCTAATCTGATTCGTGGATCGATGAAAGAATAGGCGATGTCAACTAACAATACCATGACGACATAGATTGCAGCATAGAAAATGGTTATTCCCATAATCATTGTGTAATCTCTTGTCCCGACACTGTCGACAAAATATCGACCGATGCCACCGATAGAGAAAATTCTTTCCACAACGAAGGATCCCGTCAAAATCGCCGCTATCATCGGACCAACATAGGTGACAACGGGAATCAAGGCGTTTTTCAGTGCGTGTTTATACAATACTTTCCATTCGGGGATACCATTTGCTCTTGCAGTACGGATATAATCCTGGCTCAAAACCTCCAACATGCTCGATCTGGTCAGCCTCGTCACGAATGAAAGTGAATAACCGGACAAGGCAATGACGGGCCCGATATATGAAGATGCTTTGGTAAGTCCAAAAGACGGAACCCAGCCTAACAATCCTGCGAAAATATATAAGAAAACTGTAGCGATTACAAACGAGGGTACCGTAACGCCCAAAGTCGCCAAAAACATGACCATGTAATCAGCTGGCTTGTTCTGCTTCAAAGCAGAAATAATGCCAAGTGGCATTCCTACAATCAAAATTGCCAAGACAGAAAATATCCCGATTCTTGCACTAATAGGAAAGCCGGTAGCTATAAGCGCCTGGACAGTTCTTCCCAAATGACGGAAGGAAGGTCCCAAGTCGCCTCTGATTAGTCCCCACATGTAGTCCGTGTACTGGACGAGAAGTGGAGCATCCAAATTGTATTTTGCGTTTAGAGCGGCCTCAACCGCAGCCGGCAAAGCTCTTTCTCTGGAAAAAGGTCCTCCAGGCAAAGCGTGCATCATGAAAAAAGTGATTGTTGCAATCAAAAACAGAGTAAGAATGGCGGATAACACCCGTTTAACATAATAGTTTCCCACTTGATTTGATTCCCCCCAGCATGTAAAAAATGATGACCTATTATACCTTGACAACATGTTTCTTTCAATACGATTTGTAAAAAAATCACTGAAAACGCTTGTTTTCAGGCGTTTTAATGTTTTTTACTCAATAAACCACATAATATACTATTATATTGTAGCATTATACCACAATTGTGCTAATTATAAATCTGAAACTCGCAAAAAAAAGTAATGAATTTACAAAATCAAATTCAAATTTTTGTTTTTTTGCCACCATGAATATGTCATCAAAGGAAAATACTCAAGACTATAATATAAGTTTTGATTCAAGCCAATAAAGTAGCGACTTCCAAAAACGAATCGCCAAATTCACCATAGCCATTGTTCTGGGAAAAATTACGTAATTTTATCATATAATCTTCTTTGATACATATAGGTTAATCGAGATATATCATAAGTATCATTATACCTTTTCACGTTATAGATAAATACTGAGACATAAAAGCTATAGATTATTCAAGAATCTTTTTTTTAATTACACCAAACCCTCATGTTATTCTCACGGTATTGACAAATTCAAAGTGTATCATGTAACTGTAACAATACTTTTTTAGGTGCCAAAGAAAATATATTTCTATTTTCAATAACGCAAGTGTTTCTCGTATTCTCCTTGGTCATTTTGTAATTCCTTCTTGTAGGCGATGTCATTTTACTCCCCAAAAAAGACATTGCTGACGATTTATCTGATAGATTTCTAATTTCTTTCTCCTTTTAATATAGAAAGCAGGACATGACGTCCTGCTTTCTATTTATATTCATCGTTATTTTTGTGTGAATCCAGCACCAAATATATCATTATAATTGTTCGCAGGATCTCAATTCGTCCTACTCAAATGTTTTCTTTTCTTTTGGCAGGTTTCATGTTAAAAACGAATATTAGTCCAATAGCAGCTAAGAGTCCCATTAGTCCACCAAAGGCGAAAGTGTATCTGATGCCGACAAAACTCCAGATTGCTCCTGCTGCAAAAGATGCAATTAATAGTCCTAGGCCTTGAGCGGTCCCGTACAGACCCATAATCGTCCCTTTGAAATCCTTGGGAGAGTTTTCCGAGATATAGGCTTTTTCTGCTCCGGCAATCAAAGCCTGGAATACACCGTAGAGTCCAAATAAGATGTACAGCCACGTTTTCGTTTCAAGAAAAGCGATGCCAAAATAGGTAATGGAATAAAGCAAATAGGCAGGGATAACCAGATGACGTCTCTGGATTCTGTCCGACAATTTTCCTAGTGGATAAGAAACGATTGAAGAAACCAGGTTATAAACAAGATATAGCAACAAGACGTCGACGGTCGTGAAACCTAAACTCGCAACCCTCAATACCAGAAAAGCATTGCTGGAATTGCCGATGGAAAAAAGCAATACGACAACCAGATACATGATAACCCTTTTGTCGAGATGAAGTCCCTTTAAAGTGAATTTTTTCAGATTGTCGCGATGATTTTTGACTTCTTTGACAAAAAGTAGGCAAAAGAGACCAACAAGCGCCGGAATTATCGATAACAAGAATATCTTTTTAAAGGCCGTGACATCAGCAATCGCATCAAAATCATTGACTAAAAGATTAAATAGAAAGAGCGCGAAGGCAATTCCCAATGCAGAACCGAACATGTCAAGTGTCTTGTGCAATCCGAAAGCTTTGCCAAGAGTCGCTTCTGCGCTTTGGGCAACGAGTGCATCCCGCGGAGCGGTCCTGATGCCCTTACCGATTCTGTCTACTAATTTTGCGAGCAATATTCCGACCCAACTGAAAGAAAAAAACAACAGGATTTTATAGATGATAGCACTGGAATAGCCAATGAAGGCGAGCGTTTTCTTGTTGCTGAACTTGTCTCCGATATATCCTGAATAGCTTTTCAGAATCGCTGCCACGCTTTCAGCGAGACCCTCGATGACGCCAATTATCGCCACAGATGCGAAAGTTGAAAGATAGATTGTTACCAAAGGATAGACCATTTCTGTCGACAAATCGATAAAAAGGCTGACAAGTCCCAGCAATACGACGTTTTTAAACCCTTGTTTAACAGATAGTCTCTCTTTTGTGTCTGTCATTTTACCCTCCATCATGTGTAGGTGTTCGAATTAATGTTATATTTTATAACTAATGTATTACTAACATTTCATACTGGATAATGATAACACCAATTTCTCGTCCTTTCAAGACAAGAACAGAGAAAAAGAAGGATATTTCCCAGTTGAAAGAAATAGAAATTACGTAAAAAATTGAAAAACAATCGAGGATATCGTTCTTGAAGATAGACCTTTGATTCAAAGCGCCACAAGGCTATTATGATGAATCTGTGAAGTTTCAAATAATCCCAATAATAGGCAATTATTATCCGTATATCTTCCATGAAACCAAAGAGGAGGATTTATCAAATGAAAAAACATCTATTGAAAGCTTTGCTCGTGACAGGCCTTGTCACAGTCGGCGGGCTGGGAGTTACAGCTTTAAACGTCAACGCACAAAGCGTTTACGATCAAGTCACCTCAGATCAACTTTCACTTGTCACATTGTCTGAGGATGGATACACATTGGAAGAAATGCTGACATACGCTATCCAGGACGAATATCTTGCCCAGGCAGAATATCAGACAATCATCGATACTTTTGGCGCAGTAAAACCGTTTGCTAACATCGTCTACAAAGAACAAACTCATATCGACCTGCTAGTAGCACTATTCGAAACTTATGGCTTTGCTATTCCGGAAAACACTGCTCAGGATAATGTCATCGTACCCGATTCGCTTTCTGGCGCCCTGGCAACCGGAATTGAAATTGAAACCGAAAACATCGCAATGTACGAAACGTTTCTTGCCCAAGTTGATCTTCCTAATGATGTAGCACAAGTATTTACATCTCTGATGGAAGCTTCCGAACATCACCTGAGTGCGTTTTCAAAAGACCGTCTCAACTGCTTAGGAACTGATATGGCTAACCAGATTAGAAACCGTTTCAAAAAAGGTGGAACCCAAGAAAACGGCGGAACTAAAAATCAGTACAAAGGATCAAATGGTAATGGCGGAAACAAGAATCAATACAATGGTACTAACGGAAATGATGGAATCTGCCCCAACAACTAATATGTAAATATCAATAAACATGAATTAAATAAAACAAACCTCGTACAATTGACCTTTAAGAAGTCTATCAACCAGGTTTGTTTTTTTATTATCCTTGCTTGAACTTGCGTCTGTTTCTGACTAACAATCTCACAAACAAATAGATCGTTAAGCCATAATTAATGAGATATAGCACGCCTTTGATAATCGTTGAAACACTCGCAGCCATAACGATACCTGAAGTAAGTGATGCCGAGTTAAGCATGATGAAAACTAGAGAATTTTCTGTATAATCTACGACCATGGAAGAAAAGCCCATAAGTGCAAGTTTTTTGTTTTTTGTCTGATGGTAGAAAAACAGACAAAAGAAAATCGAAACAGCTAGAGGATAGATCAGATCGAGCGGAAACTGGGCATAAAAATAGATTGTTCTTCCCAGGGGAGTTATCTCGTTGACAAAAGTCGTTGCATATTGGAGATCATAGCCCTGAAACATATTGAGGTCGAACAGCCTGACACTCATTCCTTTCTGAATCAAAGGCAAAGTGAAAGACATTGCCAGATAGGCAAGATGAGCGATGATAAAAAAAAGCAATATTGTTTTTTTGTTGGCGTACTTCTTCGTGGTGTTCACTCCAATCAGTAATAATAAAAGAAATTTGTTGAGCAAGTCTCAAAGAATATTATATGCCAATCTGTCTTTATGGACAATGGCATACATGAGAATAAAGAAAAAACCATCGATGATGGTTTTTTGCATAATGCAGGTAAAATTAAAAATCGTAATATTTCTTGAATTCTGCCGGATGGGGAACTTCGTTGATTTCTCCGGCTTCCGTTCTTTTTTTCTCAACCCAGACTGAAAGCAGTTTTTTGGGAAAAACGCCACCTTTTGTAAGGTAATCATGGTCGTTTTCCAAAGCATCCATTGCTTCTTCCAAAGTTTTGGGCAAAGATTCGATTTTTTCTTGTTCTTGACGACTCAGTTTATACAAGTTGAAATCAAAAGGTCCCCAGTTGTAATCTTTCGGATCGATTTTGTTCTCAATCCCATCGATTCCCGCCATCAAGATCGCTGAATAGGCATAGTATGGATTGCAGGTTGCATCCGGATTTCTAAGTTCGAAGCGTTTTAATGCCGGTGATTTGGCATAAGCCGGGATCCTGATCACAGCACTTCTGTTGGCTGTGGCATACCCGATTGTGACCGGAGCCTCGAATCCGGGAACAAGTCTTCTGTAAGAATTGGTGGAAGGATTGGTGAAAGCACAAAGTGAGGCGATATGTTTCAATATCCCGCCAATAAAATAATGAGCGGTCTCGCTCAGTTGTGAATAACCGTTCTCATCATAGAAAAGGGGTTTGCCCTCTTTCATAAGCAGCATATGGACATGCATGCCGTTTCCAGCTTCATTGTTTAAAGGTTTTGGCATAAAAGTGGCTGTTTTTCCCGCCTCGGCAGCTGCATTCTTGACGATGTATTTCACAACCATCGTATCATCTGCCATTTTCATCATTTCACCAAGCTCGACTTCGATTTCAAGTTGACCGGATCCGCCAACTTCATGATGATGATATTTCACGGGTATGTTCCAGTCATTTAACATCAGACAGATTTGGCTGCGAAGATCGTAATTGATATCGTTGGGAAGGTCTGCGTGGTAACCACTTTTGGGATTGACCTGGTAACCATTATTGTCAGCTGCTATTCTTCCTGTATTCCAAGCGGCTTGGGAAGTATCAAGACGATAGGACACACTGTTGGGTTTGACTTCGAAAGATACGTTATTGAAAATATGGAATTCAAATTCCGGACCGATAATCATCTGGTCTGCAATACCTTTATCTTTCATGTAATTAAGCGCACTTTTACAGACATTTCTCGGATACTGGTCGAATGGTTTGTTCTCTTTGCCAATCACTTGCACATCGCCAATCATATTTACGGTTGCAACTTTGGTGAATGGATCGATAGCCATTGTCGAAATATCTGGGATAAGTACCATATCAGAGTTTTCTACAGGTGCATACCCATAGTTTGAAGCATCGAACCCGATGCCATATTCAAACACGCTTTCCTTGAAATTGGCCGAAGGAATCGTCAGATGACGCCATCTGCCATCCAAATCAACCATCTTGAAATCAATCATTTCGATTTTGTTTGTCTTGATAAATGCAATTGCATCGCTAAAGCTGTTAATCATTTTTTCCTCCAAAATATGTAAAGTAAACGCTTACTTAATTATAGCTTGAAGGAAGATTAAAAGCAATAAAATTCATTGTGAAAACAAAAGTCCATCGGTTTCATTCCAAGAATTATCCGATGGACAAAAACAAATACTTATTCAGGATGTTTCCGCGTTCATAGTTAACCAGAATGCGATATGTTGAATCTCTATATATCAGCAAAAATATATCTATATTCAAGTCGATGAAAGTCAACATTCCCACTTTAGAAAATGATTGGAATCAGTCAGCCAAAGTGCCAACGATTGTGAGCGTGCTAAGAATTGATTCAGGATGCGGGCTGCTAGCAAATGCTAAAGTGGCATCTGTCCCGCCAAGTTGCATGCCTTCATGCCTGCCATTACTGAAGTTTTCCGCATGGGTGACATCATAGACGATACCGTTTATCGCCATATATGCAGTGGATCCATTACTTCCGGTATAGGTTGCAAGCTCGGAGAGAGTAAATACTCGCAAAGTCGAGACTGTAGTAGTCGTCGTAACTGGAGTAGAAGTTGTCGTGGTCATCACCACTGTGGAAGTGGTCACGCCGGTCGTTGTTGAAGCTGTAGTAGTCATGGAAGTTGTAGCCTCAATTGTTGTATCCGTTGAAGTCATATCTGTCGATTGCGAAGCAATAGTCGTGGTGAAAGTTGTATCAACAGTTGTTGAAGTAGCGCTAGCTGACATCGAAGCTGTTTGGGAGGTTGTTGTTGTAGTAGTTGTCAATTGATCGCAAGCTACAAGAAACATTGACAAACTAGCGATAGCTATAAACAATATTTTTCTTATATTCATGGTTTGCACCTTCTTTCTTTGAACAAATTATACATTATCTGTGCAAATCTTGAAAACGATTTGCTCAAGAGCTTATGAAACAAATATTGCATTGCCGGTTTACCATCATCAACATAAGTTGTATAATTCAGTTGAGAGCATACGCCAAAGAAAATCAAGGTCATCAATTGGCCAAAGAAAGCGTGAAAGGAGCAATTTATGAGCAAGAACATCAAAAATATCGATTTGTTGAAACAATTGGTTAAAAAAAGCGATCTCGAAAAAATCGCCAGTGAAGAGGAAGCAATGCATCTGTTGCTTGACAAGAAAGTATCCGAAAACATCAATCAGCTCGATCAAGACCAATTGACTTTAGGGGAAAAAGTTTCCGATAAGGTTGCAACGGTTGCAGGAAGTTGGAAGTTCATCATCACATTTCTTGTAATTCTTATGATATGGATTGCAGTAAACTCAATAGCATTAATAAATTCTATCGATCCATTTCCATTCATTCTCCTGAATTTGATTTTATCATGTATTGCTGCTTTACAAGCACCAATTATCATGATGAGTCAAAACAGGCAAGATGCCAAAGATCGGATTAGATCGGAAAACGACTATAAGGTCGATTTGAAAACAGAACTTATTTTAGAAGATCTACATCAGAAAATCGATACCATGATTGTGAATCAGATAGAACTAAAGAAAAAGATATCCGAAATCGAAAAAAATCAAAAAAAGAGTTAGTTTGTTTTTCAATTATGCAGTTTGTAAAACGAAGTAGATGAAGTAATACCCAAATTAATTTATAGACGCTGAATGCATCGTGCATAGCGCCTTTTTTTTCTGTCTTTACAAAAGTGTTTATAGCTGGTCCCAACTATCAAAGTTATATTGAATTAATCAATAGATTATAATAATTAAATAAATCCTAATTTGAACTGGGAAAACGTTGAAGATGTTTTTTTTCTTTTAATATAGAATATATATAATATCATTTTCTCTTGAAATTCTTAATTGCGAATCATAATCAAAAATAAAGCGGATTAAGTGTTTCCACCAGATCTGCTTTATTGGCTTGCAAGGTTTATCTAATGATTCTATAGAAAGAAAGTTAACTGGTCTGACGCGAGGATAAATCGCACATGTTATTGAGCTATTTGCGTTTGAAGGGAAAATACACGTCATATAATTTCCCGTTCTCATTGCTGCCTTCTTCGATCAAGGCAATGACATTGGACATGTCATAGTCCAACTTGTTTTCTTTCATATAAGTCGCGATATCCACTTTACTTTCCTCGTCATTGAACTTTGCATACTGCGCTTCAGACATCTGAAAATAAAGATACTCCGCACTTGGTAGATTGACTATTGAGATAGTTTTCGCGCTTGATGTACCATTCGGTACTTGAGCATATTTGATATAGGTGACATATTTGACGCCTCTTTGGGTGACAGCCATTTCCATCCGGAATCTTCTGGCGCCAACTACATTGTTGGCCAAGAGAAATTCATCGAGAAGTGCGTTTGTTTGCGCTTCATCAGAACCAAATAGAAACGCCAAAGTCATTGCTTCAAGCT
>CAYWOK010000010.1:0-35604 GCA_964459895.1 uncultured Candidatus Izemoplasmatales bacterium
AAACCCTATAGTCAGGGTCTTTTTTCAAAGAGTCCGTTCTATAGGGTACATTTTAGTTAGAAATAACAATCAGTGGTCTTTTTATATACACAAACATATATTTTACAGTTTAATTAACTGACTAATTTTCATTTTTGTATTTTCAGTCCAAGAAAAAATAGGCATCCAAAGATAGAATCCCATGCGGAATCATCATTGATGCTTCTAGAAGCGATATATATTACAGTGCTAACTGGATTTATTTGATTGCGATTGCAATGATGTGATTGCAACAACTGCAATTATATCTTTGGCTGAGCAACCGCGCGAAAGATCATTGACAGGGCTGCTAAGGCCTTGTGTGATTGGACCATACGCAGCGGCATTAGCCAGTCTCTCCACTAATTTGTAGCCGATGTTTCCAGATTGCAAATCCGGAAATATTAACACATTGGCATTTCCAGCCACTCTACTTAATGGGGCTTTTAGTTTAGCAACAGTTGGCACAATCGCAGCATCAAGCTGTAATTCACCATCTATCTTAAGATTTGGATATTTAATCTGAACAATCTTAGTAGCTGTAACTACTTTGTCTACAAATTCGCCACTTGCACTTCCAAAAGTTGAATAGGAAAGCATGGCTATGCGAGGCTCCTCTTTGGTCAGATAGTCAAATGATTTTGCGGTTTGGATGGCAATTTCTGATAGTTCCTCAGCGTTAGGATTAACAACTAGACCGCAATCAGCAAAGGCAAAAACACGATTTTGCGCGTATGTAGAAGATGGCACATCCATAAGAAAAAACGACGAAACCAGTTTGACATTCGGAGCAGTTCTCAGTATTTGAAGAGCCGGCCTTAGAACATCGCTTGTCGATGTGGTTGCGCCGCAAACCATTCCGTCTGCATCTTTGCTTTTCACCATCATTACGCCAAAATACGCCGTATTTTGAACTAATTTGTCTGCTTCATTTTTCGTCATTCCTTTTGCTTTACGCAATTCAACCAACAAAGAACTATATGATTCAAGTTTATCCGAATGTTCAACAACGATGATTTGAATACCATCATTTTGCAGTTTCTTAAATTCATCATTTACATCAGCTTCATTAATCAAGACAATAACATTTGCCACATTTTGCATATGTAGTTGCCTGGCGGCGTCGATTACTCTTTGATCTTTACCTTCTGGCAGTACAATTGTCTGCTTGTTTTGCCTTGCCTGATTAATTATTTTATCCAGAAGAGTCATTTTATCATCTCTTTGCTATTTAAAAGTTTTGTAACTGCTTTCAGTTTTGATTGAATCGACAATGCCTGCAATACACAATTCAATTGGAGAATATGGGCTTTTGGCATTTGTAATCATTCGACATGCGCCGCCTTCATTTAGAATGACGACTATGTCCCCGATTCCTGCACCTACACCATCAACCGCTAGCATTTCATCACCAAAAGGAACTAAAGATTCATCGAGTGGTTGGACAAATAATAGTTTTTTTCCTTTTAATAATGCGTTTTTATGTGTTGAAACTAAATTACCTACCACTTTTGCAAGTTGCATTATTCTCACCTCTTATTTGAAGGGTATTAATCTGAACAATGAACATAATCAATAATTCCACAAATTCCGGCATCAACGCATGAAGTGGGAATGGGAAGGTTCATTGCACCTTCTTTATTTTTTGCATAAAAAACATATTCACCAAAGCCGGCTCCGAAATTATCTGCGGCGACAATCGGCGTTCCTAGTGATTCATATTTTGAATTTACAGGTTGAATCACTAGGAGAGAAACGCCTATTATGTCTTTGATTTTAACTGTCGATGTAACAGTACCAATTACTTTTGCCATTTGCATGGTATCACTCCTTAGTACTTACTATTCGTTTTTCAATATCCAAAATGCTTTTGATTCTTTGCAGATTTCTATCGCCTTCAAATTTGGTATTTAGAAAGACTTTGACGATTTCTTTTGCAACGCCTTCGCCAATTACCATGCTTCCAAGCGTCAAGATGTTGGCGCCATTATGTTGACGGCTGTTACGTGCTGTATGGATTTCATTGGCGCACGCGGCCAATACTCCGGGCACTTTGTTTGCCATCATTGCGGATCCTATTCCGGCGCCATCAATCATGATACCAAAATCGCATTTTTTTGTAGAAACTGCGCGAGATACCAAGAAAGCATAGTCGGGGTAATCACATCGATTAGTATTGAAAGTGCCAAAATCCTCGTATTGCAGATTTAATTCCTCTGATATGAATTTCTTGATTTTTTCTTTTAACTCATATCCACCATGATCACAGCCTAATGCAATTTTCATGATTACATCTCCTTTGAATTTTTGCTGAAGACGTTTTTACCTTCAATGTCGACATAATCAATAATCGCAATAATAGTTGCGTCAACGGGTTTATTCAATGTTTGTTCCGCCAACCTGGCGGAGCTGCCACTGACAACTAAAACCATTTCAGAATCTCCGGCTCCAACCGCATCAATCGCAACTGCAGGTTTTCCTTCGTCTTTGAAAGTAAAAATATTTACCGGTTGTACGATCTGCATTTTCAAACTGTTCATACGGGAATCTTTTTGTGTACACACTACGGTTCCGATTATTCTTGCAGCATACATATAATCTCCTCTTTTCTGGGTGTTAATAAGTCCCTGTTGAAGGCTTTGTACCTTTAACAATGTTTATACCTGAGCTTGTTCCAAGTCTGTTCGCACCAGCTTCAATCATAGCTTTGGCAGTTTCGGTATCACGAATGCCGCCGGAAGCTTTGACTCCTATGTTCGGGCCTACTACTTTGCGCATAAGTTTGATATCTTCGATAGTGGCTCCGCCTTTATTAAATCCAGTGGATGTTTTTACGAAATCGGCCCCTGCCATTTTTGCAATTGTGCAGGCTCTGATTTTTTCTTCATCGTTTAGTAAAGATGTTTCCAAAATGACTTTTACCAAAGCGCGGCCTTTACAGGCGTTAGTGACGCCCTCGATATCTCTTTTCACCGTGTTCCAGTCTCCGGATTTCAAGGCACCAATATTGATAACCATATCGATTTCATTAGCGCCATTTTTTAGAGCATCGTATGTTTCATCAACTTTAGCTCTTGTAGAAGACGCGCCTAAAGGAAAGCCAACAACACAACAAGTAACCACACCGGAGCCGGCTAAAAGTCTAGAGACTAAAGATACATAGTGTGTGTTGATGCAGACTGACTTGAATTTATATTCAATCGCCTCAGCGCATACTTTTTTGATATCATCCTCAGTAGCTTCTGGCTTTAACAAAGTATGATCAATAATTGATGCAATGTCAGTATTGCTGGGCATTTCTTTTTTGTTTGCTCCATTATTTTCATTTGCTATCTTGCGCAATATTTCCTCGGCTATTCTATCGATTAATTTATCTAATTCCATATTTTCAGCTCTTTTCAGTTTTCTTTTTGATTCACTGATACTATTTGATTAATTCTTCAACGTCTGGATGGGGACTTGGAATCACATGAACAGAAACCAATTCGCCAACACGACGAGCTGCTTCCGCTCCGGCTTCTGTTGCAGCTTTGACGGCGCCAACATCTCCGCGTACCATTACTGTCACTAATCCGCTTCCTGTTTTTTCTTTGCCAATCAATCTTACATTTGCGGCTTTAACCATCGCATCTGCGGCCTCAATTGCGCCAACAAAACCTCTGGTTTCAATTAATCCTAATGCCTCTTTCATTTCTTTTCCTCCGTCTTAAGTTGATTTAATAGTTCTTCAACGTCTGCATGTGGTCTCGGTATAACATGAACTGAAACAAGCTCGCCGACACGGCGTGCAGCTTCTGCGCCGGCTTCTGTTGCAGCTTTGACAGCACCAACATCTCCGCGCACCATTACGGTAACAAGCCCGCTACCGCTTTTTTCTTTTCCAACTAGTCTAACATTAGCCGCTTTTACCATTGCATCAGCAGCTTCAATAGCTCCAACAAAACCTCTGGTTTCAATTAAACCTAATGCTTCTTTCATTTTTTTTCCTCCGTTTTGAGTTGATTCAACATTTCTTCAACATCTGGATGGGGACTCGGAATAACGTGGACGGAAATTAACTCGCCAACACGACGAGCAGCAGCAGCGCCTGCCTCTGTTGCCGCTTTAACTGCGCCTACATCTCCGCGTACCATTACCGTTACTAATCCACTACCAGTTTTCTCTTTGCCAATCAATCTGACGTTTGCGGCTTTTACCATGGCGTCAGCTGCTTCGATTGCGCCTACAAATCCTCTTGTTTCGATTAAACCTAATGCCTCTTTCATTTTCTTTCCTCCATTTTGGTGTTTTTTCTCGAAAAATCATCAATAATTATTTGGTTTCTTTTGTAACTTTGGTAATTGTCTTCATTTGATTCAATAATTCTTCCACGTCAGGATGGGGACTTGGAATCACGTGGACTGAAAATAACTCGCCAACACGGCGTGCCGCTTCAGCACCTGCTTCTGTAGCTGCCTTGACTGCGCCTACATCTCCGCGAACCATAACGGTTACTAACCCGCTTCCTGTTTTTTCTTTGCCTATAAGTCTAACATTCGCGGCTTTTACCATGGCGTCAGCAGCTTCAATAGCTCCAACAAATCCTCTTGTTTCGATTAACCCTAATGCTTCTTTCATAATATTATTCTCCTTTCTTCAATTTTTTTATAATAGTGTTTGTAACATTTCTTTGCTAATTCTTGGAATTACAGCGGTATGAGCGAGAAAACCATCATCTTTATTCGCGACTATGGCCGCTTCAACCGCCGCTTTGACACTACTTACATCTCCTGTTAAGATAGTAAATGACTTGCCGCCAAGGCCTCTTCCCAATCTGATTTCCAAGAGTTCAACGTCAGCTGCTTTTACTGCGGCATCTGAGATTTTGACACAGGTTGCTAGTGAATACGTTTCGAGTACTCCAACTGCGCCTTTGCTCACGAGTTCCGTTGAGCAACTAAGTGCAGTGAAAACTTGGGGATGGATATTTGCGAGTATAATATCGTTTACTAAAGATTTTCCTGCAGTTTTTGCGCCGACTTCAATGGCGCTTTTTACAGCAGCGACTTCACCACGGATCATTACAACATATTTTCCGGGACAAGAAGCATACGCGCCGATAAGTTTGACATCAGCGGTTTTGACGATTGCATCTCCCGCTTCGATACCACGAGCAATGCTATTAAGTTCAATCATTCCAAACGCTTCCATATTATCAGTCCTCCTTATGCCTCAACTTTGATATATTCCGTCGTGATTTCAGTTACATGTCCATTGATGCTGGCGTGAATGTTTGCACCAAGTTTATCGTTGCATGATGCAATTAATGTTCCTTTTAAAACCGCATCACCCAGCTTAACAAGGGGAGAAGCAGTAACGCCTATGTGCTGCTTAAGCAATATCTTCACACTCTTTGTATCAAAGATCTTTGGATTCAGCGGTGCAGCAACATCGTAATCAGCCAACTCAAGTCTGGCTATCAGCCTTTTTGTAGGTACTTGCTTGCTTTCTCGCAAGGGATCAACTTCATAAGGAACGACTTTTTCTGTTTTTGCGCCTTTTTTTAGTAGGCTTTGTTTTACCATATTTGTAATTTTGCCTGGATCCAAGTCCATTGGGCACGCATATAAACTGCACAAACGACAATCACAACACGATACCACTGAAGAGATGGCTCCTAGAGTACTCGGGTCTTCGTTTGCCAAGCCTCGCATTACTTTATGAGGCTCGGTATTTAACCCTAGGATAAATCTCGGACACATATCGGTACAATAACTACATTGGCAACAAATAGCTTTTGTTAAGTTTAAATCGGTTTCTGTTTTGCGTGTTTTTTTAATTATAAGACTGTGATCTTTAGGCAAGATAATTATTCCGCCAGATGTTTTTGTGACAGGGGCATTCCAGTCATTTTCAATGTATCCCATCATTGGGCCGCCGACATTTAAACTGTAGTTTTCTAGATCCGAAGGTCCGTCACATGCTTTGATTAACTCACTGAAAGCCGTTCCGATTGGGGCAATAAATGTTTTTGGCTTGGCAATTGCTCCAGCGACAGTGATAACTCTTTCTGTAATGGGTTCGCCTTTAGCAATCTGTGAAGCGGTCGCAACATTAATGACTACCGCTCCCACATCTTTTGGCAGGCCCATCAGAGGAACAACTTTTTTCGTGACTTCATAAACAAGTTGTTGCTCGTCACCGGCAGGGTAGTAATCCCTTATAATCTTGATTTCAATAGAACTTTCATTTTTAACAAGTTCCTCGAGATTAGAAATGGCGTTTTTATACTTGCCTTTGAGACAAATAACGCCTTTTTTCGCTCCAGTCAGAGTCATGGCGATTTTAAGTCCTTCAACAACATCTTTGCTGTAAAATTCCATCAGTTGTTGATCGACTCTTAACAACGGTTCACACTCAGCGCCGTTGATAATTACGACTTCTGTTTCACAATTTAATTTTACGTGGGTAGGAAATCCGGCACCGCCAGCTCCAACAATCCCTGCGTCTTTAATCTTTTGGAGATAATTTTCAGACAATCTGTTCACTCCTTGTTGAGATAGGATTATATGATTCTAAATCCTCCCGATAATGTACATCTTCTAAGTCTTGTAAAGCTTTTAGCTGAAGTAATGCCTTCTCCGGTAGGTGTTGCAATGGTTAGAGATGTAAAGCCTTCGCCTTCGATTCCAAGGCCGGCGAATGATGGGGCATTTTTAACAAAAATCGTTGTATCTAAAGCTCGAGCCGCCTTGGTTAGATTGGTTACACTTTCCGAATGCATGATGGCTGTATGATGACGACCACCTTCAGCAATCACTGCTTTTTCGATAGCTTCGTCAATTGAGTATACTCTTACAAGACCAAGCACGGGCATCAGCATCTCGACTGTAACAAATGGATGGTTGTCCAAGACTTCGGCGACGATTAATTTGGAATCTTGATGACCGTATATATTGCAAGCTTTTAGAATTTCATCGGCGGATTTACCAACATATTTCCTATTGGCAACACTCACACCTTTTTCGTTTGTGGTAAAGAGCACTTTTGTAACAATGTCTATTTCATGTCGCTTAAGTTCATAAGCTCCATTTCTAGCCATTTCGTGTAAGAATTCAGTGAATACTCCATTAAGTATGAAAGCTTCTTTTTCAGCAATACATAAGATATTGTTATCAAAGCTTGCGCCTCTGAAAACATCATATGCTGCTTTTTTGATATTTGCGGTTTCATCAACGATTACTGGGGGATTTCCTGGACCGGCAGCAATTACTTTTTTACCGCTTTTCATCGCAACTTCTACAACGGCTTCTCCGCCGGTAACAACCAAAATTCTAACATCCTTATGAGTCATTATTATTTTGCTTGTGTCCATGGTCGGATTCAATGGCGCCGTCAGCAATTCTCTTGGACCTCCAACATCATTGATGGCTTTATTTAATAGTGAAATGGCTTCACAGGTAACTTTTTTAGCGCTGGGATGAGGATTGAATACGACAGCGTTTCCTGCGGCGACCATGCTGATACTGTTGTTGATTATTGTTGAACTTGGATTGGTTGAAGGTGTAATTGAGCCAATTACTCCATAAGGAGCCATTTCAACCAGAGTCATTCCGTTATCGCCAGTAAATGCGCCGGAGCATAAATCCTCGGTGCCAGGTGTTTTTTCAGCAGCTAAAATATTTTTCACAATTTTATCCGCAACCCGACCAAATCCCGTCTCTTCATGTGCCATCACGGCTAATTTTTCGGCGTTATCTAGACTGACTTTACGCATGGCAGCGATTATTTCATTGCGTTTTTTCATGCTCAGTTCCATTAATTTTTTTTGCGATTCCTTAGCAGCCAAGATTGCATCTTCAACGTTTTCAAACACGCCAACATATCCACTATTACTTTTTTCAACTTGCGGACTTTTGTTACCATATTTTTGTTCCATTTCGGCTGTAAGTTTGGCAATTAAATCATTTGTACTCATTATTTATTCTCCTCACTAAATTCGACTTTAATTTTGCATTCACGTAATTTGTCTTTGGCTAGTGGAGTAATCAATTGTTTTTTATCTAGAACTAGGATCTTTTGTCCTTTTTCTTTTAATTTTTCAACATAACTTTCCGTAATTAAATCTACCCGGACAGATTTAGAGATATCGTTTTGTTTAATGTTTGTCACATTGATTCCCATTTTTCTGATGTCAGACACCAATTCGGATATCTCTTGGAAAATTGAACCATTGGCATTAATCAAGATATTCACGGTTTTATTTGCCAATAAACTGCCAAAGATAATATGGTTAATCGATTCTTGATCATCGGTATTAATCAGAGCTTTCATCTGATTAATTTTTAACCCAATAACGATGATTGCTTCAACCTCATCAAGTAAGTTTGTGAACTCGCTTGCTTTTAAATCGAATGTTACAAAATGGAAATGCTTGTTTATCTTATTTGCATGCATTTTTGAAAATTCTTCACTTGAGCCCAAATATAGGTCATAATCAGGATAATTAGTCAGGATATATTCCATGAAATCATTAAATCCAAAACTAACATTTGGAATTAATACCATGCATGATTTCTTATGAAGTTGAGAAATGGATTTGCGATCCATTTTCTCAAGTATTTTCTCTGTAACGCTCTTCACGAGTTTATCTAGATTATTTGCGTCCATAGTTCACGATCCTTCCATAGATAAAGTATGGATAATGCTTATCTGCCATTTAAAATATCGTTTATTTCGATAAATGTTTGAGCGCTTAAACTGGCACCGCCAATTAAAAATCCTGACACACTTTGAGCAAGTGCAAGCGATTTAACATTTGCGACATTTACACTGCCTCCGTAAAGCAGAGGGATTTCTTTGCCAATTTCGGATCCATATTTATCCGTTAACAATTTTCTGATAAAAATGTGAGTATCTTCAACTTGTTCGGGAGTAGCGGTTTCGCCCGTGCCTATTGCCCAAATCGGTTCATAGGCGATTATCACATTTTTCAAATCGGTTTCGCTGATTAATGATAAACCTTCAGTAATTTGATCAGAAATAAAATTTTTGTAATCATTATTTTTTCTCTGATCGATATTTTCGCCAACACACATAATCGGCTTGATTTGATTTTGGATACAAGCTCGGACTTTTTTTGATATGAATACATTACATTCTGAAAAGATCATTCTTCTTTCTGAGTGGCCGACAATTGCGTATTTTACTCCAAAATCACGTGCCATTTCAAATGAAATTTCACCAGTAAAAGATCCATTCTCTTTAGGATATAGATTTTGAACGCCATAAAGAATTTTACTATATCGCAATCTGTCTTCAAATAAATACAAATATGGACTTGGAGGAGCAATAACAACGGTGTTTTTTTCTCCAAAGTCATAATTTGATACAGCATCCAAGAACGCATTCACTTCATGTTTTGTTTTATTCATTTTCCAATTGCCAACAACAAGAAACTCTTGCGTTTGCAAGATGCTTTTTACGATTTCATCTCTGACAATTTGTTCTATTTCTTTGTCATTCATAACCATAACTCCTTATTTCTTAACAAGTTTTTCAGAGCCTCTTAAAACAAGCTTTGTATCTAGTAATACTTCCTTAATCGATGAGTGTTTAACTTTTTTATTTTCAATTAGGTCAAACAGCATTTCCGCTGCAACTTCGCCCATTAAATCGGTCGGCCTCGAAACGGTAGATATATGCAGATTCATAATCTCAAACATATCCACATCGTCAAAACCAATAAAGGCCATATCGTTTGGAATCGACAGTCCGCTTTCAACGAGCGCTTTGACGCTTCCTTGAGCCATCATGTTATTCGCTGCGAAAATAGCTGTAGGTCTGTTTTTCATTTGCAGAAGTTTTTTTGTTATCTCGTAGCCGCTTTTAAGTTTAAAATCGCCGAAGAAAACATATTCTTTTTTAACTTCCATATGATTGCTTCGCAAAGCATTTTCATAACCGTAGAATCGTTCACGACCAGGTTTTGATGACATGGGGCCGGAGATAATTGCGATATCTTTATGACCTTCGTTAATAAATGCATTTACAGCGTTGAAAGAACCAGTTACATTATTGACAAAAACTGAATTGAAGTGCGATATATTGAGTCCGCGGTCTAATAATACAATCGGAACACCCAAACCTTCCAGTTGATATAAATATTTGGAATTATACCCACCCTGATCTGTTTCGGGAGTGATTATTAAGCCCATGATGTTATTCGTTTTAAACAAATCCAAATATCTGATTTCTTTTTCGATTTGTTCTTCGGTATTACATACCAACAGACTGACAGAATACTTGTCTGCAATGTTTGATATTCCTTTAATTACTTCACCAAAAAAGGGGTTGGAAATATCAGGAATAATAACACCGATAATATCTGATTTTCTATTTGATATCGATTGAACAAGCAATTTGTCTGCTTTTGCCAGTTCGTTGAATGCTTTTAAAACCAAAGCTTTGGTTTCCTCTTTTACATATCCGCTTTGATTCATTACCCTCGAAACCGTGGCGACAGAAACGCCAGATCTTGTTGCAACATCCTTATTTTTTATCACAAGTTACACCTCTTTATTGTAATAAGAAATTTTCTTTCATATAGTAATTTGAGTATTTGCCCTAATTATAAGCGCTTTCATTGACAATGTCAACCGAAAAATAATAAATTACAAAAAAATGTGGAAGGTCATTCCATAAAAATCAATATTGTTTCACATTATTACACCCTTGGATTAATTCTATAATTGTTCTTCCGTATCAAATAGAACTGACAAAAAAATTATGCCAAAATTATTGACAACATATGATATTATAGATGTGTAATCTTTTTTTACTGCAATTTGATTATATTTCACTGATATTTATGAGAACAACAAAGGGAGGACACGATGAGAAAACTTTTGTTTGATAGAAACAGTATCGTTTTACAGCCACTCCTTGATCTTATCATTTTGCAAAAGCATCGAACCTTGGTACTTTGGACGATTGATTGTTCAATGCGCATGCTTCCGCTTTTTGAAGAAAAATACCCACTAGACGTTCGTCCCAGAAACGCTGTCGAGGCAGCCAAAGACTGGGCCTTTGGAAAGATAAAGATGCCAGAAGCAAAAGCGGCCGCTTTGGCAGCGCATGACGCCGCCACTGCAGTAAAGGATGATTATTCGGCCGCTGCAGTAGCCAGAGCAATGGGGCATGTTGTAGGCACAGTTCACGTGGAAACGCACGCCATCGGCGTAATAATGTATGGTTTGACGGCAGCGGTTCATCGTGGAGGCGTGGAAGGCAGCGAAGAGCTAGTTAAAAAAGAATGCCAATGGTTTTATAACAGACTGCAGTATTGGGAAAAGAACATCGACACAATAAAAGGACCTTGGGCATCATTTCTGCTTAGGGACCATGAAGAGAACAAAGAATTGCTGCTTAGAAAGAAAATATCAAAAATCAGACATGACTAAAATCAGATATGTTCTATAGGAGGACTAAATGAGACTGGCAATTTACGGAGCAGGAGCAATGGGCACCATCTTGGGTGCATACATAGCAAAATCAGGGAAAAATATTGATCTCATCAGCCGAAACGAGTCACATATCGAGGGGCTGAAAAGCCACGGGGCCCATATCATTGGCAAAATCGATTTAACTCAAAAAGTGAATGCCTTGTTACCACGGGACATGACAGGAAAATATGACATTATTTTCCTGATGACCAAACAAATGGAAAATATGGCAGTAGTCAAAGAACTGACGAAATATCTAGCATCAGATGGCGTTATTTGCACCATGCAAAACGGGCTTCCCGAATTTTCAGTGTCAGAAGTAATCGGCGAAAACAGGACAATGGGATGTGCTATGGCCTGGGGAGCGACGATGATTGGAAAAGGCGTTGTCGAACTTACTTCTGAAGCTACTCGTGATACCTTGTCCTTTAGCCTCGGGACACTTGGTTCTACAGAGGATAAACATTTTCTAGAAGTCGTCAAATTGTTGGAAATTATGGGAGATGTCAAAGTAGAAAACAACTTTATAGGCGCAAGGTGGGCAAAACTATTGGTCAATAGTGCCTTTAGCGGACTGTCGGCAGTTTTGGGTGCAACTTTTGGAGAAATTGCCGCAAACAAAAAATCGCGACTATTTGTGCAAAAGATTGCCAAGGAATGCATTGAGGTTACGAGAAAAGCTAACATCAAAATTGAACCGATTCAGGGCAAGGACATTGTCAAACTGCTAGATTACAATGGCCCCATCAAACAAAAAATCAGTTTCATGATCATTCCGCTTGCAATCAAGAAACATCGCTTGTTGAAATCAAGCATGTTGCAAGATCTTGAAAAAGGCAGGCAATGTGAAATTGAGGCTATAAATGGCGTAGTTTGTGCATTTGGTGACAAAGTGGGCTTTGACACACCGGTAAACGATAGAATCGTAAAAATCGTTCACGAAATCGAAAACGGAAAATTAAAACCCGATTGGCAAAACTTGGAATTGTTTAGCGACTTACGTTAATCATCTTTTTTCTTGTTGATAATCCCTATATGGTTGCTTGATAGCCAGTTGATGTGCAACTGGCTTTTACTATGATTCTTTACATAAACCACTTCAACTAAAGGTTGCTTTTCTTTCTGAAAATAGATGTTATTATTTAGGTATAAGCAAATTTGAAAGAAGGCATTATAATGAATAATCAATATTTTACGGGACTATCTACCTATAATCTGATATGTTCAGGTTGGAACCCTACTAATTCCTTTGGATATCCCAGTGCGATGGCAATCATGGAAACAAGAAACAAAAGAAGACAAGACTTCGACAAGAAACGTTCAATGGTAAGCAAGCACAAGGAAGAAAGAAACGACAATGCTATCGTTATTCGAAAAGAATCTCATAACCTTATGTCTCTAAGATGATATAGGAAGAGTTGGAGATTAATGATCAACATCCGGATGTATGAGATTTTCAGATTACTTGTATTTGGATATCTACATTTGATTGGCTTTTGCCAATCTTTTTTTTGATGTGACACGCAAATTTATAGGAAAAATGATACAATTGATTATGTAAAATAAACTTAAAGAAATATAGGAGGCATAATTGTGATCGAAGTTAAAAATATGACTTTGACATATTCGAGCGGAAAAGGCATATTTGATGTTGATTTTGCCATCAAGGACGGAGAAGTAACAGGCTACTTAGGACCAAATGGAGCCGGAAAAACTACGACAATTAGAGGCATTCTTGGATTCATGAAACCAAACCAAGGATCATGCTCGATAAATGGACTTGATTCGATTAGAGATGCCTGTGAAATTCAGAAAACACTAGGTTATATTTCGGGAGAGATGGCTTTTTTTGATGATATGAACGGGGACGAGTTTCTTCAGTTCATGCAAAAAATGCGCAAAGAAAAAAACAATGCCAGACTTAAAGAGTTACTGGAGCTTTTTGAGTTGGATCCAAGAGGAAAAATAAAACGATTCTCAAAAGGAATGAAACAAAAATTGGGCATTGTCTCCGCCTTCATGCATGATCCAGACATATATGTTCTTGATGAGCCGACAAGCGGACTTGACCCTTTGATGCAAAATCGATTTATTGAACTAATACTGAAAGAAAAAGCCAGGGGAAAGACGATTTTGATGTCAAGCCACGTTTTTGAAGAAGTTGAAAAAACTTGCGATACCGTTATTATTATCAAAGATGGAAGAATTGTGGAGAAATCAGACATCCTGACTTTGAAAAACTCACAAAGGAAAGGCTTTTCGATAAAACCATCTAATCTTGAAGATGCAACAAAAATTCTGCAAGCTTCAGGCTTTGATTATTCTCTCAAAGTCGGAGGAATAATACAGGTATTTGTCACGGGCGAAAATATCGACAAGTTCATTAAGACTTCCGCGAAATTCAATATCGACAATTTCGATGTTATGAAACAATCTCTTGAAGATATATTCATGCAATATTATGGGACAAAGGAGGATTTATCATGATTCTTCCATTGTTTATCAAGACTTTAAAACAAAATTGGAAACTGCTTCTGATTTTCTTTGCTGTATTGATTATGTACATGGGTGTAATGATATCGATGTACAATCCTGACGACATGGCAGCTATGCTTGCTATTTTGGAAGCTCTTCCCAAAGAATTATTGACCGCAATGGGTTTTTCCGATAGCATAACAGATATAACCAGCTATCTTGGCAGTTGGCTATATGGACTTTTGATGTTAGCGTTTCCTCTAGTATATTGCATCATTCTTGGCAATCGACTTGTGGCAAAAATGGTCGATAACAAATCACTCAGTTTTTTGTTGTCTACTCCCAACTCAAGAATTAAATTAGTTGTTACCCAGGGCGTTTATGCACTGCTTTCGATTTTTGTCTTGTTTGCTGTTCTTTTTGGAATTGGCGTCGGTTTGACTGCTTCGATATATCCGGGATTATTAAATGTGGGAGCGTTTCTGAAAATCAATCTAATCACCATGCTCTTAAACATGTTTGTCATGATGATCTGCTTTTTCTTTTCCTGTCTGTTTAACGAATCAAAACAAGCTTTGGGGTTGGCTTCTGGTATTACGATCGTATCCCTGTTGATGAATATGTTAGGAAACACGTCTGAAGACCTTAACATTATAAAAAGCCTATCTTTCTATGGACTTTACGATCCTGTAGAAATCGCTTTAGGAGCTGAAATTTGGCAATTGTGTCTCATCTATTCGGCTTTGGCGGTCGTCTTGTTTATTTCCGCAGTAGTTATCTTCAATAAAAAAAGGCTGCCAATATGAAAAAAATATACTCAATCAAAAGATATTTCTTTTATAAATCGAGGTTTAAACTATGAAGATTAAAATCGCATATATTGGTGGCGGTTCAAAAGAGTGGGCACGAGTGTTCATGACCGACCTTGCGCTTGCCACCGATCTTTTGGGAGAAATCGCCCTGTTTGATATCGATAAAGAAGCGGCGATCAGAAACAAGAAAATCGGAGACAGGATCAATCTCCATCCTGACACGCTTAGTAAATGGAACTATGTAGTGACCGATACAATTGAGGCAGCACTTTCTGATGCTGATTTTGTGGCTATCTCGATATTGCCAGGGCTTATTGAAACAATGAAAGTCGATGTTCATGTACCCGAAAAATATGGTTTATTCCAAAGCGTTGGCGATACTGTTGGACCCGGTGGCGTGATAAGAAGCATGCGTACTGTACCAATATTTGAATTTTTTGCAAAAAAAATCAAGGAATGTTCACCCAAGGCTTGGGTTATCAATTTCACAAACCCAATGAGTATCTGTATGAAGACTCTTACCGATGTGTTTCCTCAAATCAAGGCCTTCGGATGCTGCCATGAAGTATTCCATACACAGGATTTCCTATGCAAAGTATTGGAAGAAGAAAAGGGAATATCGATAAAACGCAAGCAGTTATTCACGGAAGTTTCAGGTATAAATCACTTTACGTGGATCAGCAAGGCTACATATCAAAACATTAATGTTTTGGGTTTGTTGCCAGAATTCATCGCTAAAAATTTTATCAAGGGCTATAACGAAAAAGGCGAACCAGATGCTTTCCGTTCCGATTATTTCGCCTGTGCCAATCGCGTTAAAATGGATTTATACAAAAAATATGGAGTATTGGCTGCCGCTGGAGACAGACATCTCGCTGAGTTCATGGACATTGATCTTTATTTGTCATCTAGAGAGAAGCCGGACTTTTGGAAATTTGCTTTGACTCCGGTACAATATCGAATCGAAAAAAGAGAGGCAAAAATCAAGGAAGCGATTTTGCTGGCAACAGGGAAAATCCCTGTCTCGGTAGTCAAATCGGATGAAGAAGCAATCGATCTGATTCAAGCCTTGCTTGGCAAGAAACAGGTGATATCGAATGTTAATGTGGTCAATGTCGGCCAAATGAAAGGCATTGAACTAGGCAGAATCGTTGAGACGAACGCCTTGTTTTATAATGACCATGTGATTCCGTTGATGGCAGACAAACTTCCCGATCAAGTTTTGGAGTTAATCAAAGTTCATTCCGACAACTTGGAAATACTATACTCGGGAATCAAGGCAAGAAATTTCCGGAAAATTTACGAAGCTTTTGTTAAGCAACCGCTCTGTTCGATGCTCTTTGAATCTGAGTGCAGCAAATTATTCAAGGAAATGTGCCTAGAGACAAAGGAGTACTTGCACATGTATTATGATTTTGCCGAATTGGAAAGGAGTTTTAAATGATCAGCTTTCGAAAGGAATTGTGGTTTCATACTGAAAAAAGACGCGAGTTCATCAATATTACCAATCAGGTAAATGCATGTATAAGAGAAAGCAAGGTCCAAGAAGGTTTGGTGCTAGTGAATGCGATGCATATCACTGCGAGCGTATTCATCAACGATGATGAGCCCGGGCTGCATAACGACTTTGAAAGGTTTCTGGAAAAACTGGCTCCCGAGAAACCCTACAGCCAGTACGAACATAACGGTTACGAAGATAATGCCGATAGCCACATCAAAAGACAGATAATGGGCAGAGAAGTCGTATGCGCCATAACTTATGGCAAATTAGATTTTGGCACTTGGGAAAGAATATTTTATGGTGAATTCGACGGAATGCGCGACAAGCGAGTCCTTGTGAAGATTATCGGGGAATAAAATGGGTTTGCATTTTGCAAACCCATTTATGATTATTTTTGAAAAACAAGTCAGCATATATACCAAGGTAATCGACAGAAATTATTTATGGTATAATATTTACATTGGAACTGGAGTGATTTTTATGGATGCCTTTATTAGCTGGAAAGTATTGGGAGATGCAATGCTTAATCAACTCGAAACCGAATTTCCCGAGGTGAATTTCATCAGGGATGTTGAAGCGGGTAGAGAAGCCGAAGTGGCGATTGTAATGCCAAATTTCTTTGTCGATAAAAATTTCGACAAATACAGCAAATTGCGGTTCATTCAATTGCTGATGGCAGGCTACGACAGCTTTGATCTTAAACAAGCCGAAGCAAAAGACATCATTGTATGCAACGCTCAAGATATCTTTTCCATATCAGTCGCAGAAGATGCCATTACAAAAATTCTTGTCTTGAACCGAAATGTGAAACACTATGTTATGGCAATGAATAACAAAGAATGGAAACCAATCAGAAAAGAACCAGAGCTAACAGGTTCAGTAATAGGGATTTTAGGAACTGGATCAATCGGGAAAGAATTGGCAACCAAGTTAAAAGCCTTCAATACTCGCGTTTTGGGATACGGGCGCAAACTAAAGCAAGTTTCCGGATATGATGAAATTTTTACAGGAGAAACGGGACTTGAATATGTCTTGCAAAATAGTGATTATGTTATTGTTGCTTTGCCATTGACCGAAACTACCTATCATCTTCTTGATGAAAACAGACTAAACATGATGAAAGAAACGGCTTTGTTGATTAATGTTGCCAGAGGCGATATTATCGATCAAGAAGCGCTTATCAAAGCGTTAAGGGAAAAAAAGATCCGCGGAGCAGGTCTGGATGTCACCACGCCTGAACCATTGTCAAAGGATAATGAATTGTGGGATTTAGACAATATCTTCATTACTCCCCATAACGCCTCTTCAAGCCCTTATATGCAGGAAAGGTTGACTGAACTTGTTAGAATCAATCTTCATCGGTATCTGAACAAACAGGAACTGCTATTCATAATCAGCAAATGATTATTGATACAAAAAAAAGCACTTTGATTGTGAAAGTCCACAATTGAAAGTGCTTTTTTATTAATTATTCATCAGGAGATTGCTCTTTATCTGTTTCGAAGGATAAATACCAGAGATTGATATATTCAATCTTGGGAATTATTGATTCACATTGTTTCAAAAAGGCTTCGATGTTCTCATCGGTTGCACTATCTATGTCTCGATAATAGGAAATGCTTGTTCCGTCATCGCTGTAAAACATGTTGTTGAAGATTCCTGTGAGTTTGTTTGAATAACAAATCTGGATGTTTTCTGAGAAAATTGATTCACCTAAATATAGATCTGAATTATAGGGCGCACCCAACAAATCCAAAACAGTGGGTACTATGTTATATGGTGACACGAAATCATTGATGGATGTGGATTCGGTTTGCGAGCGTTCAAGATATTCCTCAGTCAAAGTCGGATTATACATGCAAAAGAATGTGTGATACATTTCCATATTGTAATATTCAGGATTCGATTCGGCATTAATTTCCAGATATAGTTCATGGTAATATACATTGTGATCGCCATAAAGCACAATCAAAGTATCCTCAAGCAGATTCTGGTTTTCGAGTTCTTCAAGCAGTCTCCCGATAGCTACATCCAAATCCATGGCTGCGGCTTGATAATGACGAATTCTGGCGATGTTTTCTTCAGTGCTTTCAGCTAGAATATTTGCCCATAGACCATCTTCTTCAGCAGCATCGATTTGTTCGAAATAACCAAGAGCTTCAAATAAAGCAATATTGTCTTGACCGTAATTGTAAGGACCATGAGTAGAAAGTGTGGACCAGAAACTATAAAACGGTTGTTCTGAATTCAACATCACGGGAAGAATTTTCTCGTTTGTGACACTATCAAGAGTGTAATCTCCATTCCATGTCCAGATTGCTTCTCCAGGGTAGAGATCATCGTGAAAATAGGTCTTCTCAAATCCGAGTTGGGGCATCAATGAGCCGCGTGAGTAGAAGTCAGGAATGTTATCATGAAAATATGATGTCGAGTATGTGTCGTTTAAAATGTTCGGAATTGAAAACGAGAAATCGTAATTGTAAATTTCCGGGAGGAAATTAATAGTGGGATAGTTTCCGCAAATTCCAATCATCTCTGACACATTGGTCTTATTCTCGCTGTAATTTGCTGGGAAATACAAACCTAAATTGGTCAAATTATATAAATTAGGGGTAAGGAATTCGTTGATAGCGAATGGCTGTATCGACTCAAGCATAATTGAAATCACATTTTTTCCTTCGAGCAAACCAAAATAGTCTGTTGGTACGAATAACGACTGAGTGTCATTTTCTTCCGTAGTCGTAGAAGCCGTCACAACTTCATTTGTGGTCGGATATGATGTGGATGGCTGCTCGTTTGAATAAGTCGAGGGTTGAGCGGTGGTATTAGTAGCAGTAATAATTAAGGGAATTTCCTTTTCGCGAAGAATGATTATTTCCGCTTCTTTGGTATAATATCCCAACAATCCGTATTTTTCCAAAGAAGCCCGTTTGAAAGTAGTGATATTATTTTGTTCTGCGTAGTTTGCGAATACCGGTATTTCGCTCGTGAACAGGGAAAAGGCAAATATACAAGCACTCGCGAATATGAAAAGGGCTTTCGGATAATAATGGTCGATTACGGTTTTGTTTTTGATAATTATTCTATAAACGATTGTCATTGCGACACAATACAAAGTGAATTCGATAGCTGCGACGATCACACTCGAAACCGACAAATGTTCAAAATTGAAGACAGTTGTCGCTTCTCCGATAAGTTGTAGCTGCTGAAAAGAGAAAAGATCGTAATTAACATCATACATGGTTGCATTAATCAAAAACAACACCATGATAAACCCAAGCAAAGAACTCAAATATAATATGGATAACTTGATTGATTTGATTAACAAAATGAGTAATGCAAATGCAAAACCAATCAGCAAATCGATAAACAAAAAGCGCGGGAGAGCATGAAAATCCACCCAGCGGAAGGTTATTGCTTCGGTTATCAAAAAAAACAAAAGAAAAACCAAAAACAACATGCCTTTCTCTTTGATTATCTGTTTCACCTGAACGCCCTCTTTTCTCAACAAATATTATATCACACTACAGCTAAATTGGGTTCCGGTTTTTTGTCTATACGTATGAAACAATATGCACCTAGTTTTTTTTGGTAAAAAAACGACTTCCTAAAGGAAGCCGTCAAGTTAATTTTATCTTGCTTGCATTCTTTTTTCCAATTCTTGAAGCTGCTTTTTCAATTCTTTTGGAAGCAAGTCTCCGTACAACTGGTAATGTTCACGGATTGAGTTAATTTCTTCCTGCCATTCGGAGTCATTGACAAAGAACAGTTCCTTAAGTTGGTCGGAATCGATATTTAGCCCGGAAAGGTCAAACTCATTCAGGTCTGGAAGGTAGCCTATCTTTGATTTTATGACATTGTCTTTGTTATCAAGTCTTTCGAAAATCCATTTGAGAACACGAATGTTTTCACCATATCCAGGCCAAAGATATTGGCCCTCTCTATTCTTGCGAAACCAGTTTACATAGAAGATTTTCGGTAGTATGTCTTGTGATGAAAGCTTCCCCATCTCCAGCCAATGATTTATGTAGTCTGAGATATTGTATCCGATAAACGGCAACATGGCGAATGGATCACGTCTTACCTTGCCAATGTCATCGGAAATGGTGGCTGCAGTAATTTCCGATCCCATGATCGAACCGAGAAATACACCATGATTGAAATCAAAGCTTTCATGAATCAAAGGAATTGTTGAAGGCCTTCTGCCTCCAAACAAGATCGCTGCAATTGGAACACCTTCTGGGTCTTCCCAGTTGGAAGCTATCGAAGGACAATTTCGTGCCGGTGAAGTAAAACGGCAATTCGGATGTGCCGCCTTTTTTGAGGAACCTCTGTACCAATCCTTTCCTTGCCAATCAACAAGGTGAACTGGTGCTTCTTTAGTCATGTCTTCCCACCAGACGTCACATTCATCGGTAAGTGCAACGTTAGTAAAGATTGTATCAGATTCAATGCATTTCATGGCATTTGGATTCGAAGTCCAGGAAGTGCCCGAAGCAACGCCAAAGAATCCAGCTTCAGGATTGATAGCATATAACCTTCCGTCCTCCTTAAATCTTAGCCAGGCAATATCGTCGCCGACAGTTTCAGCGATCCATCCCGGAAGAGGAGGCTTGATCATCGCCAGATTCGTTTTCCCGCAGGCGCTCGGAAATGCGCCAGTGATGTATTTGATTTCGCCTTCTGGAGAAGTTAATTTCAGTATCAGCATGTGTTCTGCAAGCCAATTTTCGTTTTTTGCCTGATACGAAGCAATTCTAAGAGCAAAACATTTTTTCCCGAGCAAAGCATTTCCGCCATAGCCGGAGCCATAGGACCAAATCATATTTTCTTCAGGAAAATGAGAAATGTATTTTTGTTCGATTGGAGCGCATGGCCATACAGGATCTTCCTGACCTTCTGCAAGAGGATATCCAATTGAATGTAGACATTTGACAAAGTCACCGTCTTTTTTCAAGAGAGAAAGAACTTTTTTTCCAGTCCTTGTCATGATGTGCATATTGAGGACTACATACGGACTGTCAGTGATTTCAACACCAATTTTAGAGAATGGCGAACCAATGGGACCCATCGAAAAAGGAACCACATACATGATTCTGCCTTTCATCGAACCTTTGAACAGTTCGAGCATTTTGGGTTTCAAAACAATCGGGGACACCCAGTTGTTAGTCGGCCCTGCGTTTCTCTGGTCCACAGTAGAGATAAAAGTCCTGTGTTCCACTCTTGCGACATCGGAAGGATCAGTACGAAACAGAATGCATCTCGGTCTTAAAGATTCATTCAGACGGATAGCTTTCTTTTGTGAGATCTGGTCATGTACTAGGTCATCATACTCTGCCTTGGTTCCATTCCATATGACAATTTTATCAGGTGTGCATAACAAGTTGATCTCTTTGATCCAGGTTTCAAGCGTTTTGTGAATCATCTAATTTGCTCCTTTTTCATAGTATGTTGAATCGATTTGGAATGTTTGTTCTCAAATTCATTCCAAAATGGTATAATAAGGTGAAAAGAGGTATAAATATGAATATAGAAAATAAAAGTATAGCATTATTAATAGATGCTGAAAACATTTCTCCAAAATACATAGAAATAATCATTGACGAAGCAAACAAATACGGAAAAATCAATTATCGCCGTGTATATGGCGATTGGACGACGCCTCAACTAAATCCTTGGAAACAGAGAATCAGCGAATTTGGCATGACGCCTGTCCAGCAATATGCGTACACTTCCGGGAAGAATGCTTCTGATTTCACTTTGATAATTGACGCCATGGATATTTTGTATTCTGGAAAAGTCAACTGTTTTGGAATTGTTTCGAGTGATAGCGATTTTACCAAGTTGGTCACTAGACTTCGCGAAGATGATATGTTTGTTTTCGGGATGGGAGAAAGCAAGACGCCAATTTCGCTTGTAAACTCTTGTGAAACTTTTGCTTACCTGGACAAGATGATGGCGGCTGACCAACCTGTACTTGTTGAAGTTAAAAAAGAAGAAGTCGTTGCAGTGAAGAAAAAGGCAAGCAGCACACATAAATTGGAAAGTTCGATCACTCCGCTCAATCGGATCAAGATGGAACTATCCAATATCATCGAGGACAATCTTGAGGACGACGGTTGGGCGTATTGGAGCTTGATTGCCCAGTTGTTCCAAAAGAAATTTCCTGGATTTCATCCTCGCAATTATGGCAATAATGCCAAACCGCTTATTTTTTTCGAGAAGATGGAAGAGTTTGAAGTCAAGAAAGTCAACACTGTAATCCATATTCGCAATGTTGATAAAACAAAATAACAACTGTCGATACTGACAGTTTTTTTATTTATTGACTATTATTTTTTCAATGTAATTGGAACTCATCAGGTACAATAAGCCAGGATAATTCAGATCAAAATCCAAAATATCTCCCAGTGAGACATCAGATTTGGTCAAATCGACCAATAGATGGTCGCTGCTGCCGCCTATGATCGAAATGTTCTTATCTCTTGGCGTCAAGTTATCCAAGATGACATCTTGTTTACCAATGGCTAGGATGCCTCTTTTCATGATTCCTTTGTCTGTTATCACAGGCTCCTCGCCAAAAGAGTTGAGTCCAATCTCACCGATTGGGTAGCTTGGTTTGGTTTTGATTTCTATTAGTTGCGCCTGAAGCTTGAAGGCATCAGGATATAAGTTTGGGAGGAAATTGCCATAAGCCGTTTCTCTTCCCATGAACATAATCTCTCCATAACGGAGATTGTTGATTTCTTTTGGGATCTGATGTCCTTCCATGAGGTAGAAAGAAGAAGAGTTACCGCCAGATATGATTTCCAATTTGATCTTGAAATGCGCTTCAATCTTATTCTTAATCTCAACAAGCAGATTCAAGTTTTTCTTGGTGGGAATTATGCCTCCATAGCAGGTAAGGTTAGTTCCGATTCCTACCAATTTGATTGATTTCAAAGAAAGAATTTTTTCGATTATCGGCAAGTAATCATCCTGATAGAAAATTCCTTCGCGTAAATCACCCAGATCAAACATCAACAAGATCTCATGGACCTTGTTTTTCTTTTTTGCAGCTTCGTCAAGCAATATGATGGTTTCAATTTCTGAATTCAAGGACAAATCTGCGAATTCCACCACTTGCTCGACTTCAGAAAAGGCCGGTAATCGTAGCAGGGCCTTTTTTTTGTTGATGTCTTTATATTTGACAAGATTATCTAGTCTTGAATCGCCAAGGTAGGCAAAATCGTATTTAGATATTTCTTGTACGACAGGCAAAAAGCCAGCCATAACTTTCACGACAACAATTGATGAAGTGATATGATTTTCTTTGCATAGCCTTAAAACTTCTTCTGCATTGTGAAGCAGTTTTTTCATGTCGATTACGATTCTGGGATACATGATATCACCCTATCTTGAGACTTTTTTTTAGGAGTTGAAGGGCTGCTTCAGGATGTTTCTTTGAGAGAACTCCCAAAGCGGCCATGATATAATCTTCATCAATAAGAATTTCCGAGTCTGTGTTTGGCTTAAGCAAGCGTTCGTTTTTGTTCATTAGGACTTCTCTGATTATGTTTTTCATGTTAGGAAGTCTGGTTAGCGCTCCGCCGGTACCGACACAGTATTTGACTTCAGTCAGGTCTTTACCTTCTGCAAGAGTGGTTTTGCCAAGGGCTCCATAAAGGTAGATGTAATGACCCGCATGCCGTTCCAAGCTGACACTCAAGGCTTCTTTGGCTAGCCTTTCGACCAAGGGAAATTGTGCTTTGATAGGAATGGGCAAGTATTCACTTAGCATTTTATCCAATTCATTTTCCGTAATTTTCAAATCGGAAGCTAAATTCTTCAGTCCAATCAATTCGATGATATTGTTCTTATTTATATACACCCCTAGATCGCCTTCCACCGTTCTTTTTGCGAATGGTTCTGGTCCAATCATAAGTTTCTCTAGTTTTTTATTTCCTTTCGTTACTGAATGAACGTCAGTAGTTGCGCCACCGATGTCGAATGCTACAAGATCGCCAATGGCTTGTTGAAGAAGCAGCGCTGCTTCCATTACCGCGCCTGGAGTAGGAATAATTGAGCCTTTGATTTGACTTCTGACTTTTTCCATGCCCGGAGCATTCACAATATGTTTTTCAAAAACGGATTGGATTATTTTTCTGGTCTCGTCGATTTGTAATTGATCAATTTTTGGATAGACATTTGGCGTAATAAATAGATAGTCTGTTTGATGTTCATCTTGAAATATTTTTTTGATAGCGTTTTGGTTTTGAATATTGCCGGCATAGATAACAGGAATATTCAGTTTCATTGAGGCAATTGTCTTGGCGTTTTCCAAGGCGGTTTTTATTTCGCCATAATCGACTCCGCCCGCAATCATGATAATATTTAATTTCAGTTGCTTGATTTGTTCAATTTGAAAGGAATCAAGACTCCCCGATGTAATCATCTTCAGGTTGGCTCCGGCACCTAATGCTGCTTCTTTGGCCGCTTTGACCGTCATATCGTAAACAAGTCCATGCACGCTCATTTTGAGCCCCCCGGCAGCACTGGAACAGGCAAATGTTTCCACAGGATCAATGGAATCAACATGCAGATGTTGTTTTAGATTATCTATGGCTTTTTGCATGCCAATAGTGACATCGCCTTCAATCACTGTGGTTGGAGCTGCTCCCTGACCTAAAAAGACCGGATTGGGGCTAGATAATCCGTCAAAGGCATTGACTATCGTTGTGGTCGAACCAATCTCCGCAACTAGAGCGTCAATCTTCACTTGTATGAACTTCCTTGTGACGCTTGACAAGAAACGAAGCGACGTGTTGTCCCTTCGTGCCTCTGCCAAAGCCGGCGTCGACTCCTTGTTTGACAGCATTTGCCTGAATCACCTGAGTGCCTCCGGCAATTATTATCAATTGTTTGCGAACGCCTTTTTCGATAGCGTATTCGTGGATTTTTTTCATGTTTTTGTAGTGGATATCATCATGCGAAATAATCGTCGACATCAAAATGGCATCGGCATTTATTTCGATTGCTGCATCCACAAGCTTAGCGATCGGAACAGAAGTACCTAAGTACTCGCATTTGATTCCGTATTTTTCGATACCGCCGTGCTTGATATCGATGATTTCTCTTAAACCTACTGAATGTTCATCTTCGCCGACAGTGCCGGCAACAATAGTCAAGGGATTCAAAATTACATAATCTCTTATTTCCTGATCAGACAGTATGTCCGGTTCTTTCGGGAGCAAAAGTTTATTTAAATCTACATCAAAATCAATTCTGCTCTTCAGTTGGATCCGTGTGCCTTCGCTTGGATGAAGTATTTCTTTATGAATGACTTCTGTTTCCACCAAATTCATTTTGCGTGCGATTTCTAAAGCTGCAGCTTCAGCGTATCTGACAGATGTTGGCAACGTTAGATCTAAAACCAAAACTCCATCCCCCAGCCATTGAACCTCTGGCCTTATCAACGAGGAATCTCTGTATCTGGCGTTTTCCTCCATGCGGACATTTACGTTGTCCTCTTCGTCTAATTCATCAATATATTGGATTTTTTCTCGCTTTTCAAATGTTGATCCATCAATCAATATTGAAGGATTATCACTGTCTGAGAGGCCGTATTGCTTGATGTTGTTGAAGCCAAAATGAGCAGGAACAGGTGCAAAATAATCTGTATCTCTTTCATAGACAGTATCTTTTCCGACACCGCCATGAATCTGCCGCTTGATTCCGTCTCCATTCCTTTCGGGGTAGATTCCCGAATCGATAAAGAAACCTTTTTCCACGGCTTCAAAATATCCACCTGAAGAAATCAGTTCTTCAAAGAACAATACCGCCCGTTCTTTTAGCTCTCTGACTTTTTTCGGAAGCGGGCCGTTCTGTTTGATTTCTACCATTTCTAAAAGACCATCCATGCCTGTCAGAGCCTGTTTGGCTGTATCGCAGGCTTCGACATTGTACATGTGCCAGGGCACATTTCGACCTTCATCAGGAGTGATTGTTGATTGGATGTCTGCCGATGTCAATTTGGAAATCATCATATTCAGCACATGCGTAACTGTAGATTCTCTTGTTGAAGATTCCATATATTTTGTATTCATCTGAGCTCTAAATCGATAACCTTCAAAGAAATCCCTCAAAGCCACGGCATAGGGAAGATTGATTTTTAAGTCAGGTGCAGGTGCCGCTGTTGGCGGGACTGTTGAAAGGGCGATGTTTTCTTTTTTCATCCCGGATTTGACTGAGAAAACACAATTAATGGCATGTTGGACGAAAAGTTCCGGCATTACCTTCCATGCTTCCATAGCTGTGGCGTTAGCATTGTGGGCTCCGTCAATTTGGAGAGTTTCAGCCCAAGCCATGATTTTCTTCGACTCTGCTGCATCGACAATAGATCGGATCATGTTGATGTTCCGATAAAGAATGTTGTATTGGGGGTCTTGATGTGCGCCGTTTACACCCTCCTCGGCAAACATGACCGCTATATCTGGTCCTGCGACTCCGGATACGTAGGAATGAAAGTTAATTGGTCTTCCGACTTCATCTTCAATCATGTCCAAAGCTTTTCTTTGGGCACGAATTTGTTTTCTGGAGATTGGAACTCCACCTACGCCTTGAGGAGTCCCTTCGATAAGGCCGTCGTAGTGTGACTGCCCTGCAGTCCTTATAACCATGATGTGGTCTGCACCATGCCAAGCAGCCATGCGCATTCTTCTGATATCGTCTTCAAATTTGCCTGAAGCAATTTCCGTTGTGATCACTTGAAGTGGTTGAGGGTCGATATTGCCAAAATATTTTGCAGCAGGAAGAGGAACGGAGTTTTTCAAGGAAGAAGAAGTGTCACTATAGATGTATCCGTGCAGTTCTTGATTTTCGACTGGCTTTCTCCAAGTCCAGCCTCTACGTCTTGGTTCATATTTGTCTAAATCCTTCAAAATCTCCTCGATTGGAAGTTTAATTTTTAAATCGATCATTTTGCCACCTCGAAACTAGCTTCGACATCTTCCCAGCCAAGGCTTTGCATCAGTTGGATTCCAGCTTCGCGAATAGAGATTTTGCGTAAAGTAGAGTAGCGAAAAACAACATGTCCGGCACCTTTGCCCATCAAATGATGTTGGATTGTTTTATCTACAAGCGCTTTGGCTTCTAGGCTGGAAAAACCCATTCTGAGCAGAACGGATCTTTCGATTGCAGGGCTTGTATGAGTTGTGGCTAAGTCAATAAGGGGAGACACCGCTTTATCCGCAAGATTCCAAAAATAATTTTTTAATTCTTCATCGGTCATCGTGGCAAGATGTTTTCTTCTAACTTCAAAATCGTCTTTTCTTGCAATAGTATCACTCATAGTTATTCCTCCCAAGCAGTGTTGTATTTTTTTAGGATATTTTTAACAAATTCAATGTCTGAATTTGTCTCTTCCACAAGGTAATTCAAATCGATTTGTGTGATTATAGAAGTCTCTTTCACAGCATTCCTTATGAAAGATTCTTTGATTGCTGCCAAAGGTATTTCTTCGGTAAATATGTCACTAATCTTACGAGGCAGAATGATAGATTTTCCAGGTACTTCTAATCTTGGATCACCAAAAGCGATTTCAATACCATTTTGTCTGGCAAAGTCCATCTGGGCTTGATGATGTTTTCCAGCGCCTGTATATTCTGTCTCTTGAACGATCACGATTTGATCAGTTTTCAGAGTCTGCGCGAGACTAAAAGCTGCAGCCAAAGAAGTGTTTCCGGCGGGACCACGCTCGATTCCTTCAAGAATCGTTAGCATTTCCGTGACAAAGAATACTTGTCCTTGATTTACACTAACATAACGGTCTAGGTATCTTAGAGGTCTAGCTGCGGAGCGGGGAACATCACTTCGATCTGGGTTAGTGATAAATGGGATTCCAAACCCAGTATGGCCGGTTGTGAAACTCTTTCTGTTGAAGTCATGATCGCTTGCCATGTGTAATCCTTTTAGGTTGACACTGGCACCGACGATTTGAACTTTTTTGTCGGTTGCCTTTAGTATGCCTCTCGCAGTTCCAGTGACATTGCCTCCTCCAGCATTTGTGATTACGACCATATCTGGGGTTTTACCGGTGATCCTCATCGAGTCTTCAATAAGTTCTATTCCCAAGGTTTCAATGCCGGCAACACTAAATGGAGTGTACAATGAAGCGTTAAAATAATTAGTTTCTTCCAATAGTTTTAAGAAAGTGTAGAATAGTTCAGGCCCTACTGAAAGTTGGATAACCTCAGCTCCATAGGCCTCACAAGCTCTTGCTTTTTCAATGATTTCCGGTTGTCCGATTCCTTTGGAATCAAAACATTCTTGGATGATAATGCACTTTAAACCGTATTTTGCCGCTTGAGAAGCGACTGCTGCGCCATAGTTTCCTGAAGTAGCTGCGATAACCCCTTCGTATCCCATTTTTTTGGCGTGGTAGCAAGACACAGAGGCTCTTCTCGCCTTGAAACTGCCCGAGTCGTTCAAAGCCTCGTCCTTGATAAAAATTCTCGCTCCATATCCTGGAAGTGAAAATTTTCTAACCAAACTCGTGATATTCTTTAGTTCTTTCAGGGGTGTATTTCCGACACCACTATTGGATTGGATTGCTTTGATTTGTGCAGTTGTATAGCCGTGGTCCGATAATAAACGTTCATAATCGAAGGCAATCAGACCTTTTTCGTATATTGAGTAATCAATGCCAACCGATTTTTTCATGATTTCATTTTTACGGGAAATTAGAGTTTCATAGGTCATTGATTTATTCATCGTCTTCACCACTAGATAAAGCAGATTTGACAATATGATCGATTTCAAGGATTTCAGGAACAAAGTTTCCGTATGTGTGCAGATATGCAGGGTTTTCGTGAATCAAAACACCGGTTTCGATTCTGCCGGTTGTGGTTTTGATTGAAACGACCTCATTTATGCAAGCGTCTGCAAGCAGACGACCCTTGACCCACATTTCCAAAGGCACTTTCTTTGTGTCTTCGGGGAGGTTCTGAGATCTTTCTTCGGGTTTAAGAATGATTTTATGAATTTGAACCCAAGCATTTTTCTTTACCATACAGATCACTCCGAATCAATCAGATTTCTTACATCGCCACATATAGCGCGGGGAACAGGTAGATCAAGCATGGTTTTTAGTCCGGGACGAGAATTAATAACCAAAGGAATCATATTGACACAGATGGCAATCGTTCCCAGGCCGCCTTCAACTTCCGGAGTAATCGACATGTTTATTTCCGGAGTTCCAGTGATTTTAATGTAATCTCCTGTTTTGGTTCCTCCAAGTTCAGGTTCTATTTGTTGGGGATGGTTCATGTTGATTAACATCCCGTTTTCCAATGTAACTTTGGCTTTCATCGCCACTCCGCAGACATCGTTTTTGTTAGCTTTGCCATACTTCGAAATTCGATTAACATCAGTGATTATCGGTTCCATTGATTGTTCAAAATGATTGATTTTCAAACCGATTGCATCTGCAATCATCATGGTTGATTCCTTAAAACCGACATGACCGGCGATTTCTCCGTGGGATTTTTTATCTTTGAATGCCGTTTGCGTCAAGCCAACGCCTTGTTCTTCCATGACAGTTGGGCCAAACGGAGACAAACTATTGATGCGCGAAATATCAAATTGGGTTACATCAGTCATCACACCAGACAAGGCGATAGCCAGAAGATCCATCATCATTCCAGGATTCACTCCTGTACCAAGAACAGTAACTTTATGCTCTTTGGCTAAGGTGTCCATTTTTTTTGCAAGATCAGGATTGTTTGCCAAAGGGTATGCCATTTCTTCAGCGGTTGAAATGACATTGCATCCATTTTCTATAAGCATCATTATTTTTTCGTATGCTAATTTTGTAAAGGAATCAGTTGCCAAAAGAACGATTTCTGGTGAGTGGGTTTTCAATATTTTATTAATATCATTATTGATAATAACATCATGATTATAAGGATTATGTTTGCCGATAATCTCGAAAATGCTTTTTCCTAGATACTTTTCATATGTGTCGCAAACGCCAAGTAAATCAAACCCCTGTTTGTTTAAAATCATTTTGGCCATTCCCGAGCCCATGGCTCCGAAGCCCCAGATTACTACTTTAATAGATTCTTTTCTCATTATGCTATTTTCAACCCCTTATCAATGTTCCGGCTTTGCCTTCAACGGCCAAGGCGGCTTCTTCAAGAGAAGCAATGATTGCTACGCGATTTTTGTTATGGTTGACAAAGGCAAGCGCTGCTTCAACTTTTGGAAGCATGCTACCTTTCAGAAAATGACCTTCAGATATGTAGGATTGTAGATCTTCGGAGGTTATTTCATCGATGTTTTTTTGGTTTGGTTTATTGAAATTTATTTTTACTTTGTCAACTGCTGTTAAAATTATCAGCATGTCTGCGTCCAAAAGTTCCGCAAGCTTAGCGCTTGCAAAATCTTTGTCGATAACTGCAGGAACGCCTTCATAATGATGACCTTTTCTAATTACCGGAATGCCACCTCCACCAACACCAATTACGATATGTCCGTTGTCGACAAGAGTCTTAATGATGTCTATTTCGACAATTCCAATGGGCTTGGGACTTGCAACGACTCTCCGGTAGCCGCGGTTGGCATCCTCTTTCATCACATAGCCTCGTGATTTTTCCAGCATTTCAGCTATTTCTTTCGAATAAAACGATCCAATAGGTTTTGATGGATGCTGGAAAGCCGGATCCTCCGGGTCGACTTCGACCTGGGTGATGACCGTAGCTACCTTCTGAAGCATGTTTTGCTTTTCAAGTTCAGCTTGAAGAGCGTTTTGTAAGTGATACCCGATATATCCCTGACTCATTGCTCCACATTCCGGGAAGGGCATCATCTGTTGGCTTGGATCATGAATTGAACTGGTTTCGAAAGCCAGATTGATCATTCCTACTTGAGGTCCGTTTCCGTGGGCGATGATGACTTCATTGCCTTGTTTGATCAAATCGACGATGGGTTTTACCGCATACACAACCTTCTCTTTTTGCTCCTCCGGATTGTTTCCAAGGGCGTTTCCGCCCAGGGCTACGACGATTGTTTTCATAGTTTATCAACCATCGTCGCATACATAACGGCTTTGATTGTGTGCAACCGATTCTCTGCTTCATCAAATACAACGGATTGATGGGATTCAAAAACGTCATCAGTCACTTCTAAAGCATTTAATCCAAATTTGTTATATAGTTCAATTCCTGTATTGGTTTCTAAATTATGGAAAGCAGGAAGGCAATGCATGAATATTGCCTTTGAATCTGCACGTTTCATGACTTTTTCGTTAACTTGATAGGGGAGCAACTGCTCGATTCTGGCTTTCCAAACCGATTCAGGTTCACCCATCGAAACCCAAACATCAGTATAAACCACGTCAGCAGCTTTTCCTCCAAAGGAAGGATCATCAGTCAAAGTGATTTTTGCGTGAGATTTTTCAGCCAGTTTTCGACATTTTTCGACCAATTCTTGGTTAGGCCATAACTCTTTTGGCGCGACAGCACGAAAATCTAAACCCATGATTGCAGAACCAATCATAAGTGAGTTTCCCATATTGTTTCTAGCATCTCCAAAGTAGGCAAGTTTGATGCCTTCAAGATGACCGAATTTTTCGAGTATTGTCAGGAGGTCAGCCAAAATCTGGGTGGGATGGTATAAATCGGTCAGACCATTCCAAACCGGAACTCCCGAAAATTCAGCGAGAAGATCAACGGTTTCTTGTTTGAATCCACGGTATTCGATGCCATCAAACATTCTTCCCAATACTCTAGCGGTGTCTTTGATACTTTCCTTTTTCCCCATTTGCGAGCCAGTGGGGCCTAGATAGGTCGCACTCATTCCCAAATCATATGCACCAACTTCAAAAGCACATCTAGTTCTTGTGGAATCTTTTTCAAACAATAGCACAACATTTTTCCCTTTTAAAGGCCTAGTTTCCTTGCCCGCGAGTTTGTCTGCCTTGAGTTTTATTGAAAGATTTAATAATTCCATGATTTCCTCTTTCGAGTAGTCAAGCAACGTTTTGAGACTTCTTCCTTTGAATTGATTGTTCATACACACCCTCCATAATGATTGATTAATAGATTTTTTGCAAAAAAAAGAAATTTATCTTCTTATGTTGAATTATAACATTAAAGCGCTTACAAATAAACCCCAATTTGGTATTATGAACATGTTTTTTCTGGTTTTCAAGATAAAAGACTTGAGAAAAGTTTTTATTCTAAAATTGAGATGCTTCATGTATAATAAAATACGAGGTGATATCATGGCATTAGATAATATTAGAATCGATTGGCAAAAAGATTTCATTGGCGAGATGTCTGCTCCATCTGGAAAAGTTTTAATAGGAGATCAACAAAATGGAATGCAGCCATACAACTTGCTTTTTGGCGCTTTGGGAGCCTGCTTTTATTCAACTTTTTTGTCAATTGCGACAAAAAAAAGATTGTCGTTTGATTCAGCTAGCGTTGAAGTAAGTGGTTCAAAAAGAGAAATAGGAGAAGTCAGGACTTTAGAAAATGTCCAATTAGTTTTGACAATCAATAATCCTAGTAACGAAGAACAATTAAGAAAGAGTGCCTTGATGGGTGCAAAATTTTGTTCTATCCACGAGACAATCAGCAAAGTAGCAGAGATAAAGCTCGAGGTCAAATTCGACAATAACATAAAATAAAAACCTTAAAAATGTCGAACTGCATCCTTAATTTTATACATCGCAATTACTTTTCATAATTTTATTATATGGTGCAGCGATAGAATGAGCGGATAATGCATTGTTTAGACTTGCACTCTATTTACGATTTTATTTTGAATTTCAAAGCAACTTTGGGTTTTCTCACTATATCTTCACATTTGATTTTTGCGAGTTGAATTTTCAAGCGAAATCAAGCTGCTTATTAATGAAATTATTTGAGTACACTTTTGTGCCTGCAAAATGAAAAATCGCAAAATTTAGGGCTTTAAAGCAAAAAAATAAGTGAAAAGAAAGCGTTATCACAAAAAAAGTTCCTTTAAAGTTATTGACTTTATCACCGCTATCATATATAACATTTATATATTCGAAAAGAATAAATTTTTCACAAGGAGAGAAAGAAATGAAAAAGATACTAGGTTTGTTTTTCACAATGATTCTCGCTGTGACTTTATTTGCTTGTGGTGGAGAAACTACTACCGCCGCAACAACTGCAGCAGGAACAACCACAGCGGCAACAACAACTACTGCTACACCTAAAGTTTTGGTAGTTGGTTATGATCCCTTCAGTGGAAAGTTTAGCCCATTCTTCGCTACAACAGCATATGACTTTGATGTTGTTGGAATGACAATGGCTGGACTATTGACAACAGACCGTGATGGCGCTATTGTTTACAATGCTATCGCTGGTGAAACAGTTGCTCGTGGCGGAGTAGATTATTTCTACAATGGCCTCGCAGACATCGGAGTAGATTATAACTCTACATCTGGACTCACAACATATACGATTGAAATTCGTGATGATATTCAATTCTCAGACGGAGAATATATGACCGCTGATGACATCATTTTCTCATATTATGTGTTGTTGGATCCCTATTACACTGGTTCATCTACTTTAAGTGCTGTAGATATCGTGGGATTGAAGAATTACAAATTCAACGACTCGAATGCAGAAGAAGCTCAAGCTCAATCAGCAGTTGCAGCAGCAGCTTTGATTGCTGGTCTTGACACAGTTGATGAAGACCCAGATTTTGCTGAACTAGTCACAGGCGCAATGTACGATTTGTTAGACAGCGAATGGGATTGGGTAGCAGCAGATGTCGTAACTAGCACAGCATATTTGAATGCTGGCTTCTTAATGAAAGCAGACGGAACTGCAGCTGCAACATTGGCTGAAGCTTCAGTCGCAGCTACTTTAGTATTCTTCTACGGTCTCGAAGATTATTCAGTAGTTGGCAAAACAAGAGATGAAGTTGTTCAAGCTCTTACAGATATGTACGGCGTTGATTACAATTTGCTAGACGATTACTATGGCGCAGCAGTTGTTGCTCCAGTAGTTGACACTTTAGCAGTTGAATATGCAATCGCTGATTACTTAGATACTAATCCTGGAGATGCTGTTCCAAACGTTACCGGTATTACAAAAGTCAGTGACACTGAAGTTACTGTAGTTGTTAACGGATTTGACGCAGCTGCAATTTATCAGGTATGCGGAATTACTGTTGCTCCAATGCATTATTATGGAGACGATTCTTTATTTGATTATGCAAATAACGAATTTGGTTTCAACAACCGCACTGCAACTTCAATGGAATTAATTGAAGCAAAGACTGATACTCCAATGGGCGCTGGCGCATACGAGTTTGTTGAATATGAGAACAACGTAGTCCGCTTCGAAGCGAACCCATATTATTTCAAGGGCGAACCTATAACAAAATATGTTAACTTCCAAGTTGTTACAGAAGATGGAAAAATCTCTGGAATCGTAAGTGGAGACATCGACGTATCCAATCCTTCCTTCTCTATAATCAAATTCCAAGAAATCGATACAATTAACAAATACTCTGGCGAAGACTATGATGTTATTACTGTTAACCTAGTCGACAACCTTGGATACGGATACTTTGGTATAAGTGCATTCAACGTTAATGTAAACGATATTCCAGACAGTGCAGCTTCAAAAGCTTTGAGAACTGCATTAGCTGTTATCGTTTCAGCAACAAGATATACATCGATCAATAGTTATTATGGCACAGCTGCTTCAGTTATCAACTATCCAATCTCGAATACTTCATGGGCAGCTCCAAAAGCTGGCGAAGAAGGATACGAAGTAGCATTCTCCAAATTACCTGATGGAGATGACATTTACACAGCAGATCCTGCAACTCTTGCTGAATCAGTAAGATTAGCAGCAGCTAAAGAAGCTTCAATGGCTTGGTTCGAAGAAGCTGGATATGTATTCACCGACACTGGCGATGACAGCGATTTCGGCGGAAAAATCTACACAGCAGTTGCTCCTATTGGCGCAAAATTGACTTATGAAATCATCGTACCAGGTGGTGGAACTGGAGAACATCCTGCCTACGCGATTTGCGTTGAAATGAAAAACATTCTTGCTGACCTTGGCATTACTATCGATATCAATGACCCAGCAAACTCTAACGTACTTTGGGACGCTCTAGATTCAGGCACCCAAGATATGTGGACAGCCGCTTGGGGTACAACAATTGACCCAGATATGTATCAAATTTACCACAGCAACAACGTCTTAGTAAGCAAAGGCGGAGCTTCGAACTCTACAGAATCCAACCATTACGGAATTCAAGATGATACTTTAGATGCTAA
>CAYWOK010000011.1:0-33381 GCA_964459895.1 uncultured Candidatus Izemoplasmatales bacterium
TCCCGTCTTTTCCGATGCCAATCAGCAAAGGTGATTTGTTCTTTGCGGCATACATGACCTTGGGATCGTTCTTGTCAACAATCAGCAAGGCGTAAGAGCCTTCGATCAATGATAAAGTCTTCCGTATCGACTCTTCAACCGATAAATCAATCACAAAATGATCAATCAGATTGACTATGACTTCGGTGTCTGTTTCACTTGTGAACGCGACGCCAGATAAATATTTCGCAGTTAATTCTTTGTAATTTTCGATGACGCCGTTATGAACGATGACAAAACGGTCTGTATATGAAAAATGCGGATGGGAGTTTTCCCGGTTGGGTTTTCCATGAGTTGCCCACCGTGTGTGCCCGATTCCGAGATGGTTTTCGAACCCATAATCAAAATCTTGGATCAAATGCTGCACCCGGCCTTTGTCCTTATACGTGACGAAGCGGTCATTCACACTATCATGAAAAAAGATACCACAGGAATCGTATCCGCGGTATTCAAGTTTTTCCAGACCCGAAAGGATCACATCAGTTGCTTTGAATTTTCCTAGATAACCAACGATTCCGCACATGATTTTTCTCCTCCAAGGTTTTTGATATATTTGAATTATACCACTTAATATTTTTAAATTCAAATGAATTCTGCCGATTAATGAACAGAACCTAGGAGTATGTATATATAATATTTTATATTGTTAATGCTGATTTACTAAATGTCTTGATATAGATGGACAATGCAGCAGATAAGACACAACACCATGAACACTGGTATATATTTTTCGAAAGAAAGGTAAAAATCCCATGAAGGGCCATTCACAAGCAAATTAGGAAGGAAAACATTCATTTGCTTCAATAATTTTGAAGATTCTACTGCATTGCTTGAAGCTCCTGTTTCCATGAACCAGTAGATCGTAAGGGGAAATATGAGCGTAAAATTGTGTTTTAGCATTTGCACTAGCAAGCTTTGGAGCATTCCGAAAAAGATGGCCTGGAAGTAAATTTTCCCAAAAAGAACCGCCAATTCATCAATATTGAAATCATAGGGAGTCAATAGTTTGCCTATGACGTAGAAAATCCACATTTGTTGCAATACAAACAAAAAAACAATCATCATGATTGCCAGAATTTTAGTATTGAAAAACAGCAGTTTGGTTTTCGCATTGCTTACCAGATACGAGGCATATTGCTTTGCCTCCTTTGAAAATGACTGAATAAATATGAACAGCGCGATAAACACGCTTATAAGTTTTATAACTTGAATCGAGTTATCGAGATAGCTCTTTGCATTTTCTGCTCTCGCAGCATCCAAATATGCATATCCGGATAAAAAATCACTGTTGTACAAGATAATCGAAATCAGAGCCAGAGAAAAAAACAACATTAATCCAAGCGAGCGTTTGCTGAGAAGAAAACAAAATTGCAACCTAATCACAGCCGTCTCTAACCAATCTTCCGTTTTCAATTTGATAGATACGTCTGTTTCGGTGTTTGAAACGCTCGGGATAATGTGTGGAGACAATGACAAGATTTTCCTTGCTGACGTTCATAATCGTTTCGATTACTTTCGTCTGCGAATCTTTGTCAAGTGAAGCCAAAGGCTCATCAAGAAGTAATATTTTTGGCTGATGAATCATTGACTGCAAGAGGTTCACTTTTTGTTTCATGCCTTTCGACAGAGCTCCGATTGGTTTGTAAAAAGCATCCTTAAGATCTAAAAATGCTATATGATGATCCAAATATGAAGTCGTCGACTGTACTGTCTCGTTTTTTACTCTGCCGATACATTTGAGAAAATCTGAAACAGCCATGAAAGAAGGCATCACGAATTGTTCCGGAGCGTAACCGATCTTGGAGTAATTGCGTTTGATCGACCCGTTGTATTTGACAAGCCCCATGATACATTTCAGCAATGTCGTCTTTCCCGAACCGTTTTCTCCGGTAAGGAGGTTGAGATATCCGCCTTCAAATTTCGTTGTCACATTTGCAATGCCTTTGTTTTTTTGATAATGTTTTGTCACATTTTCAATATTTATAGATATGGCTTGAGACTTCATCTGCCGCTACCTCGCAAAACGGATTTTTTTGAAAATACACAAAATCATCAATGACAAAACGATAGAATTCGCCTAAATATTCGTACTCTATTTCCAGATAAAATCGTCTCAGATCGAAGATTCTTTCAGTATATTTTACCGGAATAAACACGAGGTCCAAGCCGTTGATTTCGAAAGCCGCTTGAATATCAAATATACTTTCATCGATGGGACAATATGTCTCTACTCCCAGAATATTCTTGATGTCCTCTGTGTAGGAAACGGCTTGATTCAGTGATTTGGCTTCGAAAATATCTATACGTACAGAGCTGATTCCAGTGTCAATCCGGGTTATGGATATATTACCAACTGTAAATCCTTCCAAGCCAATTACGATTCCAGACAAGTATTCCTTGCCTTCGTATTCGCCCATGACGGCATATAGTCTCGTGAAATCCAGATGGAGGATCTGACTCACATCAGAAAAAAACAAACAAAGATTGCCGATAGGAAACTCAAATTCTGTTTCATTTATGTATGTCAGCCTGCAGATTCCGTCGATAAATTCTAACTTGCTTTCCGGCAACGATATTTCTGTGAAGGAAAAACTAAAAGTGCAGGAATAATAACTTTTATCAAGATAGATTATGGGTGCATTGTCAACTGATACAGATATCAATTCCACCGTGATTTCTTCATTTTCGTCAAACAAACTTGCAGCGATGACATTGTCCGGGTCGTTAAAAAAACAGTCTGGATCACTCACATAAAAGTCAAAGGTGAGCATTTCTCCGGGTACCATCAGCCTAGACTGGGTTTTTTTTACCGATAATATTTCAATCTCCGACTGAGGGCTTTTGGCAAAAAAGATGATCAAAGCGCCTGTCACAAGGTAAAACCCGATGATGACAAGCATCCATTTTTTCATCCGATCCGTTCCTTGATTATCTCATAATACTCTGTCTTTACAAAAAAGGTCTCCCACCCACCTTTTTTGGTTTCAATCCAGAAAAAATAGTTTTTTGCAACTCCGTTGGACAACTCTCCCTCACCTCTTGTCACTATTGTGACGTATGTTTTCGGATCAACGATAATGACAAATTTATATATCTCAGTGCTTGTCGACGTCTTAGTGTATGATATCGAAGCCTTGATATCCGCATCGATAGTCCCTTTGAATTTCTTCACATCGCCCTTGATGCTAGTCGATATCGAACCCGAAGCGCTGATTTGATATTTGGTCTCTTCCTTCGTTTCAAGACTGATTTCATGCTTGATTGTAGAGTAGCCATTGTTGTATATTTTCAGTTTTGTTTCTGAAACAAACTCTAGTGGTTCATTCTTGTTAATAATCTCTACTTGCCAACCAATGAATCTCTTTTTGGTAATCAAATTGTAATAGGTTGCATAATCTCCACTTGAAAAATCTTTCAATAACATTGCATCGTCGTTATCAAAGACGATTTCTTGATAGGTAAGGTATTCTTCCGCTTCGACTTCAATCACACCAAACATTACACATACAAATACGAGAATCATGACAATATAAGTTTTTTTCATAAAAAAATCCTCCCTTGACAGAAAGATAATACGTCAAGGAAGGAAACAATCTTTTTTTATAGGTCAATGGGGTTGGCATGAAAATAGGCAAGTGTATCAAGGTATCCAAGCTGATATGTTTTTTTGGCCTGTTCGTGATCGAAATTGAGGATTCCTCCCAAAGAATGCTTGTGCTTTATCTCACAAAAATTGATTCCGGGATATTTCCCTTTGTCGACAAAATTGAACTTAAGAAGATGAAGGACAATAATTGTATCACATCCGGATTCAACTAGTGGTTTTACCGGAACATTGTCATAGACTCCGCCGTCATAATATTTTCGGTCGTTGATTTGAATTCCCGGAAAAATGATTGGAATCGAGCAAGAAGCGAGGATAAAATTATAAATATCTTTCTCGGATTGGTCAGCAATCGGAATATATACTGCTTTCGAGTCTTTTTTGATGTAATGCTGATAGGAAGCCTTTATTAGTCCGAATAAACCTGTGTTTGCGCTCCCACCTTCGGATATGGCGATATAAACTTCCTTTTTCCTGAGCGCTTCCAAATCAAGGTTTTGTTGGAGAAGTGTTCTCAGTTCATTGATTTTGAAGATGCCATGATCTACCAGTTCCATTCGCTCTTTTAAAAGTCTTTTAAAAAAACTTTCTGTTGAGTGCAACATATCAGGTGTGATGCTCTTCCAAATTTCGTAAATTTGATCGACGTTCTTTGTCGCAATCATACAGGCGTTGACTGCGCCGATTGAAGTTCCGGAGAAGACTTTGATGTGCGAGAATATGCCCAATTCCTCGAGTGCTTTAACGGCTCCGATCTGATACGCACCTCTGGCGCCTCCGCCTGCAAAACACAATCCTATCTTTTTCATATCATGATTCCTCGACCCGTAAGACATTATGATAATAAACCTTATCGATTGTACCTCCGCCAAGGCAAGTCTCATGGTCATAAAAGACACATTCCTGTCCGGGAGTCACAGCTCTTGAGAGTGTAGGATACAGGACCTGGATGGAATCATTTCCAATCCAGGAAATGGAAACAGGGATGTCTTGCTGACGGTATCTGAATTTTGCAGTGACTGAGATTTCACCGGTAAAGCACTGGTTTGAAATCCAGTTCACTCCAGTGACAATGCATTTATCGGAGTAAAGTTTGATATTTTCAAAGCCTTGGACCACATGCAATTCATTTTTTACCAGATTTTTTCCGGATACAAACCAAGGATCGCAAGCATACGCTTTCAAACCCCCGATCTTCAAGCCTTTTCTTTGACCAATCGTATAGTTCATCAACCCTTCATGGTGGCCGATGATTTCCTGTGATTCATTGACAATATCGCCGGGTTTTGCAGGAAGATAGTTTGCAAGAAATTGCGAAAAGCGACGTTCACCGATAAAACAGATCCCCGTCGAATCCTTTTTTCTGGCGACGTTGAAATTCGCTTCGAGGGCTATATTTCTTACTTCAGATTTCACTATGTCTCCAATCGGAAACAGAGTATATGAAAGCTGATCCTGATTCAGTTGCGAAAGAAAATAGGACTGATCTTTATTTTGATCGACACCCCTAAGCAATTTATACTCACAATCAAATCCAATCCTTGCATAATGGCCCATGGCGATTTTATCAGCTCCAAGCGATTTGGCAACATCCAAAAATGCAGCGAATTTGATGTACTTGTTACAAAGGATGTCAGGATTCGGGGTTCTGCCTTTTTTCAGTTCATCCAGGAAAAACTTAAAAACATCGTCCCAGTATTCCTTGACGAAATCATGTCTGTGCAGAACGATTCCCAGTTTGTCGGCAACGTCTTGAGCGTCAATATAATCTTGTTCCTGAGGACAGACATCGCCTGTCAAATCGGGATTACCCAAAAAATCATTATTGATTGCCGAATCCCAGTTTCTCATGAACAAGGCTTCGACTTCATATCCTTGTCTAAGTAAAAGCAAAGCGGCAACGCTAGAGTCCACGCCACCACTCAGACCGACAATTATTTTCATGTTGCTCACCTATCTTTTCACATCCGAAGCCATGCGGAAATCGCTTCTTGGAGAAAGCGAAACATCAAGGATTTTCGGAGAATCAGGACTGGCCTGGCGTTTGAACTGTTGTGAATAGAAGCGATTGAAGAAATGTGAAGTGTAGGAATTAATCTCTTCTGTTTTCAAGGGAAAAGCTTTGGAAAGCAAAAATCTGATTCTTTCTTCATTGTCGCCACAAGCAAGAAAACGATAGAGGATAAAATCGTTGATTTCGTATTTTCCAATGACAGATTCAGTTGTTTGGGAACTTTTGAGTTCAGGTGAAATCGGTGTCGATAGAATGTCATAAAGACATTCACGGATGTTTTCATCAAAGACAAGATCTGCATAGTTTTGAATCATAAAGCGGACAACCGTTTTTGGAATTCCTGCATTGACATTGTACATGCTCATCTGGTCACCGTTATATGTAGACCAGCCAAGTGCGATCTCAGAAAGGTCTCCGGTGCCAAGAACGATGCCGCTCACTTTGTTGGCAATATCCATCAGAACCATAGTTCTGGCACGCGCCTGAGCGTTTTCGTAGGTGACGTCTTCGGTTTTTCCATCATGTCCGATCAATTCCAGATGATCGAGAATGTGTTCTTTTAAGTCGATTTCCTGTGACGTAACTCCGAGTTCATTCATCAATCGCAAAGCGTTCTTGTTGGTTCTCTCGCTAGTGTGCAACCCCGGAAGCGTCAAGGCAATTATGCCTTTTCTATCCAGCTTCAATGTGTCAAATGCCTTGCAAGCGACAAGCAATGCCAATGCCGAATCCAAACCTCCGGAAACGCCGATCAATACCTTGTCGAGTTTCAAATGGTCCATCCGCTTGCATAAGGAATATTGTTGGATTGATGCAATCTTCCAAAAATCATCTGCTACATGTTTTTTCGGAACAAAAGGCAATTTATCAATTGGCTTGGTGAAAGAAAAATCATCTGATTCGACCAAATCGAGGGCGATGTTTTGGTAAAGATAACGATATTTTAGGATTGAATCGCGAAATGATGAATTATTTCTTCGGTCATGATGGATTCTGAGTACATCCAAATCGGCATATAAAATAACAGTTTCCAAAGAAAACTCTTCTGTTTCAGTTACGATATGGCCATTTGAAGCCACGATATTGTGTCCTGAAAAAACCATTTCGCTCGATGATTCTGAAGCTCCTGCAGAACAGTAAAGATAGATGCCGCAATTCTTTCGCGAATGTTCCTTGACAGCACTTCTGCGGATTTCCTCTTTTCCCAAAGTCTCATTCGAGGCTGAGATGTTGATAATCAAATTCGCGCCGTTCACGCTCATCAGGTTTCCCGGGGTGATTGTTGCCCACATGTCTTCACAGATTTCGATGCCAAAATGAAGATCTCCATAGGAGAAAATCAGATTGCCAAACGGAACTTTCTGACCAAATATTTCGATTTCTTTGATATGGTCGGTAATGTCAAATCCAGACTTGAACCAGCGGCGTTCGTAGTATTCTTTAGTGCTAGGAAGGTAAAACTTCGGTACAGAACCCAGAATTTTATCTTTTTGTATGATCAAGGCAGCGTTCAATACCATCTCTTCGACAATCAGCGGCAATCCGCAGACTATGATACCAGGAAACTTGTTGTTTTCCAGAAAATATTTTAGGGCTGCTTCGACATCGTCAAAAAGTGACTTGTGGAAAAACAAGTCATTGCATGTATACCCAGAGAGGCCTAGTTCAGGAAATATGGCAAGCGAACTGGGGTTTTGCACTAAAGCCTTCAGCATTTCCTCAACATTGAAGCGAGGATTTCCAACTTCAAGTTTCGGAGAAATCAAACTTACTTTGATAAATCCATTTTTTATCATAGTTTATCCTCTATACAAATCATGGGATTTGATGTATTCATATATTTCCTTTGTGAGTAGCATTTGATCAAAAGTATCACGGAATTTCGTTGAAGACATGTCAATGTCGAATTTTGGTAAAACGATGAATTGATCAGCAAACTCAGATAGGAATTCATCATCTTCAATCATTCGCACGATATTGTTTTTGTTGCGGTTTACGACAATAAACTTGAATTCCGACAGCAAACTCTTTGCGTTAATCCATTTACTGAGTTTGGGAAGATTGTCCGCCCCAATCAGAAACGCCATTTCTTCTGTCGGGTATTTCTCTTGAAATCTGAGCATGCTTCGGTACGTTCCCTGATAGTCAGAGTCTTCAAATTCCAATGCAGAAACTTCAACATTTTCAAGACCGGAAACCAATAGAGTCAGCATTTGAAAACGATGATGGTTGCTTGCCAAGGATCGTTTGGTATAAAGTGAACTCACTGGTAGAAATACGAATTTGTCGCAATTTAGAAATTTTTTGACATGACGATAGATTTCCAAATGCGCCATGGTTGGCGGGTTGAACGCGCCTCCGAAAATGACGATCACACACTCACCTCCCAAACTTTCTCATCTACTCTTATTTTATCATAAAGAAACATTAAATAAAAGAAAATATCGTATTTGTGAGGCCGACGCGATATGATATAATACCTTAGAGGTGATATTATGAACGAAACTATGATATACATACTTGAGTTTGCAAAAAAAATCCTGGCGATTCCATCCCCCAGCGGGTTCTCGGAAAACGTCATCAAAACGATTGTGGAAGAAGCAAAGCGCCTTGACTTTCCCGTTACTCTTTCCAATAAAGGCAACGCCATCATCACTGTATCCGGAAAAACCGATGTTGTTCTTGGACTTTCTGGACACGTAGACACTTTGGGTGCGATGGTAAAAAGCATTACTGCTGAAGGCAATCTGCGCTTCACTACGATCGGAGGGCCAATCTGGCCGACACTAGACGGAGAATATCTGACGATATCTACGCGCTCAGGCAAAGAATATACGGGTACTTTTCTTTCAACTTCGCCTTCTTCACACGTGTTCAAGGATGCATCTTCTAAAGAAAGAACTCCTGATCAGATGATAATCAGAATTGATGAACTTGTCAAAAGCAAGTCTGATGTGGAAAAACTCGGTATCGCCCCAGGAGATTTCATATTTTTCGATCCCAAAACAACTATAACACCTTCCGGGTTTATCAAAAGCAGATTTTTGGATGATAAGATCTCGGTAGCCATTCTATTCGGACTGCTTAAAGAAATCAATGATCAAAACATCATTCCCCAAAAGACAATCAAAATCATTATTTCCACATACGAAGAAGTCGGCCATGGGGCATCACATCTTCCCCACCTCGATGAAATGATCGCAGTTGACATGGGTTGCATCGGCGATGATTTGTCATGTACTGAAGAAATGGTATCCATTTGTTGCAAGGATTCAAGCGGTCCATACGATTACCAGATTGTCTCAAAACTTGTCAAATTATCGCAATCGAACAATCTTGCATTCGCAACAGACATCTATCCATTTTATGGTTCTGACGTTTCAAGCGCCCTAAGAGGAGGAAATGATATCAAAGGCGGACTCATCGGTCCGGGAGTGCATGCATCGCACGGAATGGAAAGAACGCATGTCAAAGCCCTTGAAAACACATTGTCACTTCTACTTTCCTATATTAAAGCAAAATAAATCTTTAACATGGACTTGTAAATCATTTTAATTTCTCATATAATAAAACTAATCATAATCATAGGAGGAAATCATGAAAAAAGTTTACAACGTTCTCGGTCAGTTATTCGGGTTTCTGACCATTCTGCTTTTTGCTTTCTTATTTGCGAACACAGTATTCGATTTTGGCATTGATTCTCAGATCATCGGCATTCTTGAAACCGTCAAGACATATGCTATCTTCGTTGTTTGTGGACTGGCAGGTTTGGAATTCGTCGCAGGAAAAAAACTATTTGCTCTCATTTACTTCATCGTTTTGGCTTTTGTCGTCATCTTCAGCTTTTTCCCTGCTGTCCGCGATCAAATCCTCGATGTAGTCACAACATTCATTCTTTAAAAAAATTATGCAAGCCGTCGGCTTGCATTTTTTTTATGATATTCTCTTTCGGTTATAATTCTCATCTGCTTTTATGCGCCTTGTTTCTTCATGAAATCAAGAAACTCCTGAGGATGAGGCAGAGTGACTTCCACCATTTGATCTTTCAAAGGATGCATGAAGGCTATTTTTTGACAAGATAACAACAGTCTGTTGACAGAATAGCGGTTCTTGTTGTAAATTTCATCGCCCACAATCGGAAAATTGAAATATGAAAAATGAACTCTGATTTGGTGCGTCTTGCCGGTTTCAGACAAGATTTTCACAAGTGAGAATTTTTTGAATTCTTTTTCGACCTGATAGACAGTGCGACAATCATCACCTTGCATCGTAACCTCGCGAAGGACAGAACCTTCAACACGGTTGATGGGTAAGTCAATGCAAAACTTCTTGTTGTCGAGGATTCCGTCCAAGATGGCATAATATTCTTTGACGATGCTGTTTTCTGTCTTGTCGCTAAAAAGGAATTTTAAAAAGCGGTTTTTCGCTATCAATACCAATCCGGATGTTTCCTTGTCAAGTCTGTTGATGAAATGAATCTGCGAGTGAATACCTTTTGCTTCATAATAGAAATTTAGAGCATTTGCAAGCGTCCCTTTTGGATGGGCCTTTGAAATCATCACTTGCATATCCGCAGGTTTGTTGACAATAATAAAATACTCGTCTTCATAGCGTATATCCAAGGGGATGTCCTCTTTTTCAACGGATGCGTCGAGTTTTTCGTCGGGTATCCTTACTTTCAGAGTGTCACCTTTTTTTATGGTGTCTTCTTTTGTTTTAAGGTCATTGTTGACATAAAGCATCATTTTGCCATTTTCAATCTCAATAAGTTTCAATGGTATGTTATTTTCAAACATAAAACGTTTGATAGTTTCAGGTTTTTTAGCGCGGTATATCAGATCCATAATAATCACATCCTCGCTATATAGTATAGCATAAAACAAGAATAATCGCAAAGAATAGTCGCTCTTTTATTGAAATTCTTCTACTGGAGATTCTCGGGATTGAGTCCTTCGAGTTCGGGAATAACGAATCGTCCGTCTTTCCGGATCAATCGGCCATCAAAAAAGATTTCTCCGCCACCATATTCCGGTGTTTGGATTTGAACCAGATCCCAGTGAATTGCGGAGTCATTGCCATTTGGAGCTTCTTCATAACATCTTCCGGGAGTGAAATGGATGCTTCCTGCGATTTTTTCATCAAACAATGTGTCTCCCATCGGTTTCGTGACAAGCGGATTGACACCAATCGCAAATTCGCCAACAAATCTAGCACCTTCATCGGTATCGAAGATTTGTTTTAGAATATCCAAATCCTGGTCAGCAGTTTGATCCACAATTTTTCCATTCTTAAATTCGAGTCTCACGTTTGTGAAGACATTGCCTCTTTGCGGAGATGGAGCATTATAGGTGATATGTCCATTAACTGAATCTCTTACCGGTGCAGTGAAGATCTCGCCGTCAGGGATATTGAAGTTCCCGGCACAAGGTATGGCATTCATGCCTTTGATTGAAAAAATCAGGTCGGTTCCTTTGGCAACGATTCTGACTGCGTCGGTCCTCTCCATCAGATTTTTAAGGGGAATGAATGCCTGATCCATTTTGGAGTAATCAACAGCTGAAACGCCGATGATGAAATCAAAATATGCTTCATAACTCATTTTCGCTTTGTGAGCACCACCTTCAGTGGGATAATTGAGGAGTACCCACTTCTTGCCAAGTCTTTTTTGAGTTAACGGGCTCATTTTTCTGGCAATCTTCATTTTCAAATCCATTGGGACATCGGCGGAAGTATAATCGGACTCCGAGGCACGGATACTGACGATGCAGTCTATGTCGTTGAGCTTTGAATCAAGCCACCTATAGCTTCTGTCAAGTGACTTTTCAGTCACGCTCAAAGTGACCTCTCTGTCGATTTCCGCATCTGATAGTTCAACTATCGGATTTCCAGAATTATGCCTGATGATTTTGACAATTTCGATTACAAGCGGTTTTGCCTTAGCTGGCGCTAGAATCAGGACGTTCTCTCCCGGAGTCATGTGAACAGAATACTCGATCAGAGTTTTTGCCAGTTTTTCTAAACGTATGTCTTTTAGCATTTTTTATGATTCTCCTATCTTTTTGAATTCTTCATAACGAAAGTGGATTAATTCGTGTTGGAACGGAACAACCTTTGATTCTATTTTTTGTTTCAAAACCTGAAGTTCAGCCTCAAGAATCTGACAGATATTTTCCGGATATTTCATTTGTCTTTGATGTTTGCGATACTCATTTCGATCCAAGACTGAATAGGAAAAATCTGGAAGGACTTTGATATCCAGATCATAGTCGATATACTTGAGTGCTTCTTCATCGTAGAGAATCGGCGAACTCAAGTTACAGTAAAACGACACGCCTGTTGGTTTGATGATTCCGATGACATTATACCAATGATTCTTGAAAAAATATGAGACGGACGGTTCTTTGGTAAACCAAAAACGACCATTTGCCTCAATGACTTTGGTTCTTTTATTAGCAACAACTATGTATTCTTCTGTTTCTTCCAGAATGGTTACTTCTTCCCAGATTCGGTGCAAAGTGTGGTCGTGCTTGTAACTTTGAAGCATGATTCTTGATCCGACTGATAATGCCATATGTGTATCATTCCTCGCACATTATTGAATTAATTATAGCAGAAAAACTGAATGATTTGAATTGTTTTTATAATTTTCCTAAATGAAAATAAAAAGCCAACGATTTTTTCGTTGGCAGAGTTTATTTTTATTCAGTCACGTTCAAGCCAGTCAGATCCTTTGAGAGTCTCCGGTTCTTCGCGGAATAAGCCAGGATATCCTTGTTGACGAAGTGCTTCATAAAGAACAACACAAACAGTATTTGCAAGATTCAAACTTCTGATTTTGTCGTTGATTGGTAACCTGAAACAATCTTCAAGGTGTTGTGAAAGGATTTGTTTGGGTATGCCTGTCGATTCCTTGCCAAAAATTAAATATGTATTCTCCTCGGTATTAGCGAAATCGTATTGATCCGGGCTTTTCTTCCCATATCTGGTCAAGTAGATAAATTTTCCCGAATTTTTGGCTACAAAATCCTCCCAGCAGCTATAAACAGTGGATTCAACATGTTCAAGATAATTCACACCGCTTCTTTTCAAATGCTTTTGGTCGAGTTTGAATCCCAGCGGTTCAATCAGATGGAGTCTAGTACCGGTTCCTGCGCAAGTTCGCATGACGTTGCCTGTATTTTGAGGAATTTCCGGATTGTATAGAACGACATGCAAATTTGTCATGATTATTCTCCTTCATATTCACGCCTAATGTTTAGGAACGAATGAGTTCTTGAGACAGAAAATCAACTGCGAAGTCACGTTTTATCGGATCGGGATTAGCCAGATTGTCTATATATGGGGAATGGACAATGACATATTACTTTTGCATAGTCTCTTATGTCCCATCAAATTATGATCCGATAATCATCAAAGTTTCTTTCCGAATTTCTTAAATAGTTCTTTTTTCTTTTTGAGCACTTCTTTATTGTATTTCGCTTTATATCCTGGTTTTACTTTTTTAGGTTTATTCACAAGTTTGTTTGCTTTTGCATCAGTCGATGAAGACATTTTTAAGCGTTTGTCTCTTTCTTTGCGGGTCTTCCCATCGACCAGTTCGCTACCGACAACATCCTTATATTGACATTTGATTCCTACCGATTCTAATTTATCAATGTATTCATTGTCGGTAAATTCATATAGCGAGATTGTCACACCATCTTTGCCCATTCTTCCGGTTCTTCCGCTGCGATGAATATAGAAAGTAAAGTCCTTGGGAAGTTCATAATTGACAATATGGCTGATTGAATCGATGTCGATGCCACGGCTCAGAATGTCGGTTGCTACAACATATTGAAAATCTAGATTATGAATTCTGTCGACCAGCTGTTTGCGTTTTCTGTAGGGAATGTCACCGTTAATCAAAGCCACGTTGTATTTCAGTTCTTTCATCAGGTTGTAAGCTTCAATCGAACTTGTTTTTGTGTTGCAGAAAATGATTGCAAGATACGGGTTGAATGTAGTCATGACTTCCTTGAAACGTAAAGTGCGCTCTTGTTCTTTCGTTTTGATAAAAAAGTGATTAATTGACAGATTATGGTCGGATATCTGATTCATATGCAGCATTATGGGATTGTGAAGATACTTTTTTAAAAACGGTTGGATTTTAACCGGGATGGTTGCTGAGAGAACCAGCATTTGCATTTCTTTTGACAAAGTGGAAGCAATCTGATCTACATCATGCAGGAAACCTTCATCCAAAGTCATGTCAGCTTCATCGACAATAAACGTCCGGGAAGTATGGCTTTTCAGACAATTTTCCTGTCTGATCAGATCGAGTAGTTTGCCGGGAGTTCCGATTGCAATCTGTGGTTGCGAGACCTTGAGTCTGCTTATTTCTGTGTTCCTGTCGGTGCTTCCGACATACAACCTGACATCGATTGGTTTTTCGGACAGATCTGCGATGAACTTGGTGAAGCCAAAAATCTGTTGAGCCAATTCTTTTGTTGGTGCACATATCAAAACCTGGACTGATTTGTTAGTTTCATCTAGTTTCTCAAAAACAGGCAAAAGGTAGGCGTGTGTTTTCCCCGAGCCGGTTTTCGCTTCGACAACTAGGTCTTTTCCCTCTAACACCAAGGGTATGACTTTTTTTTGAACTTCAGTGAGATCCTTGAAGTCCAACTTAACTAGCGCCTGCTCTAGATAATTCTTAGAAAAACGCATAATCTCAACCTTCTTTCTTTTATATTTCTACTATTTATTATATAATATTTTATGTATAAAGTAAAACATTAAGGGCGTGGTCATATGAAAGTAATACCCATAACTCCCAGAGGTTTTTGTCCGGGAGTTGTCCGGGCGATTAAAATCGTTGAAAAGGTTCTAAAAGAAGATAGGTATTCCCGTCCGATTTATGTGCTGGGAATGATTGTCCACAATAAATTTGTCGTTAGTGATTTGCAGGCCAAAGGCGTCATCACACTCGATAATCCCAAACTATCCCGTTTGGAACTGCTTGAAGGGATTTCGTCAGGAACCATTATCGTCACAGCTCATGGGGCCAGTAAGGAAGTATTTGACAAAATCAAGGAATTGGGATTCAATATGGTCGATGCGACGTGCCAGGATGTATATAAAACCCACGCTTCCATCAAAGAACATCTATTGCATGGCTACAAGGTAATCTTCATCGGAAAAAACAAGCATCCTGAGACTGAAGCGATCCTTGCGCTTGACAAAAGCATCTTACTTGTCGAGACTTTGGCTGATGTGCAAATGTTGCCAAGTTTAGACCAACCTGTATTCGTAGCCAATCAAACGACGTTTAGTATCCGTGATATCGAAGTCATCATTGATCAATTGCGAATCAAATACCCCTTACTGATCGCTGAAGACGAAATCTGCAATTCGACCCGCGTCCGTCAAGAAGCGCTCATCGCCGGTAATCAGAATGTTGATCTTTGCTATGTGGTCGGCGACTTTCGCAGTAACAATACCAGAAACCTCGTGAAGACAAGCATTGAGGCAACGAACACCAAAACGATTCTGATTGAGTCAGTAAACGACATCGACCCGGAAGATTTGAAAAACATCAAAATTGTGAGCGTTACAAGCGGCGCTTCTACTCCAACCCACATTACTAAGGACGTGATTCAATACCTTACCGGCTACCTTTCTTAATCCTTTCTCAAATAATTGATTAATCTCAAACATTATCGCAAAAAATTCTTTTCTTTTTGACAGATTTCGTATATAATAAGAAAAGTTGATGATACACCGAGGTGAGATAAATGGCATACAACAAAAACATTCCCAAGCCAATGGCAAAAGAAAAAGAAATCAAGACATATAATCCTACCAAAAGCAAAGTCGGCAAGGTTATCATCGTCATCTTAGCCGCTGGCATGTTCATTGCGACCGTGGTTGCGGCAATCATCGGTATGGCACAAGTATTAAAGTAAACTAAAATTATTAAAGGGCTGTCCTTTCGGACAACCCTTTTTTAATTGTCAAGTAATAATTCTTTGGCGCTTTGAATGCTGGAAGGACTGATTTTGTCTCCAGAAATCATCATGGCAATATCCGTGACACGCCCTGCAAAGTCTAAATAATGAGCATAGGCATTCGTGCGCTTGTCAAAATCTTTTTTTTCGACCAACAAATGATGGTTTCCCGCAGCTACCACCTGGGGAATGTGGGTGATTGAGAGCACTTGGCAGCTTTGAGATATCTCTTTGAATTTTTTGGCAATTTGTTTGGCGATTTTTCCGCTGATTCCAGTGTCAATCTCATCAAAAATCATCGTAGACAAGTTCTGTTGGCGGATAAATATTGTTTTAAAGGCTAGCATGATCCGGCTCATTTCACCACCAGATGCGGTCCTTGAAAGTGGTTTAAGGGGTTCACCTAGATTTGTAGAAAGATAAAAATCAATTTGATCGATTCCCTGATCCTTAAATAAACTTGCTTCAAGATATCCTGATGGTTCAGGGCTAGAAAATCTCACTTCAAATCTGGTATTAGCCAAAGACAGGTCTTTAAACACGGTTTCCAGTTCTTTCGTGATTCTCAAAGCGATTTCTTTTCTCGCTTGACTCAGGTTTTTTGCCTCGACGAGCGTTTTTTGGAACAGCATTTCCAGGTCTTGAAGTGATTTTTTGATGACAGAGTCGAAATCCTCAGACTCATTAATCAAAGTTTTCAGATCGTCCCGGTATTGACAAAGTTCAGGAATGTCTTTCTTATATTTTTCTCTGACCTTTTCCAGTTCGTATAAGCGCTCCTGAAGCCGGTTAAGATTGTCGGGATCAAAATTCAGATTTTCTGTCAAGACTCCGGTTTCTCTGGCAACCTCCTTTAATTCATAATAGTAATTTGCTGTTTTATCAAATAATTCTTGATATTCGTCAGAGTACCTTTGCAGTTTGTCAAATGCAGTCATGACATTATAGAGTGAATCCAGAACCTGGAATTCATCGAATTGGGTGTTGACCTCCATCAATGTCTCGTAGACTTTGTCGTAATTTTTAAGAATGTTCACTTCACCTTGCAGTTTGGCAATCTCGTCAGGTTCAAGAGCCAGCTTCCCGAGTTCCTGGTATTGGAACTCATAGATTTCTTTGGAAGCCTCGAACTTTCTTTTGCGTTCGAGAATCGCTTCATGTTCCCGAAGGTTGTTTTTGAAGGAGGAAAGTGCTTCTAGATAGTTTTTCTGGTAACCGGCAATCAAATCTTTTTTAAATCCGTCGAGCAGATCCAGATAATTTTGAGGGTTGATCAGACGCTGAGTATCAAATTGAGAGTGAATATCAGCCAAATACTGGGTGATTTCTTTAAGTTGTTGCAGCGTGACAATTTGGCCGTTGATTTTTATCGTGTTCTTATTCAATGAAGTGATTTCTCGATAGATCTCGATTTCATCCTTTTCCAAGTCGATTCCCATCCGGGCTATAACTGATTTAAGATCATAGTTTTCAATCAGAAATCGACCTGAGACCAATGCGCTCTGCTTTCCGGTCCTAATCATGTCCTGATTAGCCCTGTCTCCAAGCAAAAGCGAGATGGCATCGATCAAAATGCTTTTGCCGGCACCTGTTTCACCGGTCAATACGGTCATTCCGGAATAGAAATCCAATTCGATTCGATCAATGATTGCAAAGTTTTCAACGAGTAGATGTTTCAGCATGAATTTCTTCCTTTCTCAACCGTTCATTCCATCAGTGAAAGCAAATAATTTTTGATCTCAATTTCATCCAAATGATATAGTTTGTAGATTTCCTGAATCGATCCTTGCTGGATGAAATCATCGGGAAGCCCAAGGATATGTATCAGGGAAGCCAGATTCCCTGATGCTTGCGCATATTCCAACAAGGCGCTACCAAGACCACCAACTAGAGAAACATCTTCTAAAACAACGATTTGCTTGCCTGAATGCAAGATTTGATCAAACATGGTTTTATCGATGGGTTTGATGAACCTGGCGTTGAACAAGGCCACATCCAGGTTTGAAGATTCAATCATGTCCTTCATTCTGTTCACATTGTCGCCATAGCAGATGAGATTGATTTTTTCACCGTCTAAAACTTTTGTCCATGTCGGTGAAATAATCTTGTCTTCAAGGTTAAATTTATCCGGTTCATAATGTAGTTTGCTTTTCGAGTAACGAATGGCGATCGGATTTAAGGTTTCGTTAAAGGCGTAATCAAGAAGTCTAAATGCTTCTTCAGCATCCATTGGTTGAACGATCTGCATATTGGGGATATGACGCAAATAGGCAATGTCGTACAGTCCCTGATGAGTTTCACCGTCGTCTCCAACGACACCGGAACGGTCGATACCGAAAATCACGTGCAGGTTTTGCCTGGCTACGTCATGCGAGACCTGGTCATAGGCTCTTTGCAGGAAAGATGAATAGATCGGTACGAAAACCTTTTTCATGTTCATTGCGAGAGCTCCCGCCATGCAGACGGCAAACGATTCGCAGATGCCAACATCGATGATTTTATCGGGAAATTCTTCCTGGAACTTTCTCAGTCCAGATCCGTTGATCATTGCTGGAATGATGACTTTGAAATCTTCATGGTTTTTTGCATACAAGTACAGATAGTCAGATATAATGTTACTCCAGGAAACAATGTTTTTCTCTTTTTTGGCTTTGGGAAGACCTGATTCTATGTCAAACGGCTCGACTCCGTGCCAAAGACCAAGCTGGTCGTTTTCGGCAGGTAGATAGCCCTTCCCTTTTTTCGTGATGACATGCAGAACGCATGGCTTTCTGGATATTTTTACCAATTTGAGATATTTTTCCAGCACTTTGAAATTGTGGCCATCGATAGGACCGTAATACTCGAGGCCAAATTCATCAAAAATGGTCATGTTTTTTGCGAACCCTCTAAGCATATTTCCCACTCTGACTTTCAAGTCGTGGAAAAATTTAGGGAACCAACTGATTTTTCTAGCTCGCAAATAGGTTTTATTTGTACGCATGGAATTCAAAAGTTTCGAAAGCGTGCCGACATTTTTGGAAATGCTCATCTCATTGTCGTTCAAGATAATGATCGGTGCCAATCCGGGTTTATGTCCGAGAAAATTCAATGCCTCAAATGAAAGACCGCTGTTTAGTGATCCATCGCCGACAAGCGCAATAACTTTGTGAGTTTCCTGATTCATTTGTTTCGCAATCTCGAATCCGGCCAGAGCTGCGATTGCGGTCGATGAATGGCCTGCTTCCCAGCAATCATGGATTGATTCTTCTCTTTTCAGATAGCCCGAGAGACCGTCCAGTTTTCTCAACCGGTCAAAGTACTTTGCCCTTCCAGTCAAAATTTTGTGTGTGTAGGCCTGATGGCCTACGTCAAAGATTATTTTATCACGGGGTGAGTCGAAGACTTTGTGAATCGCGATTGTCAATTCGACGACACCTAAATTAGAAGACAAATGTCCGCCTGTCACCGATACGTTTTCAACAATAAAATTACGGATTTCGTCCGCGAGTTCATACAGTTCCTTGGTATTCATGTTCTTTAAAAATTCCGGACCATCGATTCTTTTTAGATCAATCATTTTATCACCAGTCGTCATTCATCCGTTTCGCTAAAATCTTCCAATGTGTCATTTTTCATCATTTTGACGATCACGTTTTCGGCTTTTTTGATTTCTTCATGGCAAAACTTGGCAAGTTCCATGCCTTCCTGATATTTGGCGATTGCATCTTCCAATGCCAGGTCTCCAGACTCAAGCGCTTTGACAATTCCTTCAAGTTTTTCCAGTGCTGCTTCAAATGAAAGTTTCTTTTCCATTATGATTCATCCTTTCTGATTTTGAGGACTCTGCAGTCTAGGCTGCCGTTAACGACGATAAGCTTCAGCAAATCGTCAACCAATACATCATCTGTGGATTTGACGAGTTTGTCGTCTTTTTTCACGATTGCGAACCCTTTTCTCATGATCGAAAGCGGATTGACAAGTTCGAGTTTTTCGATCAAGCCGACTAATCGGTACAAGTGGGTTTTGTAAATGGTATCCATATGAATTCTCAGAGTTTTCTCAAACGCTGTAGTTTTGTCGTTTAAGCCTGAAAGCATTCGGTCAGGTTTTTGTTGCGAGAGACGTTCATACATGGCGCTAAAACGCAGCTCATAGCTTTCTAAAAGCCGCTTGGGCCTGACAAGAACCGTTGATGATTCCAGTTTGTGAAGTTCATCGAGTTTTCTCTGAAACATTCTTTTTGAAACAATGATCATTCTACTCCGCAACTGGATGATATCCTGAAGCAGATCTTTTTGATCGGGAACCACGATTTCTGCTGCTCCGCTTGGTGTCGGACCTCTTTTATCTGAGACAAAGTCGGCGATGGTGAAATCAGTTTCATGACCGACTCCGGAAACAATCGGAATATCCGAGTCATAAATGGCCTGGCAGACGATTTCTTCATTGAATGCCCAAAGGTCCTCGATCGAACCTCCGCCTCTGCCAACGATCAATACGTCCACAAGCCGGTCGAGATTGGCTTTTTTGATTTGGTCGGTGATCGATTGCTTGGCATCAACCCCCTGGACTAGCGCAGGATAGATAATTATGCTGGCAAGCGGATACCTGCGGTTGATGATATGGATGATATCCCTCACCGCAGCTCCGGTCGGCGATGTGATAATACCGATGCTTTCGGGGAATTTGGGAAGTGGTTTTTTGTGTTCTTCAAGGAATAGTCCTGCTTTTTCCAATTTTGATTTTAACATTTCGTATGCTTGATACAAGTCTCCGATGCCTGATTCGGACATTTTCGTCACATATACCTGATAGGTTCCGGCGGTTTCATAGGTTGAGACATAGCCTTCGACAATTACCTTGGAACCCTCTTTGGGCTGAAAAACTAACTTTGAGGCATTGCCAAAAAACATCACAGCCGAAATCTGTGACTGATCGTCTTTCAAAGTAAAATACAGATGACCGCGACTATGGCGCTTGAAATTGGATATTTCCGCCTTCAAGAGTATATTTTGCAAATTGGTGTCGTTGTCAAATTTGAACTTTAGATACTTGTTAAGCGCGGTGACTGTCAAGTATTGTCGTTCCATTCTATCACCCGAAATCATTTATTCAGACTGTTTTTTATGTTGTCGAGCAGTTTGTTATTGAAACTTTTGGCGAGATCGTCATCAAGGTTTGAGTACTTCTTGGTAAGTTCCAAAGCTTCGTTGATGGCGATTTCAAAAGGTAGATCTTCATATTTCATTTCATACACTGCATAACGGATAATTGCCTTATCGACATAATTCAGTCTGTCAATCGTCCAGTTTTGCAGATTATCTGAAATAATTTGGTCGATTTCATCAACATGCAAAAGGACATCTTCCAAAATTCTTAAGATGTTTTCGGCATATTCGTCATTGGCAAAGGAACCGCCCATACTTTGCAGATACAAGAGTTTAACCACTGTCTCGCGTTCTTCAGTTCTTCCCATAATTCACTCCTGAAATCAGATTATCAACGTAACTATTTTAGCACAATCAATGCAAAATAGAAAGCAATATATCACTTGTCAGATAAGATAAAAATAACGCCCGGAGGCGTTATTTGTCAATTTCCTGCTTTCGCTCTTTGTAAGATATCGATCAAGCTTTGCGAGCGTGCGCTGGATCCATATTGATACATCTCCCGACTTGAACCATCAGGAAATGGATCGAAAGCAGCAGCCAAAGGCCCGAAATCGGTTTGAATCTGAGTGAAAATCTGGTCATAGAACGTCTGATAAGGTGGTGCATAGCCGATATATTCGTAGTTTTGAAGCGCCACTTCCTCCCTTAAAAGGAAATTGATGAAAGTGTGTGCCAGTTCGTAATTTGCAGAAATCGTGGGAATTACAATCGAATCCATCCAAACGTTAGTCGTTTCTGGAACATAAAATGAGAAATTGACTTCGCGCTCGTCATAGATTGCACTGTAATATTCAGAAAAATAATCTCCAGAATATACCAGTGCCATATCGACAGTACCATCGATTACTCTGGATTTCAGTGTATCTTCGCCCCAAGCGTAGACATTTGCATTAATAAGCAGCGCTTCTGCTTCTGCCAATTCACCAGAATCATCGGAGTTGACATTGTATCCCAAAGCCATCAAAGCTGCGCCGATTGCGTCTCTCGGAGAATCAAGGATACCGGTTCTATAAGTCTCGCCATGTTTGAACAGTGCGTCCCAGTCTTCTGAAAGCAACAATTCTTCAAGGCCTTCGACATCAGTTCTGTAAAGGATACCGATTGTTCCCCATGCATAAGGAACGATATATCCAGAAATGTCTGTCTCCGAATAAAGATCGTCCAATTTGGGAATTACACTCAACAGTTCCAAATTCGGAATCAAATCATAATTAATTGTCTGGATTAATTCTTCCTGGATCAACTTGTCAACCATGTATTCCGAAGGAAAAGCTAAGTCATATACGGCATTTCCTGCCTGAAGCAGAGAAGCCATTTCTTCATTAGAACCTACTTGTTTATAAGATACTTTGACGTTAAACTCTTTCTCAAAGTCGTCTATCAAGTCGGGATCAAGATAATCAGACCAATTCATAACAAACAGTTTTTCTTTCTGAGTGCACCCATAGGTGGCAGAAAGTGTAAAGATAGCCAAAAAAATTAAAATTATTTTTTTCATGTTGTTTTTAGTTTCCTCTCTTTTTTTAGATTAATATACAAAATGATTCCGATCGTGACCAAGAAGATTATTGCATTATAGGCATATGCCATCGGCGCAAGTGAATTTCTTCCCTGCCTTGCAAGTGCAGCATATAACCAAGTGGAAACGTTCATATAATCGTTTCCTGAAGTAAAATACGTGATAATAAAATCATCGATGCTCATTGTAAATGCCATTAGTGCACCTGATAATATTCCCGTCGATATATTGGGAAGGATTACCCTCCAGACACCACCTAATTTTGTGCAGCCGAGATCAAGCGAAGCTTCATAGAGGTTGGGGTCAAGACGTTTCAACTTGGGAATGACATTTAATACCACATAGGGAATAGAAAAGAATATATGCGCAATCAGAACTGTCTGGAACCCAAGTGTAAAAGCTACTAGGTTGAAGATGATCATGAGGGAAATACCGGTGACGATATCTGGATTAACAACCGGAACGTTGTTCATGATCATCATTCGGACTCGGTGTTTTTTTTGTAATGCGTGAATTCCGATAGCAAAGATTGTGCCCAGAACCGTCGAAATGAATGTGGATAACAAAGCAATCGAGAGCGTGTTGATAATCGGTGATTTCATCGTATCGTCAACAAATAGCGTGACATACCATTTCAATGTAAAACCTTCCCAAGAATAACCTCTGGTTGAATTGTTGACGGAGAGAATTAGAATGATGATGATTGGAATGTACAAAATCAAGAAAGTCAAGATTGTCAAGATCATGCCAGTGATTTTGGCAAACATGACCTTTCTGGCTCGAGTTTTCATATCAGCGTCTCTCCTTCTTTGTCAACTTTGGTGATCATGACAAAGGCAGCAACAGATACCAACATGATAAGAAGCGATACTAGACTGCCCACATTAATGCTTAACCCGGCTGAGCCCATGACTTCCCGCATGAATTTAGATTCGATGATATTGCCAATCAGATTGATTCTGCCAAGACCGATCCTGGCTGGCAGAACAAACGAGGTCATCGATGGCAACATCGTCATGATTACCCCGGATACGACTCCTCCGACTGACAAAGGAAATACTACCTTCAAGAATACTTTAAAATCCGTAGCGCCCAGATCCTTGGCTGCTTCAATCAAATTTTTATCCATTTTTTCCAGAACTGAAAAAATCGGGAAAATCATGAAAGGCAGATACATTCCAACCATGCCGATTACCACCGCGGCTCTAGTTCCGAGCAGATCAATATTGATTCGGAATATGTCATAAAAGATAGTGTCGGGTGTAAAGATCTTCTCCCAGGCAAAGATTCGTAGAAGCATATTCGCCCACAAGGGAACAATCAGCAAAGAGAGCATGATCTTCCTGGTTTTATCACTGAAAGTAGAGAGATAATACGCAACAGGATAACCGATTACGAAGCAAATTAGAGAGGTGATAAGCGATAACACTAATGAATTTTTGAGAGCGGTGAATACATAAGGTTGGGAGAAAATCTGGAAGTTTTTCAGAGTGAAGGTGAAATTGTCCGGATTGTAAAGCGATAGGTCGGAAAAAGCAAGGACAACCAGAAATATTGTCGGCAGGCCTATCAATATTATGGTCCATATCCAATAGGGTACGGAAAATACCCTGAGCCTTTTCATGTTATTTCCTTGTGCATGATATGGATGTTCTGTGGTTCGACCATCAGGCCGACCTTTGTACCGATATCACGATATTTGGTCGTATGGATTGTATATTCATGTCCTGCCACAATAACATTGATCTCGTAGTGGACACCTTTAAAAATCAAAGAGTCAACGATTCCCACAATTTTGGCTTTTGATGGTGGTGCAAAATCGAAATCTTCGGGACGGATGACGACATCAACAGGTTCATTCGGTTCAAATCCTTTGTCGACGCACTTGAATTCACGTCCGAAGAATTCAACGAGATAGTCTTCTTTCATAATGCCATTAAAAATATTAGAATCGCCGATGAAATTGGCTACAAATCTACTTTTAGGTTCGTTATAGATGTCCTCAGGAGTTCCGATTTGCAGGATCTTTCCTTCGTTCATGATCACGATGGTATCGGACATTGTCAACGCTTCTTCCTGATCATGAGTGACATAGACAAAAGTTATCCCCAGTTTGACTTGCATCTCTTTTAACTCATACTGCATCTCTTGACGCAATTTCAGATCAAGCGCACCAAGCGGTTCATCCAGCAACAAAACTTTCGGCTGGTTGACGATGGCTCTGGCGATGGCAACTCTTTGTTGTTGTCCACCGGACAAAGTTGAGATCGACCGATTATTAAAACCTGCTAACTTGACAAGTTTCAAAGTGTTTGTAACACGTTGTTCGATTTCGGCCTTGGGAAGTTTTTTCAGCTTAAGTCCGAAAGCAATGTTATCATAGACGTTCAAATGCGGAAACAAGGCATATTTTTGAAAGCAAGTATTTATTTCTCTTTGATGTGGTTCGAGGTCGTTGATTACTTTTCCGTCAAAAATGATCTCTCCGGCATCTAATGTTTCGAATCCGCCAATCAGGCGCAGACAGGTTGTCTTGCCACAACCTGATGGTCCAAGGAGCGTGATGAATTCGTTTTCATTGATATAAAAGTTGAAATTATCAAGAACTGTCAGGTCGCCGAAACGCTTCGTGATATTCTTCAGTTCGATAAGCTTTTTTGACATTTGTGCACCCAACCTTTCACAATTTATCAGTCACGTTTACTCTGAATAAAAATAAATGCGTAAATTCACTTCAATTGAGGCTACAGTTTACCTATACTAAACTGAGTGTTCAATCAAAATAAACAAACGCATTTATATTATATTAAATAACTGTAAATTGTCAAGAGCAAAAATAATAAGAAAAGAAAATTGTTTTATGAGAAAAATCTTGACAGATTATTTATCGCAAAGAAAGAGATTAAACTAGTATTTTTTTTCAAAAACATAAGCGTCGTATGGCTCCAATATCAGTCTTTTTCCCAACTTGATTTTTATATTCGTATTGCCTAGCAGAAACTTGTATTTGTCCCAATCGAGATCGGGAAGAATGATTGGAATTTGCCTGTCTGTGAAGTTGCATAGCACCAGTCGTTCCAACTCTTTTCCTTTGTTGAAGTACAAGTAATTTTCATCACTATCTATATCCAAAAAAACAATCTCGCCATCGATGGTATTATCATCAGAAATTCTTAATTTTAAAATCTTTCTATACATATTCAGTATCGAATCGGGATCCGTGTCCTGTTTCTTTACGTTGATGTTTTCGTAATTTGAATTTGTAGAAATCCAAGGAAGATAATCGGAAAAACCACCATTAGTAGTATCATCCCACTGCATCGGGGTTCTGGCGTTGTCTCGAGAACGAGCCTTCATTATTTTCAACGCCTCAGCAGGACTGAGTCCGCTTGCAAGGATATTGTTGTATTCCGTGAAAACCTCGACATCACGGAATTCCGAGATATCTTCATAGAGAACATTTGTCATACCGATTTCCTCGCCTTGATAACAAATGGTGGTCCCTGGCATCAAATACAAAGCAATAGCGAGCATTTTAGCCGATTTGTCATGATATTCAATTGAATCATTCCCATAGTGACTCAAAACCCGGGGATGATCGTGATTATGCCAGTAAATTATATTCCAGCCTTTCCCTCTCAAAATTTCGTACCATCTAGCAAAGCTTTGCTTGATCTTGTGAACCTCCAGTTTACCCTGTGCCCATTTACCGTTCAGTTTGGGATTGTCAATATCGATATCTGCCCAACAATGTCCAAAATGGATTAACATATTGAATTCATTGGAGTTGTAGCCAACATACATCAAAGCTTGTTCGTCAGTTGCGCCACCGGATTCTCCGATTGTCAAAATATCTTTGGGCACAAAGATTTCCTTTCCCAGTTCTTTGATATATTCATGGTGTTTTGGCAAAGAGGAAAAGTGTTGATATCCAGGAAAATCGTCTGGGAAGTTCCAATTTTTTTCTAAATGGTTAGAAGCGTCGACTCTGAAACCGTCAATTCCTAGTGCCAGCCACCAGAGAATCATTTGTTTCATGTCTGCACGCATTTTGAGGTTTCGCCAATTGAGATCAGGCATCTTCTTTGAAAAAATATGCAGATAATATTCGTCAGTGGGTTTATTGTACTCCCAGGCGGAACTGCCAAACCAGGACATCCATCTAGTTGGCGCTAGACGATTTCCATCACGGTCATATTTTGGTTTTTGCCATATGTAATAGTCGTGGTATATTGTGTGTTTTGGATTAAGAGGATCGCGAGCAGCCACAAACCACGCATGTTCGTCTGAGGTATGATTCAAGACAAGATCTGTGATGACTCTAATCCCCATACCATGGGATTTTTTAATTAAACTCTTGAAATCCTCAAGACTTCCGTAATCATCGCTTACACGGTAAAAATCTCGAACGTCATAGCCGAAATCATCCATCGGCGAGTCGTAATGAGGAGAAATCCAGATAATCCCGATTCCAAGGTTTTTGATATAGTCAAGTTTCTCTGATATTCCCCGGATGTCACCGATGCCGTCATGATTTGTATCATAAAAACTGCGGATATAGATCTGATAGATGTTTGCTTTTTTCCACCACTTATTTTCCATTTTATTCTCCTAGGTCTTGTTCAGAAGAAATCATTTTTTCGGTTATTGACAATAGCATTTCCATTGAAGGAATTGTCGCATAGAATCCACCCTTTATCAAGTTCAGTTTTTTCTCCAGCAAGAATGAACGACGCAAAGAAGTGTTTTTGTGATCATATATAACTCCGGTTGGAAAATGGTCTTTAATGTTCATTATCCATACATCAGATCCATTTGTCATGTCGCTCTCTTCGATAAATACCAAGTCAAAGATGGATAGTTTTTTTAGTTCTGCTCCAGGGAAATTAACAAACCAGTTGCAAAGCGCCAACTTAAAGCCAAGTTCCAACAGTCTTCCAGCTATTTTCAAACATTCACCATGGCCCATTGCGGAATAATCAAGACAAATGATTATCTGTTTCTGGATTGATTTTGATTTTGTAAAATCCTTAATGATCGATTCAAATATTGTTTGACTGCGGATAGCTTGAGGATCTAGTCGATAGATAAAGCCCAAGGTTTTGTTTGCATGTTGATTATATGTTTTGATATCCTTGACAAGTGCTTTAGAAAATGCGCTTTCGTATTTTGAAAGCAAATTTCCCTTGGTAAGTGAATCCCGAAAATCTGTGTTATTTCCAAACAATAATCTTGAACTTATCGAAGCTTCCAGAAAATGGATTTCCCTTTTTTCCCAGGCCCCAATTGGGAAGTATTCCAAAGTGATCAACTGATTATCTAGTGCATTTTTTATCGATAGAATCAAACTTGACAATAATTCTTCTCGGGCGGATTTTAGCTTGTTCATATAGAAAACAGTTCCCAAAGGATGAAGATCCACATTTGATAATTTCAGCAGCATTTCGATTATAGTTGAAGGAGGTACGGGTTTTGAAAGCAAAAGGCATCCGACACCAGTTGACAACGGTATCGACACATATCTAGAATAATCTATTTCGCTAATTTCCTTGCCAATCCGGTCTATGACACGCTTATCTGCCGTTTTCAACGCCATGATGAAAACTGCCTGTGAAATGGAATATAGATCTTGGAAATATCCTCTGGCAGAAGCTTTTGAAGCTTTTTCCAATTCCGATGCGAGTTCAAGCAAAACTGATTGTTCATAATGACTGGCGATAACTGGAAAATTCTCAATCCTTATCACCAGAAATGCTTTTGCCGGGTTAGAATTCAAATAAGCGTTTTCCAGCTCGATCAAATTCTTGAGGCCATAAAAACTATGTCCTCTTTGCTCTCTTTCCCTGGTAGCTTCTATTCTCTTCTGGTCTGTTATATCCTGAACGAGAGCATAGATCACCAATTCATGGTGCCAGATGCGAAACTCGAATATGCTTGTTTTGCCAGAAGGCAAAACAAAGTATATTTCCAGAGTATCATGGTGCAAGAAATCGTCAAGAAAAATCTTGTTCTTGGAAGTAATAAATTTCTGCAACTCATCAAAGCGCATGAATTCCGCGCTGCTCTCGAACAATGATTTTGCCAGATCGTTCAGAAAATAGACCAAGCCTTTTTCAATCGAAATCAGTCCTTTTCCAAGGACATTAATACTTTCTCTGAACGGGACTGAAGTTTTGGTCAGTTGAGTCTGAAAGCTCACATTTTCAAGTTTGTCTTCTAACAAAGCATTTGCGAACAAGAATAGTTTGTTTGCTCTGTCGAAACTTGATGCATTATCAAGAAATACCAGTAATGTTCCATTTGGATAAACTGGCTGAATTGTCTTTTTTGCGATACAAAACATCGCCATAGTCATTGTTTCTTTGTCAAGATAGTCTGGAATCTCACAAAGATCCGCCTGTGAATACAATTGATACGAAGCGTTTGCGGACATGATCTTGTCAATCAAGGTCGATTTAATCGAGTCATAAACGTATTGTTTTTCCATCAATAGACCTTTGGAAAAGGTAAGTGTAACGAACCCGTCATCTGCGAGATATAGGAATACAAGCCGTGAAAACTTAAATAACTCAGATATTTGACGGAAGATATCTAGGACAGCATCCCTTGGATTTGAAATCAGAATGCTGGATTTTGTTTTGTCAAGCAGAGTATAAAGGTCGAAAAAGGAATCAACATGAAAAGCTTCTTTGATATACAGATTGGCGATTTTTTCTTTTAGTAGTGCAGCAGAACCGACATCTTTCAAAACAGTATACAGTTCAATTCCGGCTTCATAAAACATTTTTTTTGCATGCTTTGAAATCTGTTTCTCCATTAGGGAGAGATATTCATGATAAAAATCGAGAGCTTCTTGGTAATTCTCAAGTTTAATCGAGATATAGATGAATCTGTCCAGATAGCGAAACTTGTTTTTTGTGGAGATGAAGTAATTTTGATAGGCTTCAAGAGCTCCGGCATAATCGCTTTGGTAGAAACAAATGTCGGAATGAACCAAGTGAAACATCGAGTTCTTTGTATCGGGATCAAATATCTTCGCGTGCTCATACATCGCTTTGGCTTCGGAATATTTTTTTTCCAGAATATATAACAGCGAGAGTTTCAGATATTTGCTGACGAGATTGTTATTGGACATCGTATCTTCGACATCCAGCAGACAGCTAATAGCCTTCTGATTTTGTTTTAATCCCTCATAACAGACAGCAAGATAGAATTTCTGCATCAGTTGGTATGATTTTTTATGCTCAAGAAATCTTTCCCGGTAATTAAGCACCTGTTCAAGTTCTGCAAAATCTTCGGTTTTTAAAAGCAATCCGACTAGTGTATCGATGATGGATACAATCTGGGAATAATCTTCGAGATTTTCTTCTTTGAGAGAGTTTTTCAATATCTCGACAGCCTGATCATAGTCTTGAACAGATTCATGGTATTTTGCCATCAGCAAAATCGTGTTTGTATAAACACTCATGTTTTTTTCTGCCAAGGCTTGCTTTTGCATGACACAAAGTTTGTTGAAAAGATCTTCGGTCAAAGGTTCGTTGGCATATTCCAAATATAGTTCATCTAAAGCCATACTATCACCCGGTCTATAAATATTTCGTAAATGTTTCGACTGTTTCTGAAGTATCGACATCAATTATATCGATTTGAAATTGATTTTTCAATAATGATATCAATCCATAGGTTTTATGGGGATGAAGTTTGGGATAGGTAAGCGACCCTGGATTGAACAGGACAACATCTTCATAATCTGCAATAGAATACATGTGAGTGTGCCCAAAACAGGCGATTTGACAATTGTGATCTTTAGCATAGCGATACAATTGAGTGTCGCCGCTTTTAACATTGAAATGATGACCATGCGTGAATAGAATTTGAAAGTTGTCAAAATTCAATACCAAATCATAAGGAAATTTTGGTTCGAAAGGATAATTCCCTTTAACACCGATAATGTTAAGATTCGATAATTCCTCTTCCGGCATCTCCGAATCGCCTAAAGAGATAATGTGATCGATATCTTTATGAAGAGAAAGCATTTTATAAACCACTTCTCGGTCGCGATGATTATCGCTGAAGATTAAAAGCTTAGTCATGATTTCGTAAATCTTCCAGAAGTTTCCGCAAGGCAATCCCTCTATGACTAATACTGTTCTTTTCAATCATGGAGCACTGCGACATTGTCTTATTCAAAGCGGGTATCCAAAATACCGGGTCATATCCGAAACCACTGCCATTGATCTCATCATGCCCTATTTCACCCTCTAAAACGCCCTCATAGTGCTTGAATCCGTCATCAGGGTGATAATAGACGATCTGGCAGACAAATCTCGCCTTGCGGTCATGAAGGCCTCTCATATTTTTGAGCAAAAGTTTGTTATTTGCGGCATCAGTTCCTTCTTCAGAGTACCTTTTCGATTTGACTCCCGGAAACCCTCCGAGCTGGTCTACAGATAATCCCGAGTCATCTGCGATAGTCGCCATCTTGTATTTTATCGCTACACTGCTTGCCTTGATCATGGCGTTTTCCAAAAAGGTTTCTCCCGATTCTTCGACTTCATTAGTATCGTCGAAATCTAGCAACGACAAAACCTGGTATCCAAAGGGAACCAGCATTTCGGAGTATTCTTTGATTTTTCCGATATTTCTCGATGCTATCAGGATTTTTTTCATTGTTTCACCAATAAAAGTATATCATATTCTGCTTTTTTCATAGTCTCAAACCAAAAAAAAGTTGGGAATATGAGCTGTCCCAACTTTAAAATGTATTGCGCTGTTATTTTTTTAGCCAAAGTGAGAATTTCTGAATATTGTTGTTGTGTCCCACAAGCAGAATCTGATCGTTCGGTTCGAATGGAGTCGTTGAACTTGGAATGGCGATTTTATCTTTTCTACGGATTGCGACGATATTGACACCGAAACGAGAGCGGATTTCCAACTCTAGCAAATGCTTGCCAATAATTTTTTTGGTGGCCTGGAATGTTACGAAACTGTATTCTTTGTCAAGCTCCATAAATTCAAGGAAATTGCCCGAGACAAGAATCTTGGCCAATCGTTTTCCCATCGCCTGTTCCGGCCAGACCAGATGGTCTTCACCGACGCCCAGCTTTTCGACGACTTTTGCGTGATATTCGCTTTGAACCTTGACATAGACATCATTTACTCCCAAATCCTTAAGTATCAAGGTTGTGAGAATCGAATTGTCGACATTTACTCCGGTAGCGACGATGACAGTATCGTAATTTGTGATGCCGATTTCCCGAAGTGCGTCGATGTCTGTAGAATCAAGACAGATAGCATTTGTGACCGTTTTCGCTACTTTTTCGATTTTATCATAGTTTTTATCAATAACCAAGACGTCAGCATCGAGAGTGACAAGTTCTTCAATCAAGGCAAGCCCGAACCTGCCGACACCAATTACGGCAAATGTTTTTTTATTCATCAGACCGTCTCCCTTCTGTAAAAAAACTATAGCTATATTATACTCTAAATCATTTTTTTGTCAATTCAAGAAGAAAGCTTTCAAGCAGATGAGGATAATTTTAAGTCAAGATATCGAGATTTATGTTTAATAATCGGCAAATTTACGATATAATATACAAGAATGAGGTGAGATTATGAGTGAGTACGACGATTTGTTCAAGGATAGAGACAACGATGACATTTTTTTTGCAAAAAAGAAAGACGTTCCTGATCCAAATGTTGCTTTCAATGAAATCCAGCACGAGCAACGGATCAACCGCATCATATTGTTCACGTATGTGGCGGTAATGTTGCTTGTAAGCCTTGTCTCAATGATCTACACATCACTTAAATATCCTGATGCAGACGCAGTCATAGCTTTAGTCACAGTTATATATGAACCAGACGTATATATCCAAGACAGCACGAATCCTGATTATGAATTCGAATATGTTCTCTCAGGAACCTTGAAAAATGAAAACGAGTTTACTCTCCCGAGAATGTGGGTTCAGTACGATATGTATGATTTGGACGGAAACTTGGTAATATCACAGTACTATGATGAAGAAAATATCGGAACAAACGAAGTTTTCAGTTACAATGAATCTGTGTTCTCCAATACCGAATTGTCAGATTTTGAGTATACATATGGATATGATGAAAGTTCATTTTTCTACATCATTTTTAATCTTGCCCAGGTGTCAATCGCAGCTTTTATCTGCCTTTATGTCGATAAAACAAATTTCAAGAAAGATTGGAAACGCACAGTTGCAACTCCCGGACAGTCTATCGGTTTGATTGTCGGCGGGTTCGCAATGGTCTATGTGGCCATGATCGTCTCGCAAATTCTTCTGCAATACGTTTTCGGTGTCGGAACTTCATCGGAAAACGAAAACATGATCGGGTCAATGTTTTCTAACAATCCGCTGAATCTGGTGCTTCTATTCTTGTTGCTTTGTGTATTTACTCCGATTGTGGAAGAACTGGTTTTTCGAAAAGTAATCTATAACTTTTTCGAAAGAAAATTAGGCGTCATTGCCGCAATTGCGTCAAGTGGAATCATCTTTGGTTTGATGCATGTTATTTCATATGGAGACTTCATTCAGGCGATTCCATATGTACTGATGGGCTCTGTCTTCGGATATGTATACTATATTGGAAAAAAGAACATCTACATTACGATCGGAGTGCATTTCATCAATAATTTGCTTTCATTTGTCATATATTTTGTTTTGGTGCTTGGACTAGCGTAAAATTATAGTCACATAAAAAAATGTCGCAAATTGAATGCGACATTTTTTATATGAGTAATTAACGAACTGAATCTTTTAGCACTTTGCCAGCTTTGAAAGTTGGAGCCTTCAATGCGGGAATGGAGATTAGAGCTCCTGTCCTTGGATCGTGTCCTGAACGAGCTTTGCGAACTTTAACTTCAAATGTTCCAAATCCTGTCAAAACAACTTTTTCACCTTTTACCAATGCTTCTTGAACAGCAACTACTGTCGAATTCAAAGCAACTTCAGCGTCTTTTTTTGTTAATTCAGATAATTCAGCAATTCTTGCGACCAATTCAGATTTGTTCATATTCATTTCCTCCTATATTGTGT
>CAYWOK010000012.1:0-30632 GCA_964459895.1 uncultured Candidatus Izemoplasmatales bacterium
AAACCCTATAGTCAGGGTCTTTTTTCAAAGAGTCCGTTCTATAGGGTACATTTTATTTCGACAAGGGTTTTTTTTATGATAATTGTTTATTCTGACATGAAGAAATCTGCTAAAGCTGGCCCGAACGAATCGATTCTGTTCATTTGAGCTAACGTTAATGCATTTGGATCGGCATTATAATTTCTGAAAACGTTGGTTTCTGAAATCGTAAAGTTCAATGCATCGTTGAATGCAGACTCAACATTTGTGATATCCGTCAACAACATTCCTGAAAGTTGTCGGTATTCTGCAGTTTTCATAAATGTAAATACTCCAGAACTGATGTCAGTAACCAAGTTTTTGTTAGTAGTGCCCATGAGCCCATAGTAATAGTCGGCAAAGAATATGACATAGAAATACATTGAGTTTTCATCGGTAAATGGATTATCTGGCATTTCTGCAAGTAGATTATCCATCATCTCTTCATCTGAAATGTATTTAAATGCATTCTTGCCAAGTTGTAATAAGTTTGGTAATTGTTCTGTCAATAGGTTTTCGACGTTCGTCTTGAAAGTAGCCAGTTGTGTAGTTGTCAACTGTTCGGAATCAACCAATGCATCAAAGGGAAGTACAACCATCAGCAAGTCAACGATTGCGGTGATATCATCATCGGTCAACTCGTCAACGACTACTCCTAAATGGATTAATACTTCATTGAATAGTTGTGCCTGAGTAAGATATCGGGCATTATCGTATTCTTCGAAATCAGCATAAACCTCATCGAGCACATAGTTTTGATATGAATCTTCAAAGTAATCGTATTCATACCCGTTCATAATTACGATTTGTCGGACAATTTCTCCATCGGTTTCCACAAAGGAATTAAGCAAAGCGTCAGAAGCGGTGTCAAAAATATTGTAGATGGCATCGACTTGTTCATAAGTAAGATTTTGGATGCCTTCAAGCAAAGTCATGTAAATGGCGCTTTGAGACATTCCGGATTCTACGTCTTGAGATGGCACTAAAGTATCAAGTGAAGACAGGAATACATTAAACATCTCAGCTTTTTCAGCCTGAGTGAAGACTTCGTCGATTTGATCCATTAGATCTTGGTTGTCATTGAGATATTTATCAACATATTCGGTAAATAAAATTCCCAATTCTGCGCCAAACATTTCGGGATTATCTTCGGACATATCAATTCCCAGTGTCTTGACTTCAGTTACAAAAGCAAGATCGAAAGTATCGACAAATTCAATTCCTGCCTGAAACATGAGAATCGCCTGAGCTGCATATTTTGCAGTATAATCCGGAAATACAATTTCGGTTTCGCTTTCAGATGTCATTAATTCTGAATAGATATTTGCGACTTCAAATAGCAAAACCATTTGTTCCATTGTAGGAATGTTTTCTCTCAGTATCGCAACAAATTCATTCTTGATAACAATCACTTCATCTGGATCCAGAGTTGCAAAACTCATTGTCTCGTCATTAACAAGATCATCGATTTTTGTTAGAAAAGCGTTATCAATATCCGCTTGAAATGCAATTAGATAATTGATTGTCTCTGTTAAAGCCAGCAAAGTAGCTTCATCAGACTCTGACAACGCGGTTGCGAGGTTTTGATACAGAAGAATTTCTGATTCTAGTTCGGCAATAGTATCCGCATAGTATTCTTCATATCCTACATAGCTCGCTAATTGGTCCTCGAGTTGGCTAATCTGGTTGTCGATAGCCCCCGGGGCAACCGTTACTAAAACCGCACTCAACAATGCTTCTACATTCAAATTTGTTTCCATGAATGTTTTCAAAGCTGCATTGATGTCCAGCATATCAGCTCCCGGTGCGCTTACTGCTTCCGAGAAAGTCATTGCTGCGGTAATGAGCGCGTCCAAATCAGCAGAAGTCATTCCCTTGTTCGCCAATTCTTCCGCAAATCCATCGGGGATAGAAGACATGCCTTGATCGCTTAAAACAGTGTTGATGGAAGTAATCTCCTGGGCTTTGTTAGCCATATAGGCAATGGATACACTCAAAGCGGAATCCTTATAGCCACTTGGAGCCTGAGTTTGAACTTTGAAAATCAAAACTGATCCAACAAGAGATCCAAAGTTATAACTGTTTGTCTTAACTGTTGCCTCTTCTTCATCGTTCACGTAAATAATGTACCCCTTGGCGCCTTCAACTGCGTCCCAGGACAACGTCGTTCCCGATATAGAAAGATTCGTCGGAGCCGCAACAAATTCCGTCAAATCAACATCGACTGGATTGTTGTTGCAACCGATAAAGCCAATAATCGCAAAAGCCATTAAAAACATAAATACTAATTTCTTCATAGAATATCCTCCTTATTCTAAATTTATTTCTTCGATTATTCCCAGTTTTATGATTTTTGCGAAGTACAATGAATAACTCAACAAAAATGAGATTGAAACTAGCATAATCGCAAATACAATGGTTCCAAAATTCGGTACTATTTGTTTGTAAAAATCAAAGAAAAGCATAATTCTTGGCATAAATTCGGTCAAGACAAATATTTCCGCAATGACAAACAACATGACAGCTACGGTTGACAATCCGATTTCTTTGAAAATGTTATTCAAGAAGTCCTTATTCTTCACTCCTAAGGTTTTTAATCTCGCATAGTCTTTTTTCATCGTATAAAAGACAAGGATGGTATTATTGATAATGACAATTAGAAAGCTTGCGATCATAACTGTTGTCAAAACCAGAAACAGATCACCTGCGGTTTCAAACACATTGCCAACATCATCGACAAGTTTGTCCACTTCAAGAACATAATACATCTCAGACCCGTAATCTTCAAGCAAATCCCTGAAAATGTCTTGTTGGCCAGCTGTCAGGATAAGCAATGAATTGATAGTAAAATCATCTTGAAATTCCGGCATCATAATTAGATTGGAGTACACGAAGTTATCATAACTGGTTTTAATAAATCCCGCAACTTCAAGTGTAATCACATCGTGTGAAGAGTTGGTTATAAGTCCAACCTGATCGCCGACATTAATACTGTATGTGTATCTGTAACTGTCCGCAATGAGCACATAAGGAATCGTATTATCCAAATACTTTTCATCAAGTTGAGATATTAGTTCAAATCCAAAATAATCTGGGAAGCGGGAATAGTCCATTGAAACAAAAAATTGCATTTTGTCATCATAAGGAGTGCCGTTATCATCAATCTCTAGTTTGACATCGCGGAAGAAAACCACTTCATCAACAGCTTCCGGTTCATAATTAGTCATAATCTCTGACTTCAAACTACTGTCATAATTAAAGATATTGGTCAAAGCATAGTCAAAGTTGAAACTATCGCGAATGCTGTTTATTTCGCTCGTGACAAAGGATCGTACTGATAAAGTAATCAAAATCACAAGAAACGATGCAAAAAGAACCTTTAGCGAGTGATGAACGTGTTTATTATCGGCGATGTAACGCAGATTGAAAACACGAAATAGATTTTTATGTTTCCTCTTTGAAAAATAATTTCCTATCAACATTGTTATGAAACTAATGCCTTGGAAAGAAGCGAATATTGAAAACACGATAATTATCAAACTATTTACTTCCAACGAAAAAGGTTGAGTGATCAAGAAAAAGAAAAACAACACAAATGATCCTATTAGCCAATAGATGGAGAGTGGCTGTTTCTCATAACGCCGATCACTTGACAAAGCAATAGCACTTTCTTTTTTTAATTTCCCGAAACTGATTAATCCTTCGAGAATCACAAAACCTGCCAAGAAACATAACCCGATAATTGTCGGCCACCAATTTAATGAAATATATGAAATTATATCATAGGCCCTTGCCGCAATATTGAAAATGACATAACTTGAAATCAACCCAAAAACGGATGTTATGAGGAAAAACACAAGCAGCTGAATTCCCCAAACCTGCATGATAAATTTGAAATTGCCTCCAAGGGTTAAGATGGTCCCAGTCTGTTTTTTCAATTTCATGGTGAATAGAGGAAACAAAGAATGAAGCACCATTCCCAGTGTGATAACGATCAAAACTCCTGTTCCAAAAAGAATTGAGGAAGTTCTGGTTGCATCTTGGTTGATAAGATCATAATCGATAGTCTTATAAATATAATAATTGGCATATTCGTCATCAGCTTTGACATCTTCGATGAATTGATCGATGTCTGTTGAAGGATCAAGCTCCAAGTACAATGTATTTCCAAGGTTGTTAAGTGACGGCAGTCCATAAAAATCCTGCAATAGTCTTGTCTTGTCGACAAAGACATTATTTCCTGTGAATAAGCCAGTATCTGGTACTATTTGATTGATTTGATATTCATATGCCTCGTCGAGCATGTAGAGCATCAGGCTATCACCGACGTCAAGATGATAACTTGAAGCAAGACTTGAAGTAATAACAATTTCGTTATCATTCAGAGAATCAAGGTCGTAGTCAATCAATTGTTCCATTTCGTAGGGCAAGGCGGACATGAGTTGAGTATAGAAGATTTCTTCAGTAGTCTCTGAAACAACATACAAGTTGAAAAAGCTTAGTGACTGAACAATGTCATCACCATAGGACAACCCTAGGTTTCGTTTATTGATAAGTCTTGACGTTGCGTTTTCATCATATGTCATGACCACATCGATTTGATAGTAATCTTCCAAGGAATCATAATAAAACAATTGTTGGAAAACAAAAAACAGATTGGCAATCATTATCACAAACATCGATACAAGCCCAAGTGAAAGCAAAAGCGAAAGCGAACTGCCCTTATTATGGGTGATATTTCTGATTGCGAACCGGAATTTAAATTTAAACGGGGTCATCATTGACTATCATTCCGTCTCTAAGTTCAAGTTTTCTTGTACAATAAGAAATATGTTCCAAATTATGGGTCACAAGCACAATCGTCTTCTTATGCTCTTGATTGAGATTTTTCAATAAAGTCATAATTTCCTTGCCGCTTTTTTGATCGAGATTTCCCGTGGGTTCATCGGCAAAAATCAGACCCGGGTCATTGACCATCGCTCTTGCGATGGCCACTTTTTGTTGCATGCCTCCTGATAATTGATTGGGAAAATAGTCTTTGAAATCATACATCTGAACTATTTTCAGGACTGCTTCAACTTGAGAATAATCTTCTTTTTTGGCAATCACCAAAGGTAATAATACATTTTCGTATACGGTTAGATTGGGAATCAGATTGTAAAATTGGAAAACAAATCCAATGTCATTTTTTCTAAGGCTTGCCATCTCTTCCTCTTTGAGCAAATTCAATGATTTTCCCAAAACGAAGCATTCTCCACTAGAAGGTTTTTCCAATCCGCTAAGCACATATAATAATGTGGATTTTCCAGATCCTGAAGGACCGACAATGACACAAAAATCGCCTTGATTGATAACAACGTTGATGTCTTTTAAGACTTTGGTAAGAACTTGCTGATTTTGATAATCTTTGCATATGTGTTTGGCTTCAATCAGTTTCATGTTCTCACCTCTTCGGTTTTCAAGTATCATTTTCTATATAAATATGATACCACGCCTTTGCTTTGCAAACAAGATGAGAAAACAATAATCTGATTGAAAAATAATATACTATTCGGTATTACGTTAGTTTTCTTCAAACTTGTTAACCTTACATTTTGCATGTTGAATTTCGTATGCAAGCCAAAGACCTCCTAAAATCAATATGCCCAAAGAGATAAACTTATAAAGTAATCCTGCAAGTGGTAAAGCAAGGACGAAAAACGTGATTCCAATTGTGGAGAAAAATGCTACCACACAAGGCGTGCATCCGTATGTCAACATTCCAAAAAACAACGCTACTCCACTTAAAAAAGTTCCTTTGCCTTCCTTGCCGTTAAACTTGACAAGGGCGGTAGAGAAGTTCAACATCATGGAACTGATGAAAGACATTGTGAGATTCAAAAATATGTTTGTAACAACCAAAAAAATACCGAACTCTTCCTTCATTTCAGAATATGGCATATTCAAATAATCTAGCAGAAAATAAAGTCCTGAGAACACCAAAAACAAAATAATACTTTGGATGATAAAGCGCTTTGTTTTTTGCATCTCCCAAATTGACCTCAGCATTTATTCTCCTTGTCGAATAACCGCAAATATTCGCTTAGTCCGGCCTTTTCCAGGTTTTCAACCGCAATAAATTCCAACGCTGCTGAATTGATGCAATAACGCAATCCACCACGTTCTTTGGGCCCATCTTCAAACAGATGTCCCAAGTGGGAAGAGTCTTCAAAATTTCTTACTTCTGTCCGGATCATATCATGAGAGAAATCCTGCTTTTCCGTCAAATTTCCAAGAGGTTTTGCAAAACTTGGCCAGCCACACCCCGAATCGAATTTGTCAAGGGATGCGAAAATAGGTTTTTTGGTAACGATGTCCACATAAATACCAGGCGACTCGTTGTCCCAATATGCGTTGGCAAACGGAGGTTCCGTGGCTTTATTTTGAGTTACTTCATATTGCATTTTCGCCAATTTTGTATTGATATCCGATTTAAGTTTGTTATTTTTCATCCTCACACCGCCTCTGTCATAATTATAGCATGTCCCATAAGAAACTATTCTCTTGATGCTTCCAGAAAACGTGTTCTTCTTCGGGTTTATCTATGAAAAAGTCCGAAATTATCGGACAGTGTCAATAAACAAACTAGATTTTCTCTCGGTAGAAGGGCATGCTCATGCATCTGGGCCCGCCTCTACCCCGGGACAGTTCACTTGACGAAATTGTGTGAACTTTTACGCCATGCTTTTTTAAGATATCATTTGTAATATGATTTCTTTCATATACTATCACTTCTCCAGGACGGAGGACAATCGTATTCGCTCCATCGTTCCACTGTTCCCTGTCAGATGACACGATATCGTCGCCTCCACAAGGAATGAGTGTGATCGGACGTTTCAAATATTTTTCCAAAATGGAATCAAGTTTTTGTTCAATCGGTACAACAGTCAGTTTGCCTGGTTGAGTTTTGCTCTTGGTGAGCTCATATGCCTTTATCGAACGTTTGGCTTCATGATGGACCAAAAACTTGGAATAATCCACTTGGGTGAATACCGTATCCAAATGCATAAATGATCTGCTTTTGGGAATGTCGAATGCTATTATGGTCTCAAATTCTGTTGGAAAATTGTAAAACAAGTTTTTTGCCAGTTTTTCAATCGCTGCGGGATGAGTGCGTTGACTTACTCCGATTGCGAGCGTGGTTTCATTCAGAATTAATACGTCTCCGCCTTCGATAGTTGACTGATAATTTCGTTCATAGTAGATTGGATTCGCATTATTTCCATAGACAGGATGATATTTGAAAATATATTCACCATATATCGTTTCCCTACTCCTAGTTGCAGTATACATTTTACTGATTGCAACTCCAGAGCCGATGATTGAAAATGGGTCTCGGGTAAAATATAGATTTGGCATAGGGTCTGTGACAAAAGGATAGTCTCGGATGTAATCAGTCAGTGTGCGCTTGATAAAATTCGGAACTTCTGATTTTCTGATTCCCGCCATCGTGGTTTCAACCATAGATTTTGTTAAGGCAAATGAATTAAGATAATCAGTCATTACTTGTTTCAAAGTGTCACTTGTGACATTCGCCTCTTCGAGAAACTGCTGGACGAACTGCTCTTTTATCACTTTACTACTATCAAGAGTTTCGCTGACCAAGTCGGAGAGATACAGAACCTCGACTCCATTTTTGCGGAACACGTTGGCAAAATGATCATGTTCTTTAATGGCGAGATCCAACCAGGGAATGTCGTCGAAAAGCAGCTGTTCAAGCCATTTTGGTGTCAGGTTCTCCAATTCTTTTCCAGGGCGGTGCAATAATACAGTTTTTAGTGTTCCGATTTCTGAATTTACAAACAGGGTTCCCATAACTTCACTCCCAACTTATTCTACAGGCTTGAATCTGGCAGTAAAATGTCGCAAAATAGGCGATTCGTACTCGAATTTCAGACCTTTGATCTGGTTTCTTCGTTGATATACTTTATTAAATATCTCGACAACATAATCAAAATGCTGGAAAGTATATGTTCTGCGAGGTATAGTAAGTCTCAGAAATTCCTTGTCGGCTCTTAAGTTTTTTTGTGTATCTGGATCCCTACCAAGCAATAAAGATCCAATCTCAACTGCGCGGATGCCGCCCTCTATATACAGTTCATTACAAATTGCCTGGGCGGGGAACTCGTCATATGGTATATGCGGGCAAATGGCTCCGCAGTCAACGAACACTGCGTGTCCGCCGGTTGGATATTGGATTGGGATACCTGTTGCTTTTAATTTTTCTCCAAGATAGTTGATTTCTGCGATCCGATATTCCAAATAACTTTCTTCCAAAGCCTCATTTAAACCAATTGCCAATGCATCCATATCCCTTCCGGCAAGTCCTCCATAGGTAGGAAAACCTTCCATCGGAACAATTCTTATCTGACATTTTTGAAAAAGTTCAAGGTTATCCTTGATTACAATCAATCCACCGATGTTTACAAGCCCGTCTTTTTTGGCGCTCATAAGAAAAATATCCGCCTGATCAAATTGCGCTCTGGCTATTTCCTTAATGGTTTTGTTTTTATATGCTTCTTCTCTTTGTTTGATGAAATAGGCGTTTTCTGCATATCGCGCGCCATCAATAATGACGGGAATATTATATTGTTTTGCCAATTTATTGACTTGTATCATGTTTTCCAAACTTACTGGCTGCCCTCCGGCGGAATTGTTAGTGATGGTCATGATGATGCCTGCGATGTTTTCTGGTTGATGGTCATGAATTGCTTTTTTAAGCAAATTTAGATCAAAATTACCTTTGAAAGGATGATATTTTTCCAAATCGTAACATTCTTTTATGACTGTGTCGATAGCTCTGGCCCCAGCCATTTCAACATGTGCTCTGGTCGTATCGAAATGGATATTGCTGATAAAAACCATTCCGGGATGTTTGACAAGAGCGGGTATCACTACCTGTTCCGCGCCCCTGCCTTGATGGGCTGGCATGATATATTTGTAGCCAGTGATCTCCTTCACCACTTTCTCCAAGCGGTAAAAACTTGCAGATCCTGCATAAGCCTCATCGCCTTGCATCAATGCTCCCCATTGAAAATGGCTCATAGCCCCGGTTCCGGAGTCTGTCAGCAAATCGATGAAAACATCTTCGCTTCTGAGTTGAAATGGATTGTATCCAGCTTCTTGAAGTTTTAAAATTCGCTCAGATCTTTCGATCAGATGAATCGGTTCCACCATTTTGATCCGATATGGAGGGACAATTTTCTTATCCTGCACTTTTTTCTTCCTTTCTATTCTTATGTAAATTTATCGCGATTCGACCAGATTAATCTGCAATTGCCACTTCTAGAATTTCAAACTAATCCACGCCTTCAATTATTGCTTGAATAATAGGTCGTCAAGTGGTCGTCAACAGTAAAGTAAGGTCATTTTAGCGAAAGCAGTGTGACCGATTCCACATGTATTGTTTGAGGAAACATGTCAACTGGTGTGATTTCAACCAATTTATAGCCATTATTGACAAGAATCTCCAAATCCCTTCCTAAAGTCGCCTGGTCACAGGAAATGTAAACCACTTTGGGAATCTTCATCGTCAAAAGCGCATCGATGAAGCCTTTCGAACACCCTCTACGGGGTGGGTCGACAAAGATGATGTCGAAATTGAATTTTTTCCATTTTTCAAGTACCGTCTGAGCATCGCCAACTTCGAAAAATGCGTTTTTGATTTTGTTGATTTCCGCGTTTTTTCTTGCGTCCGCAATTGCAGATTTAACGATTTCAATGCCAAACACCTTGTAGGCTATTTTCGCGGCACCCAGTCCGATGGAGCCTATTCCGCAATATGCGTCGATTAATTTTGTCTTGTCATTCAAATTGGCATATTCAAGCGCCTTTTGAAAAAGTTTTTCAGTTTGCAGGGTGTTTGTTTGAAAAAATGAGCGAATCCCAACTTGATAAACGATATTGTTGATTTGTTCTTTCAGATAATCTTTTCCAAAAAGCATCACAATCGGATCGACCGACATAACGGATTCATCTTTGGTAATTGTATAGCCTATGCCAGTTATTTCCGGCATCTTGTCAGTCATTTTTTGAACAAGTATGTCCGAAAATGGAAGTTCTCTGGCAAGTTGTAACAACACGATGATTTCTTTTGTCCAAACCGATTCCCTGATCAACGCCGATTTTAAAACTCCAGTTTTGGCTATTTCGTCATAGGCGTGAATTTTCAGTTCATTACAGATGTTTTTTATCAGATATACAACGTCAAACGATTTTTTGGCGACGATATGGCATTCATCAAGATTAACCAATTTATGAGTTTTGGCGATAAAAAATCCAGCTTCGATTCCTTTTTCGCCTTGGCCGAATTTGACTTCAACTTTATTGCGAAAATGATATGGATTAACCATGCCGATCATGTCTTTTACAACAGAATCATCAAGATGTGAGTGTTTCAAACTTGATTCTACTCGATACTTCTTAAAGCTGAGTTGAACATCATAATCCATGTGCATTAGACCGCATCCACCACACTCGTAAAAATGTTTGCACTTTGGCGTCACACGAAAAGGACTCTTTGTCAGCCTTTGAACGACTTTACCGAATCCGTAACTTTTGCGTCTTTTGGTAACGATGATTTCTGCGGTTTCTCCTTTTAAGAGGTCCTCTACGAAAACGGTGTATCCATCGTCAAGTTTACATACTCCTAGCGCATCATGCGTCAAATCAATGGCTTCTACAATTGTAGTCGTTAATTGGTGCTCCATTTATTCTTTCTCCTCTTCACCTTTGATTTTCTGATAAAGCAACGCCAGGCCACCAATTCCGGTTTCGCGGTATTTGGTGTGAATGTCTTTCCCTGTTTGATACATTGTATCTATCACCATATCTAAAGATATTTTTCGCGATTCAGACAAAAAAAATGCCAATCTACTGGAATCGATTGCTCGCATCGCTCCAACTGCATTTCTCTCAATGCAAGGAATTTGGACATACCCCAAAACCGGATCACATGTCAGGCCTAGATGATGTTCGAGCGAAATCTCGCCAGCGTATTCAATTTGGTTGAGCGACAATTCAAATAGTTCCGAATGCAAAGTGGCAGCCATGGCTGAAGCGCTGCCGATTTCTGCCTGGCAGCCCGCTATTGCACCGCTGATTGATGCATTGTGTTTGATTATATTTCCAATCAGGCCGGCAGTTGCCAATGCTTGAAGACAGGCTTGATTATTGAAATTGTGTTTTTCTTGCATATATTTCAAGACAGCAGGAACAACTCCTGATGATCCGCAAGTCGGTGCAGTTACGACGATTCCTCCGCTGGCGTTTTCTTCGGCGACGGCATATGCGTATGCACTCACTAGTCTGCTTTCTCTCATTTCTGGAGATTCATTTTCCAGCTCGCTATTTAAAAGTTGTTTCGCTTTCCTTTTTACGTGCAACTCTCCAGGAATAATGGTTTGAGTGCCTAATCCTCTTTTAATCGTATCCATCATTTGTTTGAAAATATTGTCTAGAAAAACCCAAATATCATTTCCTTCAAACCGTTCAACATATTCATAAAGACGTAGTTTGTTTTGCATGCAAAAATTCTTGACTTCAGCGAAAGTGTGATGGGGGTAGATTTCAGGAAGATCGTTCGATTCCTCGTTTTCAACTTTGATCGAACCACCACCAACGCTATAAACTCTCATGGTAAATTCATGATCCAATGCATCGTATCCGATGATGTCCAAGGTATTCGGATGCCAAAGAACAAACTGATCATCAAACACTACTTCGACATCGCCCAACGTTTTTTTGATTACGTAATCAGTTAGATGGCCTTTGCCGGTCATGGCTAGAGATCCATATAAAATCACTTTGAATTTATGTAGTCCCGGATACTTTTTTTGAAACAATTCGCAAGCCTTTTGAGGCCCCATTGTATGTGAGCTTGACGGCCCGTATCCAATTTTATACAGTTCACGAATCGATTTCATATTTTCCTCCGAGGGAATTGAACTATATGTATATTATACCATAATGTCGCGAAATATATAAGAGTCGATTACGGAAATTAAAAGGTCCGACCAATGTCGGACCGATAAATGAAGGGTACTTTATATTTCGCTAGCCTGTTTGTTCGTTACATAAAATATTGTCACTAAAACCATTCCTACTAGAGCAAACAGATAAATCGCATTGATTGAGATTTGAGAAATTAATACTCCAGCAATCAGCGAAGCAATCGGGATCAAGGCTTGCGACAGAACTCCTGAAACAGAACTGACTTTGCCAAGCTGCTTTTTGTCGACTTTTCTTTGAAAAATCAAATTAACCGGAATATTGAAAGCGGTATTTGCAAATCCCAACAAAAACATTATCAAGGTCAGTCCGACCAAAACTGCACTGATCGATACAAAACCCAAATAGAATCCCACCATAACTGTTGCCAACGCGCACATCAAAAGCACGAAAATCAAAATTGCCCGCTTCAAATCTTTGCCATATGAATCCTTGGTTTTCTGTCGTGAAAGGATTAGTGACATGATGATGGCTGATATGGAAAGGGAGACAGAAATTATCGAATACCAATTCTCCGGCTTCAGAAAGGAACTGAACAAATAGTTGGTAGAGGCTCCCAAATCAAATTCGATGAAGTATGGTAATGCGTTACTGAAAATCGGGCTAAGAAAAAAATTAAGTCCTAGAGCCATCATCAAAGTTACAAATATGGGTTTCGCATGAAATATGTATGATAAGCCTTCCCTTATGTCACGTAAGACGATTCGCATGGAAATATCGCTCGAAGCATGTTCGTGATGATTGTATCTGATGAACATTTCAGAGATTGCGGAAATGACATATCCGACTCCATTGATAAAGAATATCCAGACAATTCCCACGGTCGCATAAAGCACTCCGCCAAGAACTAATCCGATAATCGCTTGAAAACTTGATGAACCTTGTAAGTATGCAGCTGCCGGTTGTAATTCTTCATCAGAAACTATGAATCTTAGCAATGACGAAGATGCAGGTTGGAAGATTGAAGAATTAACGCTTAACACTAAATTCATGACAAACAGAACGACGATTCGCAAAACCACATCATCGACAAAGACAAGAAACAAACCTACAAAGATGATGGTGAATCCGCGAATGAAATCAGTGATATACATGATTCTGACTTTATTCAGTTTGTCAGCCAGCACTCCACCGAACGGCATCAAAATAACCAGTACAATCCCAGAAAGTGCTAGATAAAGCGCCTGGATCATAGCTGCAGTCTCTTTGCCATATGCTGAGTTTGCCACCCTCAAGATGAATAGGCTGATTGCAAAGTTAAATAAGATATGAGCTATATTCGAAACTAAAACTCCTCCAAAAAGCAAAGAGAAGTTTTTGTTTTGAAATACATTTTTTCTTTTTATAGTAATATTGTCCATCCTGTGTCCCCCGAGGTTATTCGATTACGATCTTGACAATATCTCCATCAGCTGATTTCACATTGACAATTTCGCCGATAGCCCCTGAATTTACCATTTCGATTAGCATGTCGACATCAAGGTCTACATCACCTAGCGCATCTAGATTGAATTTCTTGCTTTTCAGCAATTTGGCAAATTCAATTGGTAGCTCGATACGGACTTCGTCGCCATCAGCACTGTCAACTTTGATCTTTAACATTCTGAATTGGCCTTTTTTTTGTGGAACTATGATTTCCGGTTCTTTTTCTTCCGATTCGCCAATGGCGGATAATAGATTTTCTGCCTGTTCAGCAGTGATTGAGCCTTTGGTTAACAATTCCAATATTTTCATTCTTTCTTCTTTCATTGGGTCTTTAGCCATGATTAATTCCTCCTTGATTTTAATTTCTTTAGCATTTCAGTGGCGATATCTGCGGTGAGTTCTCCGCTTTTGAGTTTATCCAAAATATCAATTTTTGCCTGCATTGTTTTCGGTTCTGCTGGCGCTGCTGGTTCTTCAACTGGAGCGCTTGAATCAAGCGAATACCCCAAGCCGACGATTACATCATCCAACATTTTTTTGATGGTGGGATAACTATAATCCATTTCTTTTTCAACGGCTTTGATATTACCGCGATTTTTGACAAAAACTTCGATGAAGTATAATTTCTCTGTATCTAAATAATTGAACTTTGACAAGGTGAATTTGCCTTCCAACCTCGATCCGCAATTTTCGCAATTCAATGATTCTACTATCAGATCATGGTGGCATACGGGACATTCGGATATTACTGGGTATTTGCCTTTGCTTTTGGACGCTTCCTTGAACATATTCATTCCTTCTTTCTTAAATTCGAATTTATTCATGTTATTTCCTCCGTTGTTTTATGAATTAGTATCTTCTATGGTAAATCTTACCGACCGAGTAGAATCGATCTGCAAGAAAATCCAACATGTGTTTTATCAGTTTGAAATCAGAATGATTATCTTAAGCAAATTTTATCTTGTCCGAAATCCGCGATATAAGCAAATGAATCCCTGGGGTTGCTATTTTGTTTTTTTGATGAATCGATTTTATTCATCAAGATTTTTACAAATGACATTTTTATTTCCTCCTTTTATAGTAATAGTATTCAGATGACACGTTTTCCATGTCGCAATCTGGCGTTGTGCCAGCTTCTATAAATGCCAATCTTTATTTTTTAAACTTGTATTGTTAGTAGTTGGTAGCAATCTTGGCAATACAGGATAAAAACTCGTCAAACATACATTTGTGTCAACCATATAACTGGTTTTCTGGTTTGTCGGAATATACGAATATGATCTTGCCATTTTACTTACCTCCTTTACTTTCAAATATTATATTTGCCTGTGATACTGGAAAATATTTTTTATATTGTCTTGATAATTACTTTTTCTCCCGAATGTGTTTTAACATCTACGATAATTCCTTTGTAGGAAATCATTTTGATAATTTCACTTTTCGATAAGGGCATGTCTCCATCAGAATCAAATTTGACAAACCTGAGTCCGAGTTTCACCATAAACAATGGTGCTGGCAGAAGAAATAATATCTTTAAAAATCTCGTGACTCCCTTTTCGTTTGGTATAATGATTCTCAATTTTACAAAATGTGCTCTTCTTGGTTTTTGAAATTTTACTTTTGGATAGAGATCCTCATATGCTTCCTTCGCACTGATCTCTCTGTTTCTCAGTTGTTGTAAAATTGTATTTTCCATCAGTTTCACACTCCAAAACTTGCTATTTCTTATTTGCACCTTCATTATATTAAATTTTATTTTAATTGTCAAGCATTTTTTTAATATTTTTATTAATTTTTTTTATATTTTTATTAATTAAATTAAAAACGCCCTAATTTGGGGCGTTTTGTTGGAAAATTTTTTTATATATTGCGGGTAAAATCGTGCTTCCGACGATAAAACCAGGAAAATCAAAAAGTAATGCGTCAATAATGCTTGGTCCTCTATCGATGGAAAACACTTGGATTCCCTCATCAATCAAAGGCAATAGCAAACCAAGAAATATCAAATATGACAATCTAACTTTAAATAGCTTAAATGAAATATACCATGACAGACCCAAAATAAAGAATTCAAGGATGTGAGCCGCTTTTCTAATAACGATATGCAAACTATCTAGATGTATTTCCCAGGCGGGAATTATATTTTCAAGAAAGTTCTTTAACTGCATGCTCAGCTCCAGGCTCAATGATGCCGACTGGTCTCCTGAGGTAGTAGAAAACGAAAAGACAAAAGCTGTAAGCGATAATGATATTACTAAGGATAGATATTTCATTTTCTTTGCTTCTTCAATTCAAAGATAATGTCGCGTAGCTCTGCAGCGCGTTCAAAATCAAGTTCTTTTGCGGACAATAACATTTGACTTTCAAGTATAAAGATACTATTGTCGATTTCTTCCCTGGAAAGATGTTGGTAATCTGCTTCTTTAACTTTTTCGCTAAGTTTTATTGAAATAGAATCATGTATAGCTTTGATAATTGTTGTGGGTTGAATGTGATTCACTAGATTATGTTCTCTTTGTATGGTTCTTCTCCGGTTTGTTTCATTGATTGCTTTCTGCATGGAATCAGTGATGTTCGAAGCATACATGACAACTTTTCCGTTGACATTTCTGGCCGCTCGTCCGATGATTTGAATCAACGATCTCGCGCTCCTAAGAAAGCCTTCCTTATTAGCATCAAGAATACCGATGAAGGATACTTCAGGTAAGTCCAATCCTTCTCTTAACAGATTGATCCCGACCAAAATATCAAATTCGCCCAAACGCAGACTGCGAATGATTTCCATTCTTTCCAAGGATTTGATTTCAGAATGGAGATAAGCAACCTTATAGCCTAAACTTTGAAGATATTCCGTAAGATCTTCACTCATTTTAATCGTTAAAGTGGTTATCAGAGTTCGCTCATTTCTGCTGATTGCAGTTTCAATTTCTTGAAGGATATCATCAATCTGACCTTCTGTGGGTCTGACGAACACTTCGGGGTCCAGCAAACCTGTAGGTCTGATTATTTGTTCAACGATATCTCCTGCTCTTTCGGTTTCGAAATCACCCGGCGTTGCGGAAACATAAATCACTTGGTTGATTTTTCCCAGAAATTCATCAAAATTCAAAGGTCTGTTGTCCAAGGCGCTTGGCAGACGGAATCCGTAATCAACCAAAGTTTGTTTTCTTGACCTGTCACCGTTGAACATGCCTCTGACTTGTGGCAGAGTAACATGGGATTCGTCGACCACAAGCAAAAAATCCTTGGGAAAAAAATCGATAAGAACATAAGGTGTTTCGCCTGCATTTCGCAAGGCAAGATGTCTTGAATAGTTCTCAATGCCATTACAGGACCCAATCTCGCGCATCATTTCCAAATCATATTTTGTTCTTTGTTCGATTCTTTCTGCTTCCAGTGGCATGCCTTTGGATTTGAAATATGCGATTCTTTCTTCCAATTCGGATTGAATTCTTGCTAGTGCTTCATCCAATTTTCCTTTGTCGGTCAGAAAGTGTGACGCCGGAAACAAGGATACAAGCTGATAGTCTTGGATGATTTCGCCTGTAACGACGTTGAACGAACGAATTCGTTTGATGGCGTCAAAATCAAATTCAACTCGCAGAGCACTTGTCTTCTCGTAAGGCGGTAAAATCTCCACGATATCTCCGCGAACCCGAAAACTTCCTCTGACAAAATCGATATCATTTCTTTCATATAATATATTGACTAGTTTGTTCAGCAGTTGATCCCTGCCAGAGTTATCTCCAACGCGGAGTGTGACCATGCCTTTTCTGTATTCTTCCGGATCGCCGATACCGTAGATGCAAGAAACTGAAGCAACAATGATAACGTCATTTCTTTCAAACAGGGATGAAGTTGCGGCATGTCGCATCTCATCTATCTCATCATTTATCTTAGCATCTTTTTCTATATATAAATCAGCCCCAGGAACATATGCCTCTGGTTGATAATAATCATAATAGGATATGAAATACTCTACTCTGTTATTTGGAAATAGGCTTTTGAACTCTGAGTATAGTTGCCCTGCCAAAGTCTTGTTATGGGCAAGTACTAAAACTGGTCGCTGGATTTCTTCGATCACTTTGCTGATGGTATAGGTTTTTCCTGTGCCAGTTGCCCCAAGCAATACTTGTTCAAATACACCTTGATTCAAGTTGTCAACTAATTGTTTAATTGCTTTTGGCTGGTCCCCTGTAGGGCTATATTCAGAGGAAACAATAAATGTATTCATGCGCTTCACCACCGAATATAGTATACCATATTCCTTAAAAACCTATGGTCAAAAACTATATATCTGTTAAAATAGAGTTGGTGATGAAATGAAAACGATTCTTGTATCCATTGACTCAAAATACATTCACACCAACCTCGCAGTTCGCTACCTTAAAGCAAACTGTGATTTTCCTACGGAGATTTTGGAGTTCACAATCAAAGATCAGTTGGAAAAGATTTGTCATAATATCGAAAAACTGAAACCGGATATTATCGGCTTCAGTGTCTATATTTGGAATGTAGAAATCATTAAAAAACTGACTTCTTCGCTCAAAAAGGTTCTCGATTGCATCATTATCTGGGGAGGCCCGGAAATTAGTAATGATCCGGAAACATATTTTAATTATTTTCCAATTGATTACATCATCCGAGGCGAAGGCGAGTTTTCTTTTAACGGATTAATTGATGCCATTGTTAATAAGAAAGAAAGAAATACTATTCCAAATCTTACTTATCGAGAAGCTGAAAGCCTGCTATCAACTCCGTCTCAAGCAATAAAATGTCTGGATGACTTGAAAAATCCATATCATTTTCCTGAATTGATTGCTTCATTCCCATCAAAAGTTCAATATGTGGAATCATCAAGAGGCTGTCCCTATCATTGTACTTATTGTCTTGCTTCACTTGACAACCAAGTCCGAAATTTTTCTTTAGCGAGGGTTAAAGAAGATATTTCTTTCTTGATGGCCAATGGCGCCAAAATATTCAAATTTCTTGATCGAACCTTTAATCTAAAATCTAACCGCGTCTTTGAAGTGCTAGAATTCATTGTAACAAACCATGTTAAAGGTTCAAGTTTTCAATTTGAAATCTCAGGCGATATCCTTACTGATGAAATGATCGACAAAATCAATGCGCTTTCTCCAAAAGGTCTGATCCGTTTCGAAATCGGCATTCAATCGACAAACAGCGTTAGCAATCGTGCGGTGAGCAGAGTTCAAAACTTAGATAAGTTATTCTCCAATATTCAAAAAATCCAGAAAGCAAATGTAATTGATCTGCATCTGGATCTGATTGCAGGTCTGCCCAAAGAGGATATCCATAGCTTTGAAAATACTTTTAACAAAGCTTTTGCATGCTATGCCAAAGAATTGCAACTAGGCTTTCTTAAAATGCTAAAAGGCACTCCTATAAGAAGAGATTCGGACAAATACGGATACGTCTACAATCACCTTCCTCCCTACGAAATCATCCGAAACAAAGCGTTGACAGAAAATGATGTCGAAGAGATTCGGCTTGTGGAAAAAATGCTGAACATCTATTGGAACAAAGGGTTTATGAATAAGTCCATGCGATTTATTGCAGACAGGGTTGCTTCAACTTTCAATTTCTACAGGGAATTGGCACATTTCTATCTTGATAATGCTTACGATTTTAGCCGTTATCAACTAATAGATGTATTTTGGAGGTTAAATGAATTTCTCCTGGCTAGATACCCGGAAATTCAAGTGCTTTGTTTTTCTGAGTTGAAGCGCGATTATCTGGAATACAATACATTCCGACCTAAAATCTGGTGGGATCATAAAAATATTCACAAAAATGATCTGTTACGCCTCTATTTTAAAACCGATCATACTTATTCCTTGGACACTTTATATAAATATAGTATTGTCTCGACATATTTGGATCAATATATGATTGTATTGTATCTTCCTGATAAAAAAGTGGTTCGTTATATGTCTTTATCATAAAAAAAGCTCATCGAGCTTTTTTTAATTCAATCTGGCCAAATATTGATACAAGTCACTGGGTTTAATTTCCATTGTCAGCGCCTCACGTAAATCACAGTGACTAACTTCAAGGCTGTGAGCACAGATAGCTCTTCCGCCAAAGCCTTGACGAATGACTTCAACTGCATAAGCCCCCATCTTACTGGCAAGAACTCTGTCATATGAACTTGGTGTTCCTCCGCGTTGGATATATCCGAGAACGCTCGCTCTGGATTCATATTCTGAATGTTCCTGGATTTCCCGGGCAAGTTCAGTAACATCAGTAATATTTTCTGCGACCACAATGACCAAATGACGTTTGCCTATTTCTTTAGCATGATGTACTTGCCTGAAAACATCTTCCTTGTTGAAGCCTGTATCATTAGTTATTACAATCTCGGCTCCACAAGCAATACCTGAATAAATTGCCAGGTCGCCGCAGTTTCTTCCCATCACTTCTACGACAGTGCATCTTTGGTGTGAAAAGGAAGTGTCTCTTAATTTGTCGATTGCATCAATTGCCGTATCAAGCGCTGTGAAAAAACCGATGGTATATTCTGTAGATGAAATATCGTTATCGATCGTTCCCGGCAAAGCGATGCAAGGCATTCCCATTTCAGAAAGAGCTAAAGCTCCTCGGTATGTACCGTCTCCGCCGATTGTCACCAAAGCATCGATTTCCAACGCCTGAAGATTGTCAATTGCTTTTTGTCTGACATCTTTTTCCACGAATTCTTTGAGTCTTGAAGAACCCAGAATTGTTCCTCCCCGGTTCAGGATCTGTCCGACATCATTTCTTTCAAGCTTTTTGATTTTATTTTCTATAAGTCCTTTGTATCCATCATAGATTCCATAAGCTTCGATTCCGTAGGATATCGCCGTTCTGACAACCGCTCTGATTGCCGCATTCATTCCCGGAGCGTCGCCACCGGATGTTAGGACGCCTATTTTCATTTTATTCCTCCTTGACTTTTTCAATTCTTTTGATGACAATTTGCATTTGATTGTTTCTGGAATCTACCATTCCTTCAACCACATACAATTCACCAACGGTTAACTCATTGCCAAATCTATGGTATTCCTGAGGAAAAATAACTGCTTCCAACGTTTGAAACATATCTTCAAACTCCAAGAATGCCATGTCATCTTGTTTTTTTGTCTTGATTTTTTTCTTTCTTTTCAAAAGACCTGCGAAAACAATATCTTTGTGTTCAACAAGTTCAACTTCTGATAATATATGAATTCCTTTTTTTGCGAGAGACGATTTTACTTTGGATAACGGATGGAAACTTAGGTTGAATCCGATTAATTCCTTTTCTTGTTCCACGAGAAATTTCATGTCGTATTCAGGATATTTCACGTAGACAAAACCAATCTCATCCGGATTTTGCCCCAGATTCAAAGACAACGTTATCTGGCGAAGATTTTCCACCATAGTCTGCTTGGTTTCGCCGAACTCATCGAACATTCCCACCAAGATCATTGATTCAATGACTCTCGAATTGACATCTTTGGCTCGGGAGACGAAGTCGACAAAACTTGTAAAATCTTGGCCATTTTGAATTTGTTCCAGTTTGTCTGCGACAATGTTTCCGATATTGCGAATTCCTAGATAGGGAAATCGCAAGCCCAATTCTTCCATGCTATATGCTTTCCCGGATTTGTTGATTCGTGGGGGCAGAATTTGTATTCCCAGATTGCGGCATTCCTGAATGTAGTTAGCGGTAGCTGTTTGTGATCCCGCTGCCGAATCCATCAACACTGCCATAAAATAGCCGGGATAATTTGCTTTAAGATATGCCATCCAATAGGCGACAACGCTATATGCCACAGAGTGGCTTTTATTAAATCCGTAATTTGCAAATTTGACGATATAGTCGTAAATTTGATTGCTGATATTTTCCGGATGGTTCATCTCACCACATTTTCTGATGAACTTTTCCCTCTCTTCAAGTAAAACCGATTCTTTTTTCTTGCTGACTGCTCTTCGCAAAACATCTGCTTCTCCCAAAGAATAACCGGCAAAAACATGAGCTATTTGCATGATTTGCTCTTGATAAACAATAATTCCTTTTGTCGATGACAGAATTGGTTCCAATACAGGATGCAAATAGGTAATCGGTTCTTGTTTGTTTATTCTTCTGAGATATGATGGAATGTTCTCCATAGGACCCGGTCTGAACAAGGCGATGCAAGTCGAGATATCTTCGAAAGACCGGATTTGCATCTGTCTTAATAGATTCATCATGCCCTTTGATTCCAATTGAAAAATTCCCAAAGTTCTGACATCACATAGCAATTGAAAAGTATTTTTGTCATCCAGAGGCAATTTATAGATATCGATTTTCTCTGCTGTATCTCTTTCAATCAGATCCACGACTTTTTGGATAATCGTCAGATTCCTTATACCAAGAAAGTCGATTTTCAAAAGCCCGATTTGTTCTAGATCTGTAGCCTCGAATTGAGTCTGATACATGTTTACAAGGCCGGTTTGCACAGGGACGTGTTGCGTGATTTCTTTGTCTGAAATTACAATACCTGCGGCATGTGTAGATATATGCTTTGGCAAATCGACAAGTTTTTGAGCTACATCAAACAGCACTTTGACTTCGGGAATACCCATCAGATACTTATATTTGTCGGGACTATTTTTTATGAAAACATCGATAGAATTTGCGGTTTCGCCTACATATTTGGTGACTTCATCAACAATCATATCTTTTACTTGTAATACTCTTGCCACGTCTCTTAAAGCGCTTTTTCCTTGAAATGTGCCGAAAGCAACAATGCTGGTAACGTGATTTCTGCCATATTTTTCTACCACATATTGGATAACTTGATCTCTCTTGTCATCAGGAAAATCCATGTCGATGTCAGGCATGGTAATTCGTTCTGGATTTAGGAAGCGCTCAAAGAACAGTTCATGTTGCAGCGGATCGACATCAACTATTCCCAGGGCATACGCAACCAATGATCCTGCGGAAGATCCTCTACCGGGACCGACGAGAATCAGATTCTTTTTTGCGTATAGCACAAAATCCCAGACGATGAGAAAATAATCCGCGTAATCCATGTCTTTGATTATCTTCAGTTCATGAATAAGCCTGTCATTATACTCTTCTCTTGTTTTTTTATACCCTGATTTGTTTCTCAGTCTTATTTCCAGACCTTTTTTTGCAAGCGCCTGCAAATATTGATTTGCCTCGTGATTGTTGGGAACGGGATATTTCGGTAAGTATCTCTGGTTGAAGTCAAAATCAAAATCGATTTTTTCTATCATCTTTCTTGTTTCTTGAACGAGAGGCTGATATTCCTCATATATTTTTTCCAAGACTTTTAAAGACTTGAAATCATAATTGGATTCTTCGTTTGTAAGTATGCCAGATTCGCTGTTTTTTCCTTCAAAAAGCAACGTTTTCAATACTCCAAAAGCGAATTTGTCTTCCATATTATAATACATGACTTGGTTTACGATAATAGTTCGATAGATCTGTGAAAGTTCAGGTGCAACTTTTGTTTCGGTTTCGAAGTCGTTTAGATCCAGTCCTAGATATAGCTCCTGTACGTTTTCTTCCAAATATCTGACGATCTGGTGTGCACCAGCCAAGTCTCCCGAAGAGATCAATCGGTGGATGTCTCCTTCGGATGTCAGGGCAACGCAAAAAACATCTTCATTGTGCTGATGCAAATAGGATAAATCCAAATAATCTGATTCGGTCGAGAGATAGGAACTGATTTGGATCAGATTCATGTATCCGTTTTGGTTTTTTGCATATAGCAACATAGGAAGATCGCGATAAATGTCGCTCTTCGTGTTTACGTGCAGACCAATAATAGGCTTGATTTCAGCGTTTTTGCAGGCTTGGTAAAATTTGATCGCTCCATATAGATGGTTGTGATCGGCAATTCCCAGTGTCGCAAAACCTTCATCTTTTGCCAATTTGACAAGTTTATAGATATCGATAATGCTACCGTTGAATGAGTATCCTGTCTGTATGAACAAGTCGAAGTTTATCAAATTCATCACCAATTTGATTATAACACATCGACAAAATATTATGATAGCTTATTTCTTTTTGAAGATAATTATCAAACCTCCTATGGCGAGTGCTGTCAAAACGTAACTGACGATTGAATAATCATAGGTTCTCCTTGCCGATATTGATTGTGAAAAGACTGAAAAGGCGTATGTTTCGAATTCTTCTCCATCAAAAAATAGCGTGAGAGTATACCGCCCTGGCGTATCGATTATTGTATAATTTGTTATTCTTTCTCCGTTTAAAGTAGCTTCGGCATTAGTCCATAATTCTGCAAAGTTTTGATATTCACCTTCATTCTCGATTCCGGATACTTCGGGAAGAATCCAAAAAGACAAGGTACATTTAAAATTGTTGATACCATAAACGTCCAAGTCATATGTTCCAGCTAAGTAAATCAAATCACCGGTGTAATTTTGACCGTTCAGATCCATTTTTACTCCATTGGAAAAGATCCTTATAGCATTAACTGTTTCCATTCCGTCAGAAACATTTTCAATCACGGGATAGATCACAAACTGGAGTGTTCGCAAATAATCTCCTTCGCCTAGAATCCAAAGTTCATAATTTCCCGGTTGTTCCACTAGGGTTCCGGGAGTATAGGCTTCGCCATTAAGCAATAATACTCCTGCTGTAGAGATTTGGACCGGACAGGTATATACTTTGTTTTCTTTCACACCTTCGATCAAGGCGTTTAGCACGACTGTGAAAGAAAATTCGTAATTTCCATCGATAATAGTGATCATGTAATTTCCAGGATATTCTAGTTCAATACTATTTTGTTTTGTGTCATTAATATAGGCTTCTCCTTGGAATTGATAGGAAAAATCATTTAGATATTCGCCACCAGGATTTGGCTTTGATATTGATCTTAACATGTAATTTATATAGGTCTCCGACCCATCAAATTTATGCAATATCAATATTTCTCCATGGTTGTTATAGCCGATGTATTTATCGTAATAAGCTTTTTCCATGATATGATTTCCTGATAAATCATAAATTTGAACGACGGTTTTTACATATTCTGGTAATTCAAAATTATCTGTCTCAGAATATTGTTTGCATACCAATGCTATTTTTCCCATGTCCATTTCTGCAAAATAGACGAAAAATTCCCATTCGCCATCATCGTAGATTATTGTCTTGATTATCAAGCCGCTAGCAGATTCTGTAATTTTTAAATATGCATCAAAATCTCCAGTGTCCATTCTTCTTCTTGTTCCATACTCATACGAATATGTCTGGATATCATAGTTTCCTTCTTGGATGTATTCATATTCTATTTCTATGTTTTTTGCGCTAACGTGGAAGTTTGATAAACTTAAGAAAAACATGACGCTCAACAAAGCAAAAAACAGATGTTTATTCATAAAAAAAACCTCCTGGACATACGTATCAATGATACGCTTCAGAAGGTTTGTTTGCTTGCTTGATTATTTACAGAGTCTTAAAGTATCTCTTGCGATCATGACTTCCTCATTGGTCGGAATCACATAGACTTTTATTTTCGAATCATCTGTGGAAATCAACTGTTCGATCCCGCGGCAATTGTTTCGCTTTGGATCTATTTTGACGCCTAAGACACGAAGCCTATTGATGATGTTTTCTCGTGTCGTCGGTGCATTTTCACCGATACCAGCCGTAAATACAATCGCATCAGCACCGCCCATGTATACATAATAACTTGCTATATAATCCACTATCCTTTTGGCCTGAACTTCGATGGCGAGTTGGGCGCGGTGATTGCCGTTGGCAGATTCCCTCACTAAATCTCTCGAATCTGACGAAATGCCCGAAAGACCGATATATCCTGATTGTTTATTCAAGATGTTGGTAATTTCCTTGGCGGATTTATTTTTCTTTTTCATCATGTATTCGATGACTGCAGGATCGATATTTCCCGATCTTGTTCCCATAGGTATGCCCTCGAGCGGAGTAAATCCCATGGAAGTATCGACTGATTTCCCGGCTTTGACAGCGCAAATCGACGCGCCGTTTCCAATATGAGCAACGATGATATTTACTTCTTCAGGCTTTTTTCCCATGATTTGTGCGGCTCGCTCTGAAACATATTTGTGAGATGTGCCATGAAAGCCGTATTTGCGCACTTGATAGCGTTCATACCAGTCATAAGGAGCGGCATACATAAATGATTCCTCTGGCATGGTTTGATGGAAAGCGGTATCGAATACCGCGATATGTTTAACATCTGGCAAAATTTCCTTAAAAGCCTTGATTCCTGTCAAATTCGGTCCCAAATGTAACGGACCCAAATCAATGATGCTTTCCAAAACTTCGATTTCTTTTTCAGTGATAACGCAGGAATCAGTAATGACGCTTGCGCCGTGAACCACTCTATGTCCAACTCCGTCGATTTCAGAAAACGAATGGATGATATTCAATTCAAGCAGTTTTCCCAACAACATTTTTACCGCAATGCTGTGATTTTCGATGTCGACTGTTTCTTCCAATTTGTTTCCGTTTAGTTTAATCATAAAAACAGAATCTTTCATTCCGATTCTTTCTACGATTCCACTTGTTATCACTTTTTCTTCCGGCATCTCTAAAAGTTGAAACTTTAGCGAGGAACTCCCGGCGTTCACTGCCATTATTTTTGCCATTAATCTCTACCCTTTCTTTACTAGGCCGTCAAACCAGTTGTTGATGCGACCGATTACTTTAAGCATTTCTTCTCTATCTTCAAAAGAAGGTATCTCCGCAATCAAAAAATTCTCGTTTTGCAAAGTGGTGTCTGTCTTCTTCTTTAAGATCAATATGTGTTTTCCTTGTTTCTTGAAAATATCTCTCGGCAACTGGATTAGCCCGATTGCCAGGTATAGACTTAAAATATCTTCCTTGAAATTCTTGTTGTCAGACACATCGAAAAAGCTGTCTGAAACAACAATGATAACCGTCGCATCATCTTTCAAATTTTGGTGATGATGAATCAGCACATCATATGGAAAATAACTGTTTTCCGAAAAGTCCTCCAAAGGAAAATCTGTAACCAGAAGTCCCGCTGATGCATTTTCAAAAGATAATGTGTCCTGAAAATATATGTCATCATTATAATCTGACATGCCCATCAGAGCCCTGGCCAGACGATAGCTGTCATGATTGTTGTCTACGCCAACAAGCGTTGAAGCCAACTTCAGGTTGTTGGCAACCGTTACAAGCAAATTGCCAGTTCCGACAAGTGGATCTAAAATTGTGAGTTTATCACATTCAGGAAGTAGTTTTTCCACTAAATAAGCGATAAAAATTCCAATTGTATCTGGCGTGATGTTCTCGTTGGAAAGGTTTTGTAACTTCATGGCTTTTAATACACATAACTGAAATGCTTTGCGGATCTCTTCTTTTTGATATTCCTGATGGTTTATATTATCTAACAAATTAAAAAGTTTTTTTTGCAAAATTTCGTCTTCCATTGGCAGAATTTCGTTTGCCAATACGTTTTCACAAGTTTTGAGAATTCCTTCAAGATAAGTGATCTGTGTATGACCGGCATAAAGCGTTGATGACTCGTCCAGCACGCTGAATAGTTGTTCGATATTGTCTTGTTTTAACATAATCTCACCGTTTAATAATTTTACCACAAATAGCGAGAATTCTCAACAAATATCTGTCGAAAGAAAAACTTCACCGCCTGAACGGTGAAGTTATTAATTATCGTTCTCCCTTGTCGTATATTTGTCCGATTGCTTTTGGAGCAAGTGAGTTTTTCGAAGTCAGAATCAATACAATTATGGTAGCAACATATGGGAGCATGCTCCAGACATTCGAGTTAATATTCAAGTTCTCAAGCGCAGGAAAGAATGCGACTCCTTTTGATAATGTTAGAAGCGCTGAGAACAGAAGCGCTGATAAAGCGACGTTGAACGGTTTCCAGTTTCCAAAAATCAATACTGCTATAGCTAAAAATCCATATCCAGATACATTGGCGTCAAATTCGATTGTGAAGCCAAGGATCAAGTAAAACCCGCCTAATCCTGCAAGGGCTCCAGAAATCATGACACCGGTCATACGCATTCTGTATATATTGATTCCTGCAGCATCGGCGGCATGAGGATTCTCTCCGCAAGATCTAAGTCTCAAGCCAAATTTTGTCTTATATAAAACTATGTATGCTGCGATCAAAATAACAATACCCACATATATACTTGGCAATACATTTGTGAAAAACAGATCGCCGATAAAAGGTATTTTGGATAATATTGGAACTTCGGAAATCCGGAAAGGATTGGCATTGATTGGAAGTTTATCACCTTGACCAAGATTCAAAGTGAACGTCAGGAACAAAGCTAACGCTGGCGTCAATATATTGATGGCAGTGGCGCTGATAATTTGATCCGCCCGCATCTTAACTGCTGCAATGGCGTGAAAAAATGAAACCAGAACGCCTCCTAAAGCTGCCACTAGAGATCCGAGGAAAAACAGGACATATCTTCCTCCAACCGCTTCTGCAGGAACCTTATTGATGAACAAAATCCCCAAAAAAGCCCCGATGACCATCAATCCTTCCAAACCGATGTTCGTTACACCGCCTCTTTCAGTGAACATTCCACCGATTGCGGTGATAATCAAAGGTATTGCGACCACTAATACTAAAGCAAGATAACTAAGCAGATTATGATACATCTGTCTCACCTCCTTTTTTTAGCAGCATTTTCTTAATTTTTCGCTTCTGACTCCTATTTCTGAAATAAAATCCAATAAACGATGAAATCGCAATCATATAAATAATAACCGAGGTGATGATATTTGTGATTTCCTTGTTAAATCCGACAAATTGCATTGTCAGAGCGCCTTGTTTGATATAACTAATCAAAACCCCGGAAAAAATTATTCCGATAGGGTTGCTAAATGCAATCAAAGCAACCGAAATCCCTTCAAATCCCATGGCATTGATCTTCGTCACCGGGCGGAAATAGTCCGGCTTCAGAGGCAAGTAACTCATTGCTGCAGCCAATCCCGCTAAAGCTCCGGCAATCATCATGGAAATGATAACGTTTCTTTTGTTGTTTATACCTGCATATTTGCTACCTTCTGGACTGAAACCGACAGCTTTTAACTGATAGCCAAGAGTTGTTTTCTTTAAAATGAACCAAATCACTATCGCAACTCCAATGGCAATAATTATTGATAAGTCGATATTTGAGTTGGGAAATATGGTGTCGAGCCCTACTTTCGGTATGTTTGCGGTAGGAAAAGTTGTATTGACCGCCGTCAACAAATTATCATAAACAGCCGTTCTATACGCCAAAATAACAGTCAAATAAGTTGCAATGTAGTTCATCATGATGGTAGTGATAACTTCATTGACGTTAAACTTAGATTTTAATAATCCGGGGACAAATCCCCAAATCGCTCCTGCGACAATAGCGCCCAATGCAGCTAGAATGAAATGGTATGGAGCTGGCATTGTAACTAAATTGGCTATATATAACGCTGTAATTCCTCCGACCATATATTGTCCAGAGGCACCGATATTAAATAATCCAGTCTTAAATGCGAAAGCCACCGATAATCCGACAAGGATTAACGGAGCAGATCGAAACAAGACATTACCAAAAGATTGTAGATTGGTTGATCCGCCTTTAACAAGCCGCATCAAACCTTGAACAGCAATGTCAAAACTTCCTGCTGTTGCCCACATGACTATGAACCCTACCACCAAGCCAAAGAAAATTGCGAGAAGACTGTTAATGATTACAGGTTGTTTTAATAGTTTGAATATAAATAGTATAGTTTTCTTGATTGCAATCCAAATGCTTAGAAAGATTTTTTTGACTTTCGGTTTGCCAAAAAAAAGTTTGATGCTTTGAATTGCTTTTTTAATAAATCCAATGAATTTTCTCCAAGCGCTTTTAATTTTGCTCATCTTGCACCTCCGAATTTTGCCGCTTAGATCCGGACATATACAGACCTATTTCTTCCACGGTGGTTTCTTTCGGTTTCAATTCGGCATATATTTCACCATTATGCATGACGAGAATCCTATCAGAGATATTCATGACTTCATCCAATTCAAGTGATATGACCAAAATAGCGTTGCCTTTGTCTCTTTCTTGGACTAGGGTCTTGTGGACAAATTCAATCGCTCCAACATCTAGGCCTCTTGTTGGCTGTGAAGCAACCAACAAATTGTGTTTTCTGCTGGTTTCTCTAGCGATAATTGCTTTTTGTTGGTTTCCTCCGGACATGCTTCTTGCGGAGCTTTTTGCACCGAGAGAAGAACGGATATCGTGCTTGATGATAAGTTCATTGGCATATTTATAGATTTCTTTTCTTGAAAGCAGACCAAATTTTTGGAAAGGTTTCTTATAGTATTGATTTGAAATCATATTTTCAGCAAGATTATAGTTTAAAATCAAGCCGTATCGTTGACGGTCTTCAGGAATATGAGACATACCCAATTCAAATCTTTGAAGAATAGATTGGTGAATGATGTTTTCACCGTTAAGAAAAATAGCCGATTCTTTATTATCTATATTTGAAAGCCCCGTTAGCAACCTGACTAATTCAGTTTGTCCGTTTCCTTCGATACCTGCAACACATACGATTTCACCTGACCTTACTTCAAATGAAATATTATTTAATAAATGTTTGGTTTTGTCTCTATTCATCATGGACAAATTATTCACCGATAAAATCACATCTTTTGGATGAGCAATCTGTTTCTCAACTCTAAAGCTTACTTCTCTTCCTACCATGTACTTGGCAAGCTGATTTACAGTCGTGGTTTTGACATCAACAGTTGTTACATGTTGGCCTTTCCTTAGAATGGTACATCTGTCTGCGACGGCTTTAATTTCGTTTAATTTATGAGTAATAAGGATAATAGATTTGCCTTCAGCGGCAAATTCACGAATAACTTGAAATAAGCCATCAATTTCTTGTGGCGTCAATACGGCAGTCGGTTCGTCAAAAATTAAAATATCTGCATCCCGATAGAGCATTTTCAAAATCTCGACTCTTTGTTGCATTCCGACACTAACTTCTTTGATTTTCAAGTTCAAATCGATAAGGAGTTTGTATTTCTCACTTATTTCTTTGATTTTTTTTCTCGGTGTTTCCATATCAAGAAAACCGTTTTTCAATGTTTCGTTACCAAGAA
>CAYWOK010000013.1:0-28367 GCA_964459895.1 uncultured Candidatus Izemoplasmatales bacterium
TCGCCTTTTACTTTTTTCATTTTCAAAGACTCAATATACATTGAATTGTATAATGGCAACAGGTCAATACCAGTTTCAAGCAACGCTGCTGCAACTTTGAAAGTTTCTGGCTTGACATTGGCGAAAAGAAATCTGCCTGTGTCCCCAACGATGCCCATGAAAAGCGCCTTAGCCGATTCGTTGGTTATTTCAATTTTGTTATTGATCAGAAATGTTGCAATCATCTCAGAACACGAAGAAATTTCTGTGTTTCGGTAATAAAGATCATATTTGAGATCTGAATCATTTTGATGATGATCAATGATCACTACTTTGTCAGCGTACAGATACGAGTCGTCAAGTAACATCTGTTTGACAGATGTATCAAGAATCATCAACAAGGATTTTTCCAGAACGCCCTTTTCAACTTTGTCCATTTCTTGAAAATGATTCAAGGCGTTTGTATCTCCGATTGCATAGATCTTTTTGTTGGGAAATCGATTCTTTAAAGCATAGTATAATCCGAATTGAGAGCCGTATGCGTCCAAATCAGGGGATTTGTGTCTTGATATGATGATTGAATCATATGATTGAATCAATTGAAATATTTGTTTTTCCATAGGCTACCTCGCTTTCAATCTAGTAAGATATTATAACATATATACCGCTTAATTCCTACGATTTGGTTTGATATCTTTTTTGCCTAATGAAGAAATTGACAACTCACAGAATTTCTTGCTTTCATATTTATAAAAGAAGTGATATAATGGGTGGACAAAACCAATTCACAAAGGATAATGATGATGAAATCAATTTATAAGAAAATATTAATATTTAGTTTCGGTCTGTTTTTGGTAATTGCCTTTGCCGGCTGCAGTCTGTCTCAGACAACTACCATTGAGACAACAAGCGCCACTACCGTTGCTACAACAGGCATAACCACTGCAACTACTACTTCCACAACTACTGCTCCTTTAACAGAAACGTCGACACAGATGATTTCGACAACTACAAATGCGACTACTGCAATAACAACTTTGCCGATTACGACAACATCTTCTGTTGAAACTACCACCACAAATAGATATTTGGGAATTGAAGTCTCAAATATCACAAAAACAGAATACAATTTGGGTACATCTTTTGATAATACCTCAATCACCGTTCTGCTTATCAAAGCAAATGGAACGTCTCTTCCTTTGGGGTCTTCAGTATATACTGTTTCGGGTTTTAATTCGACTTCTCCAGGAGAAAAGACAATTACAGTTAGTTACAATGAATTTTCAACAACATTCCAAATTACCGTTCTTGAAGCCAACACCGGTCTTGATATCACTATGGAATACTATGAAGATGCTCAAGATTTGATTGGAGAACCATTGATGTTGGCGCTTAGAATTATTATTAATTCCGGATTTATTGGCAGAGACTATGGTTCTGCAAGATATGCTCTCGATGATTCCGATAAAGATCCCGCCAATTCGAGCAATGTTATATTAGTCTATTCAATGATTTCGGTAAGCGGAGTATGGGATGGCGGAGCTACTTGGAACCGAGAACATGTTTGGCCACAATCGCTTCTTGGTGTTTCCGCAGTAAACAGCGTTGTCAATATGGCTTCGGACTTGCATAATTTAAAGCCCGAAAGTGATTCGGTGAATTCAAGTCGAGGCAATAAGTATTACGCAAACGAAACTACCGTTGTTAGCTATGAACCGCCAGATGAGGTAAAAGGTGATCTTGCCAGAATTTTATTTTATATGGTTACAATGTATCCCGTTCTAGAACTAGTAGATGGCACTCCGCTCGTTCATCAAATGGCGCTTCTAAGTGTGTTGCTGGAATGGAATGACTTGGATCCGGTCGATGATTTTGAGCGCAATCGCAACGAATTTATTTACACGTATCAACACAATCGTAATCCTTTCATTGATTATCCAGAATTCGTAGATCTGATTTGGGATAACTTAGGGTAATCTATATTATATGAAAAGCGGAAGTCAATATTGACTTCCGCTATTTTTATAAAATATATTTAATCTACAGTATGGCTTCCCAAATTAGTAACCGTGTCTTGTGGATATGCAATCCATTGAGAAGAAGGATCGTATTCATCATATGGATTGATATCTCCTCCGGTTATGGAAGGCATCCTTACAAGCGTCATGTTTTGTGTTTTTAAAGTTTCGGTTCCCCAGTATTCTATGGTTGGTCTTTCTCCAACTTTTCCAATGCTATCGACTATTTCTCCATTGTGTTTCAGCACAACGGCATCATCTCCATTATAGTTCATTACGGTATTGTTAACTATATCACCAATATACAGAATCGGCGTGCTTCTGTTATTGTAAACGACCAAAACCGATCCCGGGGTCAACATCCCGCTTAACGACATAGTAGCAGAAGCAACTGTAGCCCCATTTGAATATAGTTCCAATGTATATTCACTCAAATTTACCGTTACCGCAAGTCCGTTATATATTTCAATAAATTTACTATAACTACTACCTTCAAAATATTCTGAGATGAATATATCGTCTCCCGGAATCACAACAACAACGGCTTTCATCAATACATCAATGACTAAAGTTTCTGATTCATCATTATAAGCTATTGTAACAGTAATTGTTCCAGCGGTATCTGTTTCTGGTCTTACAACTGTAAATGTATCTGATGCATAACTTAAGTAATCACTTATTTCAGGAGATATAATTACTTCTGTATATTCTCCATAGACAAGTGTTGGCAATGTCAAAGCGTTGGTTACATCATAACTGGCAGGAATTTGACCTGTAGCCATAGCTAGTTTTTCTGCGTCTGACATGGTTTCTGCGACAATATCATCTGTTCCGCCATCAAATGTAACCCAGAATTCAGGAATTTCAGTATTAAGAATGCTGCTTCCCGACTCGTAGTATGTATAGAATAATACATCGATTGTGACTTTTTGACCTACATATTCGGCTAGGGCAAGTTTAGACTCTGATAGGGAATTGTAATATACAGTTGCGACTCTTGTACTTCCATCAAATAAATAGATAGTTGGGAAAGCTGCCTGCATCAATATTGTAGGAGTTACTGTAATAGTATATATTTGACCATTCAGCAATTTATCGGTTTTATCAATTAACATCAAGTCCGATGCATCTGTCAAAACAATTTTATTTAACTCAATGGAATTGTTTGAATTCAAGATAACTTGTTCGGTCAATTCCGTAACTTGAAATAATGTATGATAGAAAAAATATTTTCCCTTCACTCTGACTTCGTCGCCAACATTTACCAACGCAACATTTTCAGCTGTCGTGTAAACATTTAAGAAGGCTCCGCTTGCGTCCATGATAAAATATCCGGCATCTGTTAAGCCTGCATATTTTGAATATACAAAACCAGATGCAGTAATCAAATCATTCAAAACTGCTGATTCATGTAAATCAGAAAGTGTAGAATACGTTGTTAGACCATACTCGGCTCTTACTCTACAAATGAATTGTTTTTCATATGTTGATTCACCATAAGAAAAAGTCCCAGTCAAAACAACTGTAACTGTTCCAACGGTTTCTGATGGTTGTTTTACAGTAGCTTGATAAACAAAATACGATATTTCAGTTTCTTCATCTGTAATCAAGGTGACCGTATCTGCTATATAAATATATTCTGAATTGTTACTTGCCCAAGAAATTGTGGCATCGCCTCTTTCTGCCGGCAAGACAAAGCTTGTGGTCAAATTGTCTGAGTCAGTTATGAGAATAGCATTCGCGGCGTTCACTAGCAAGGTTTGCACTGCGTCTTCTGTAGATACCGTAGTGGCATCTTCAGTCGTAGCGACTATAGTAGCCGCGGTTGTTGCCACAGTGGTCGCTTCAGTTGTTGAGGCGGGTAAAGTTGTAGTCAAAGTGGTCAAAGCGGTCGTATCCGAAGATATCGCCGTTGTTGAGGTTGTAGTAGTTATAGCGTTAGTGGTTGTTAAAGTAGTTACTCTGTCACAAGCGAAAAGCACAAAGACAAAGGCAATAAGTAACAAACTGAAAATCAATCGTTTTTGTATCATGATATATCTCTCCTAAATTTCTGCGTAAATCAATTATAACATATCAATAGATTATTTCATAAAGTTGTTTTACGTTTTTCAAATTCAATAAAAAGGCACAGCTTTTGACTGTGCCTTTATAATAATTTCTAAAATCTTGTTTTAAAAAATATAGTGAATGTAACTTAGCCCACTAGGTAAGCTAAATTAATTGCTCCAGCAGCAAAATCAGTGCCGTTATTATTTGTATCGACAAAACTAATTCTTTTAATAGATGTTGTATTAGATGGGGCAGAAGCTACAGTACCTTCAAATCCGTTTGCGGTTCCGCATCCCACAAAATCAACAACACCAACAGCGCTAGATGGATTTGCACCCGTTAAAGCTACTTGCGAAGATACAAGCGCCAATTTAAATCCGGTTCCCGACATCGCTATCGATCCGATAACATTAGGTGTCGGAAGTGCAGTAGTGCCGGCGGATCCAGCGGCTTCTTGGATAAGATAATATCCATGTGCTGCGATTGACCCAGTTAGATTTGTCATATTTGTCCAAGAAGTTCCAGTTGCAGATGCATATTGAATGGAGTATGATGACAAGTCGATGGCTGCATCGGTAGTATTATAAAGCACGATATAGTCATTTGTGTATGTTGACCCTGAGTTGCCTCCGCCACCATATGCTTCATAAATAAGCACTGTAGAAACTACTGGAACCTTAATTGTGACATTGATAACAACATCCTCAGCAACTGCAGATCCATTTGTAACCTGAATAGTAACTGTTCCGGTTTTGTCTGTATCAGTAGGTATTGTAACTAACAAAGTGCCCAGAGTTGTAGTGTAATCAATAAGCGCAGCAATGTCGCCTGTAACTCCGGTAACAGTATACGTTGATCCGAATACTGGATCCGGTACAACATAATCGTCCGTTAATTCCAAAGTGGCAGGAAGTTTATTTGCATCCGAATCCAGAGCTTGTTGTTCAGTCAAAATAATTCCAGCATATCCTTCTTGGTAAACAAAGTATGGAGCATCTGTTACTGTAACTGCATCATAGTTCACATAGTAGAATACAGCGTTGAATGTAACTGTTTCTCCGGCTACGGCTTTCAATGCGTCGTAAGAATCATTGATGGTTGAGTGGTAATAAACTCCCGCAATAACCGTTGCGCCATCATATAGATATACTCTGCTTGATGTTCCTGCTATATTAACTAAAGCTGTAACAGTATATGTTTGACCTGATAGCAGCTCAGTGACTCCAGGAACATAAACGATTGGAGTCTGTGCGTATGGTTCGCCTACAGAAACTGTAGTTTTAATCGTCGCACTACCTAATTGATATTGTGGAGCGCCTGACGGATAGTCATGCTCTACATTTCCCGTAATAATCAATTTATCTCCTAGTGAAAGTCCTGTTAAATTCGATTGATAAACTGATAGCATTCCTGTTCCATCAAAAATATAGAACGAGTTGTTGATAAAGAAATATATCACACCTTCAACGCTTATGCCAGGGGTGTCATTACTCATAGCTCTAACTTCTGCAATTGTTGAAATAACCAATGCGGAAACGGCTACTGTGAAGTTTTTAGTTACCGCCACTTCTGAGCCTAGGGTCAAAGTTGCACGAAGTTCGACTGAGTAACCAGCACGAACCAAATTATAAGTCAAAGCAGCTGCGTTAAGGGTTGCGTCTCCGGAAATAACTTCCCATGCGATAGCAGAACCTTTTGCGCCAAGAAGCGGCAATGTGACTACGTCTAATTCGTTTGCTGTAAGAGCAACTGTCAACGCATCAAGGTCAAAGGCCAATTTATCAGCATCTGTGGACGCTACGGCCGTAACATTGATCAATATATCTTTCGTTGCCTCATTCAAAGTTAATGTCAAAGTAACTGTACCAATCACATCTGTTCCTTCGGGTGCAGTAAATGTAAGTTTTGTAGTTCCGTCTGCGACATATGCTGTAAGCTCAGTCGAAATTTCTTTTACTGTAAGTGTCGCATATGTTAAGGTTGGGAATGTGTAATCGCCTTCAAGAACCAAGGTAGTTGGAATCTTAAGTTCATCATATTCCACCTTGTTTAGGTCGGTAATCGTAGAAGTAACTAATTCGGAGGCTTCATACCACGATAATTGTGGAGTGGTATTATATACGCCAACCGCAATTCCCGTGAAGGAAACTGGTTGTCCAACAACCAAATTCGCCACAAGAGCGTTGATTGCCGCAAATTGCAAACCGTAACTATCAACTCTAAGTTGAACATCTGCTATTCCATCAGTCAGATATATTGTGTATGAATAAGTTCCAACAGTTGGAATCGATTTTACATACAAGCCAGAAATATCGACCAATTTACTAATATTTTCCAGCAAAGCAGCATTGTCTGCTCCGGTAATCTCAACAGGCGTCGGTACTGTATTGCCTGAAGAAACAAAAGTAACGCTCGCTACTGGGTCTATTTCAAGCAGACCATAATAATTTTTCATTGTTCCTATTACTTCAACTTCGTTTCCTACCAACGTGATAGCAGAATATGTAGCGTTCGACCCTAAATAAACAAGTAGCGCGCCGGAACTATCTTGTAAGTAAGCATTGTTTCCGTTTAACTGAGTAATGATGCCCCTAACTCGGACAACTTGACCAACATTGGCATTGGCTGTAGCAATATCAGTAAGCGGAGTTTCTCCAACTTTGATTGTTACTACTCTTTCGCCAGTAGCTGAGCCCTTCTGAGCAGAAATTGTCAAATTAACCGAAACTTGTCCGGTTAAAGTTGATAGGTCAACTACTCCAGTTGTTGCATTGATAACAGTTGGATTGGAGGACACATAAGATAACGTGACTCCATACAATGAAGTTTGCAATTCCAAAGTTGTAGCCTCAAGTACGCTTGTCGGGAATGTCAATGAAGCAAGTGCTGCATCAACGGCATCCTGATCGCTTGCAAACGCAACTTCGATGTCATCTGGAGTTCCTAAGAAATATACATACCAGTCTTGGAAGTCCGCCGTGGTATTGTATCCTTTCACAATGATATCAAGTGTGATGTTTTCGCCATAAAGAGCAGAAATAGCAGTCATATTAGATTTGTAATATATCCGGAAAGCTTCTGCTTTATCCAATACTGTAGCGTCAGTCGGAACTAAAAATGTGCTGTAGTTTAGTCCTCTTGTATGTTCATAATAAAACGCCTGAGCAGTAATTCTGTAGAATCTGTATCGGATTGGATTCTCATTACTAAATCCAGTATATGTGTTAATAATTTCGGAGAACGTAGCCTCAATTGGTGTCAAAGTTTTTGCTTCTGCAGTAGAAGGCGATAGTTTGACAACGTTTGTTCCAACATCCTCAACACCAGGAATTCCAGCATAGTAGAATGCTATTGGTCCAGTGATGTTATAAACTTCACCAACAGACACTGTTTCTGCAAAGTCCGCGCCTAAAACGAACATCGCTTCGATTCCGTCTGTAAAGAAGAACCCATCAGTGCTAACACCAACGACCGTCATGTCTTTCCAAGTGATTGGCGTTCCAGTAACTTCAGCCATACCTTCGGCAATCGTATAAACCGGTGTAGAAGCTCCTTCTGCGATAACACGAATCGATTTTGTAACTACAACCTCTTCTTCGCCAATCGAGATGGTCGCGGTAAGTACAGCCGAAACGTTATCTCCGCCCAAATCAATTTGCGGGCGCGTAATGGTAACGGCATAGAATCCGTCCACGTTTACCGTTGCAGCAATAGCGGCAGTTTCGGTGTCATCAGACGTCCAAGTGATTGTTGCTGTGTTTGCGCCAGTTCCATATGATCCTGGCAACAAGAAATCACCTGTAATGGAGTCTGATCCAGTAATAATGATAGAATTTCCGATTCTGTTAATGTACGCAACAGCCGTTTCTTCAGAAACCACTACTGTGAATGTTCTGGTCAATGTGGCCTCATTCAAAATTGCAGTAGCTGTCAAAGTTGCTGTTCCGTCTCCGTTGCCATAATAAGGAACGGTGATGACGCCTGCGTTTGTAATAACAAAGGCATCAGATGTCGCCCAAGATACGGCTACCCCATCAGTTGTAGGGCTTGGCAATGTCAAATTTGCTGTGATTGCCGTAAGCGTTCCAAGGTCAAGTGCATCTAGAACCGCCTGTGCTTTTTCTGTGTCGGTAAGTTCCGATACAGTCGTAGTAACAGCCGTTGTTGTTGTAACAGCCGTTGTTGCTGTCGTTGTGGCAGCTGTTGTTGTTGCTGTTGTTGTTGCTGTCGTAGTCACCGTTGTCGTCGTTGCTGCAGTTGTGGCAGCTGTTGTTGCTGCGGTAGTTACACCGTTACAACCGGCAATAAAGAACATAACAGCAAAGACAATTGCAATGAAAGCAAATCTTTTAATCGTTAAATTCATAATACCCTCCTATAAAATATTTTTTTTGCTTATGGAACTAATATGTCAGAAACGTCGGCAAGCGTCAATTGGAAGTTGGATTTAAGATAGACATAGTCAGGATTAATGCCATCAAAATCAAAGTCATAATATCCTAATGGTCCAACAACATTGATTACATTTCCGACGGAAAGACCTAGCGTTTCAGCATTAAAGCCCGGCAGTCCATCAATTCTTATTTCAAATGTTTGAGATAAATTATTGCGAACATAAATATTAGCTGAACTAAATCCAGTAATCGTAAGATTTTCAATTTCAACCAAAGTTCCTATTCTTTCAAACGCGAACTCATTATAAGTAATTGTGAGAGGCCCGATAAGATCCCCTGGATCATTGACCCAAAGCAACTGTTTGTTGAAATTAGTTAATTGGGGGCTTCCTGAATAATAAGTTGGAACAAGCCCGCCAATGGTCACGTTTGCGCCAATTTGAAGCTGTGAAGAGCTTTGTGTTAAACTTTGCACATAAACATAAATACCATATCCCGTTTCGTCTTGGATAAAGAAACTATATCCAATTTTCTTAGTAATCGTTCCGGTAATGATGGCTTTTAGCCCTACGCAATCAGGGAAGTTAATCATCAAGTCTTCGATAGTGATTTCGCTACCTTCTCTGCTATAGTCATATACAGGGTCAATTTCTCCCCAAACTCTTCTTTTTGAAAATGAAGCGTCCCAGTCTGCCAAAGTCAAGACTGTCGTGTATTTTGATCCTGAAGAAACCTTGTTTTTGGAATACGCCAATTCGACAAGTTCCAAGTTTAACAAGACGAAATCACTTTCAGCAGTATCTCTATACCATACCCATGCAAGATATCTACCATTTCCGTCCATGCGCTCGCCTTCAGCCTGTAAAACAATTGTTTCTGCATTCTCAAGTATTTCTTGTGTATAATATGCAGCGGCTTTGCCCCACGGTTCGTAAAGCGCAGTCGATTCTGGAGTATCAATTCCCAGATATCTTACAGAAAAAGAAGTTGATCCGCTGGTAAACCAGGTTGTATCTCCGTCAATAAATCGATAAACTGTAGCTACTCCAATACCATCAGCGATAAATTCTTGGCCAATATAATCCGTTTCATCGAGTAGTAATGGTTGACCTAAACTGTCAGTGTACTCGTCTAATTGATATAAATATTTGACGGTGAGATTCAAAGGTGATGTATATACTTTCACCGAAGAACCAATTTCCACAAAATCCCCAGCAACTTTGAGCGATCCATACTTGATGAATTTATCATAATCGCTATCTTCATCATAGATAATCGAAACATCGAAATAAAAACTAACTTCTAGTCCCAAATCAGTGAGAGTGCTAGTAATATTTTCTCTGTTTTCTCCGGTCAAATCAGGTAATTGCACCAAGGCGATTGTTGTTATCGTATCGATGGCGGATGTGGTCGTGGTGGTAGGCGTGGTTGTTGTGACCGTTGTAGTGGTAGCTGTCGTTGCAGTTGTCGTCTCGGTGGTTTGGGTGGTGGTTGCGGAAGCAGTAATTTCTGTTGTGGTAATCTCTCCACAACCGCCCAGAACCAACAAGAATCCGACAACAAAAAACAATTTCATCAATTTTTTTTGCATTTTGTCCATTCCTTAAATTAAATTAGATAACTTTGATTGTTTAACCCCATATCAATTGATTTACTGTAAAACTCAAAGCTCCAGCCGGGTCGTATGCTCCTGTGTAAATGTTTTCAAGGCAATACCCAACTTCAACACGTACTTGAGCAGATCCAGCGCTTCCCGACCCCGCGGCAAAAGCTGGATCGTATTCATAGAATGGAACTTGATTTATAGCTATATTCGCAACCATCGATGAATAGAGATAATCCCATCTTTCATCTGTTAGTTCCCAAGTAACCAAGCCGTCAGCTGTCCAATAATCCTGCGCTATTTGCAGGAATTCGCCATATGTGAGGCTGAAAGTGTTGGTCAATTCAATTTGAACATCTGAAGTGTAGGAAGAAAGTCTAACAGGCCGATATCCTGTATCCATTGCCCATTTTGAAGTGTTTTCGGGGGAAATTAACCATTTGATTAACAACCAGGCGAACAGTTTTTGGTTAGTTGTTGCGTTGTTAAAAATACCAATGTTCGGTCCTTGTTGCACGGCCGAAAGTGCTCCGGTGATATTGTAATCATTTGTTCCGTCAGACATCGTAACTGCAGTATTGCTTTCCGTAACTGTTTGCGGAGTCGACAAAAAGTCTACTTCGAATTTTCCAAAAAGTTCATTTACGTCTGTTCCGGTCGGGATATTGTAACTAACACCGGCGGTTGAACCAACAGTCATACAAACATCTCCCAACATAAAGTTGGCAGATCCGAAAGAAGTACCCCATTCAATTGGAAGAACAAACGTTCTTGCGTTGAACATGGCATCGATGTAATCAAGCATATCTTTGGTTGTATTGTTATTGATAAGGATGTCTCCACTTAAATTAGTGTATGGCGCTTTCCATTGTCTACTCATGTTGATAAACATGTTTCCGGACGAATCATAGTTGAGAAGATATGCGCATTGGAAATTGGCAACATCCGTCACCGCCGTTTCATTAACAAGGATAGTGCTTAATAATTGTAATTCTCCATATGTCAAAGGCGTTTCGTGAGATAAGAACCCCTCATCTGTAATTTCAATGCCAAGGGCGCGAATTTCAGTAACATGTTCTCTGAGAACGGTACGGTTAACCGCCATAGTTTCAGTGGATTTGGAATATGGAAGCGAGTAATAATATCCGCCGATATATTGATTGTTCTCAGCAAGATATGATTCAGGAAAATCTGATAGGTCTAATCCGACGTCAACTAATTCGCCAGCAATTGTTGAAGTTGAATCGTTGACTTCATAGGCAACATTGCTACTAATCAAATTATCCAAAGGAAGAACCGCTTGGGTAGTAATATAGGCGGCAAAATGGTCAGGATATCCAATGGCCATCGTCGGAACTTGACCAACGGAAATGCCTAAGTTAATTTTTTCTCTCAGCGTGTCGTAATCAGCTTGAGCAACGGAATTGATCGTTACATTTGGATACATTTGTTCAAATTCAGCAATTAATGAATCAAGCAAGATCGCTTTATTGCCACCGGAAGTGTGCCAAAAAGTAATATCTACTTCATCTTCGGGAAGATCCAAAATAATCTTTTGTGTAGTAGCAGTGGTCGTCGCTACAGTAGTCGCTGCAGTAGTTGCAGCAGTAGTTTGTCCGCTGACCGTTGTTTGTCCGCTGACCGTTGTTTGTCCGCTAACAGTGGTTGTTGGAAGCGTAGTCGGTTGTGTTGTCGTTGCTTGCGTTGTGGTTGCAGTTGTTGTGACAATATTAACGCAACCCGCAATTACAAATATTAAGAAAAATACAACTAATAATAATACAATCTTTTTCATTCCTGTCCTCCTTAAGACTTTTTATGTTTTGATGAATAACCTTTTTTAGATTACCCCTTAATACCGCTACGAGATACTCCGCGCATGATTTGTTTGCGGAATGTAAAGAAGAGAATCAATAAAGGCAAGGTAACCAACGTGGACGAAGCCATCTGTTGACCATAATCGGTTCGTCCGGTTCCGGTATCCGTAAATGCGCCTCTAAGTCCGTTGCTCACGAGTCTGAATTCGTCTTTGGTGGTAATCATTGCGGGCCAGATATATGCATTCCACGCTCCCATTGAATTCAATATAGTAATGGTGATAATGGTTGGCAAAGCAATCGGGATCATAATTTTCAAGAGATATTGAAAATCGGTAGTCCCATCGACTTTTGCTGCATAATATAATTCATTAGGAATCTGTTTGAATGTTTGCCGCAAGTAGAAAATATAGAAAACGCTGGTCATGAACGGCAAGGTCATTGCGAAGATCACGTCCATATAAGATTGATCCATAATATCATACCAACCCATTCGGTTGATTGTCAGGAAGTTCGTGAGAATGAATATTTCGCCCGGAATCATCATGGTTCCAATTAGGATCGCAAAAACGATGTCTCTTCCTTTGAAATTCAATCTTGCGAATGCGAAAGCCGCCAATACGGTCGTGATCATTGTTCCCGTTGTGGTAATGATGGAAATTACGACCGTATTCCTCATATAGGTAAAGAATGGGAATAACGGTTCTCCTCTTCTTGGGCCGCTGGCTACCAACTCAAAAAGTCTGTAATAATTAGAAAGTTGCCACTCTTTGGGGTTCAACCATAGAAGTGGTGGAATTCGACGCATCAGTTCATCCGATTTCATTGAAGTTAGAAGCATCCAATAAAATGGAATCAGGATTGCAATCGCAATTGCTATGAGGAATAAATAGGTCAATATATTGAAAGTAATTTTTTTTGCTTTATATGATTTTTCGTTTTTTACATAAATGTCAGACATATTCTACACCCCCCTAGTAATGAACTCGGCTTCTGCTGACCATAGTCTGCAGAACCGAGAATATCAGGGTAATAAAGAATAGAATAATCGCAGCAGATGCCGCATAACTATAAAAGCCTTGGAAAGCAAAGTCGGCTCGATATTTGTATACGAAAGCAACAATCGTGATCATACTGTAAGGCTGTCCGCCGAGTTTTTCACCGAACAAACCGATAACTGAGTTATATGCCTTGAGGGCGCCAATCAAAGATGTAATCGAAATATATAGAATGAGAGGCGATAACAAAGGAACGGTGATGCGTTTGAAAATCGTCCATTTAGATGCCGAATCGATTCTTGCGGCATCATAATATTGTTTGTCGATATTTTCCAAGCCACTGGTGAATACTAGAATCTTAAAAGCCAAGCTTGACCAAATGGTAAATACCATCAAGGCAGACATTTGCGCCCACCAGCTTGCTGTTCCTCCGATCCAGTCGATCGGCGTTATCTTGAAAAGACCCAAGACAACATTAAACAATCCGTAGTCTTTGTGGAACAATACGGCAAATGCCATACCTACTGCAATCGCGTTTGTAACATACGGAAGGAAAAATACGGTTTGAAAAAAACCTTTCAGTTTTGGAATTGCTTTGAGTGATACCGAGATGAACAACGACACTATGATTGATACCGGCACCGAGACAAAGGCCAATACAAACGTATTCAGAATCGCTTTCCAAAATAGTTGGTTTTTAAAAATAACGACGTAATTGTGAAGAGTATATCCTGAGATTGAGCCGGTTCCATTATTGGCTAGCGGCAAATAATCCTTATAAAAAGAAATAATGAAGGCGTTGATAAGCGGATAAAAAGTAAATACTGCCATCAGGATAAGCATTGGCGCCAAATAGAACCAAGCTTTTAAGTTGTTTTTTGTTTCCATATGCTACTTCAGCAGGCCACCATCTAAATCAAACAAATGCATTTTTTCTGGTTTGACTGTGAAGTGAACCAGATCGCCTGTTTGAATTCGATGGGACGCATCCACAATAACTTTAAAAGATTTTTTATCAAGCAAGCCGCCTTCTTCGCTTGGCATGTCGATGATCAATGTTGTATCGCGGCCAATCGTTTCAACTAGATTCACCGCGAATTTAAAATCGCTTTTTAAGGTATTGTCAACAAGGAATCCTTCCGGCCTGACTCCAATTAGGATTTGTTGATCCGGAAGTTTAGCAGATTCGATATGCATATCTTCAATTAAAACTTTGCCGCCCTTGATATCGCCTTCAAAAACATTGATTTGTGGATTGCCAAGAAATTTGGCAACGAACAAATTGAGCGGATGGTCATAAACCTCTTGGGGCAATCCCATTTGCTGTATGACTCCGTCTTTCATAACAACGATTTCATCGGAAATGGACATGGCCTCTTCTTGGTCATGTGTCACAAATACTGTAGTAATTCCGGTCTCTCTTTGAATTCTTTTGATTTCTTCTCGAGTTTGTAATCTTAGTCTGGCATCCAAGTTAGATAATGGCTCGTCAAGCAAAAGTACTCTTGGTTTTTTGACAAGGGCTCTCGCAATAGCGACACGTTGTTGTTGTCCGCCCGAAAGTTCTTTTGGTTTTCTGTCTAGCATTTCCTGCAAGCCGACCAGTTCAGCCATTTCAATTGTTCTTCGTTTGGCTTCTTCTTTTTCGACTTTCAAGTTTTGCAGCGGGAAAAGAATATTGTCCCGGACTGTCATATGAGGATAAAGAGCGTAATTTTGAAATACCAGCCCGATTCCTCGTTTTTCTGGTGGCATTTCAGATACTTCATCATCTTCAAAGAATATCTGACCCTCGTTTTGTTTCAGCAGACCGGCAATCAGGTAAAGCGTTGTCGATTTTCCGCATCCAGATGGACCCAAAAGCCCAATAAGTTTTCCAGAGGGAATTGTTAAATCAACATGATCTACGGCGTGAACTTCTTTTTTGTCCTTCTTACTCGTAAATATTTTGGTCAAGTTCGCCATTCTAATTTCCATACTTCAGTCTCCTATCGAATATTTGTGCATATTTCATTATAGCACATTTTTTAAGGAAAAATTATATATAAATATATATAATCTCTCAAAATCGCCTTTATTTCTCAAACTAAAAAATTGAAAAAAAAAAGAGTTATCCTTTAATTAAAAAGGAGAAACTCTTAATAAAAAATGCAAAATATTCGGACCGGTAATCGCTCCTGTTAATGATCCAAGCAAGTTTTGCAATATATCAGTCTTTGTCCAGACAAAATAACCTATTACGCCTAGTATGGCCAGAACCAAAAACAATTTTATGAATTTTTTGATGAATACCACAAGTCCGACAATTGTGAAAATTCCTAAGGCCAACACAACGAGGCCTTGGGTCCAAACAGGTAATCCTTGCAAAAGATCAATTACTTGGTCGACATAAGGTTGTACGAAGCCTTCAATGCTGTCAATTATTGTAAGAAACATACGAAAAGTAGCTGTAAACATTTACTCCACCTCTTTTTTTTGTTGATAGTTTCACTATTGTAATAACATTATACCATAATTTGAAAAAACGAGAAGCGCATTTTTTTGTTTTTTTTCAATATGCTTTGCGGTTTTCAACTGCTTTTGTCAGCGTTTGGTCGTCAGCGTATTCCAAATTTGACCCTACAGGCACGCCATAACCGATTCTTGTGACCAAAATATCCATATTTTTCAACACTCTTTGAATATACATGGCTGTGGTTTCGCCTTCCTGAGTCCCAGAAGTTGCCAAGATGATTTCTTTGACCGCTTCATTTTGAATTCTGTCCCATAAAGAGGCAAGATTCAAATCGTCTGGTCCAATTCCGTTCATCGGTGAAATTGCGCCATGCAATACGTGATACATTCCTTTGTAATTTCCTGATCTTTCAAACGAAAAAACATCTTTAGGCGATTCGACTACCATAATCAGGGATTTATCGCGGATATCATTCGAACAAATATGACATGGATCTACATCTGTTAAATGTCCGCATGAGGAGCAGCGGAATACCTTGTTTTTGACAGTGGCCAATGCTTCCGAAAAATCATTAAGGTTGTCCTGGTCAAAATTATTTATTGTGAAAAGGGAATATCTCTCTGCGGTCTTCCGACCTATGCCCGGATATTTCATAAAATGGACAATCAAATCCTCCAAAGCTTTGGGATAATTCATCAGAAAAGTCCCGGCATTTTCACGCCTTGGGTCAAAGATCCAAGCGTTTCTTCCATTTCCTTGTCGACTTTTTTGAATGCATCATTCAAGGCGGCGACGATTAGATCCTGAACCATGTCGACATCACTGAAATCTATTTCTTCTTTTTTGATTTCAATCGACAAGACTTCTTTCGTGCCTTTGACTGCAACCTTTACAACGGAGCCCCCAGCTTGCCCGAAAAAAGTCGAAGCGTTAATTTCTGCTTGAGCTTTTTTTAGATCTTCTTGCATTTTTTGAATTTTTTTTATCATTTGTGGATTAATCATATCATTCACTCCTACGGGTCATTTCTTGATTTTTACAAGATCGCCAAAAATATTTATTGCGTCCGAAACTATTTTTTCTTCTTTTTCAACTTCTTCTTCGGTGTTGTCTTGAGACACATCTCTTAAGTCTTCGCAAACAATTGGAGACAGTTTGATATCCCTTTTTCCCTGACGCCACTGAAGCGCAAATTCATCAGTAATGTCATCAAAGATATTTTCTGGAAGAGCGATATAGTCTATATCCCGGTCAAACGCCTTATGTAGCGCTTCTCTGACAATTGGTTTTATCGATGGTTTCATCATTTGATTGCAGATTCCAGCCGATGAGAACGTCACGATAATCCGGCCGTATGAACTCGCTTTGACCGATCCGCTTTCAAATTGGACTGCATATTGATGATATAATCCAGAATTGTTATATTTTGAAAGTCGGTTCCAATTGTTCGTTAAATAAATCTTGTCATCCCTATTTCCATTATTCAAAACTTCTTCCACAAACTCGATTTTATAAGTGTTGGAGCTGTCGCTGCATGGTTCTTCAATATTTTTGGCAGCTCTTTCTTGTTTGGTTTCATCTGACACCCTTAGGTCAAAAAGCTCTTTTTGTTTCTCCGGTTCTCCAGCCTGAGCTGCAGATTGGATTGCCAATTCCGCTTCGACCAAAGGCTCTTCGACAGCCTTGATTTGAACTGATTCCATCGTTTCGAGAGTTTTTATTCTATCACTGAGCTTTTCCAAATCGTCAATCACTTTGGCATCGCTAGTAGTTTCGGTATCAGTCATTTTAATGAATGCCAGTTCGAGAAACAGTTTTGGACTGTTACTCCACTTGATTTCGTTGATTGTTTTTGTCAAAATTTCAATATAGAAAAAGATTCTGCGGTTACTAACCATTTTCGTCAATTGCAGGAATTGTTCGTTTATATAAAGGCTGCTTGAATGTTCTGAAACTCCAACGTTTTTATACATCAGTATATTGCGAAGAAAATCCAGAAGATTGAATGCAATCTTATGAACCTCCTTGCCTTCGACAATCAATTCATTCATCGCTTGGATTGCTTTGGTAGAATTCATTTCGATTATTGCTTTTACCATCTCGATTTGTTTTTCCAGAGAAATGGCACCACAAATTTGATTAACATCATCAAGTTTTATATATTCAGGGCTATAGGCGTGAACCTGATCCAAAAGACTGATTGCATCTCTTAGTCCGCCTTCGGCAAAAATAGCAATCTGTTCCACGGCGTCGATATCGATCTTGATTTCCTCTTTGTCGATTATTTCCTGAAGTTTTTGCATCATATCTTCAACTGTGATTGATTTGAAATCAAAACGCTGACAACGCGAATGGATTGTCAAAGGGATTTTTTGTGGTTCAGTGGTACAAAGAATGAAGATAACGTGTTGGGGCGGTTCTTCAAGCGTTTTTAGCAGCGCGTTGAAAGCTCCCGTCGAGAGCATATGGACTTCATCGATGATATACACTTTGTACTTGACATATCCCGGAAGATATTTTACCTTGTCGCGGATCTCCCTTATCTCATCCACGCCATTGTTGCTTGCGGCGTCGATTTCGATAATATCGCTGATGGACCCATCTTGTATTCCCAAGCAATTGTCGCATTTGTTGCATGGATTCGCAATAGGCGCTTGCTCGCAGTTGACGGCCTTGGCAAATATTTTGGCTATTGATGTTTTGCCTGTGCCTCTGGGCCCGCTGAACAAATATGCGTGTGCAACCTTATTGTTTTGCAAAGCGTTTTGCAAAGTAGTGGTGATATGTTTTTGACCGGCAACTTCTGTAAAGTCAATTGGCCGGTATGTTCGGTATAATGCGCGGTAGCTCATAACTTATCACCTTTCTTTCATGAGTTTGTCGACAGTATCCAAATCAGGGTTAATATATACGGTTCCTTCAATGGCGTCTAACAGTATTTTGTCCTGATCATCAATCAAATCCATAAGTCCTTCTACAACCATCGTTGGTATGTCTCTTTTTCTGACAATGGTCCCGGAATGCTGATTATAGGATCCTTCTTCAGATATTAATCCAATAATGGTTTCTTTATCCAAATTTATCAATATACTGGGTTTCATTTTGTCCAAAAGCAAAATTTTCGGTTCCAGGAAATCAGTCTTCAGATCATATTCTAGTTCTTCGATTTCGGATAACACTCTTTCTGTGGCGTCTTCGATATCAATGATTCGATTTTTTATGTACTCGTTGTTCAATCGAAGGAATTGATCAATTACTTCATCCGCAGCCTGTCTGTACGAATCATAAGCGTTATGTTTTTCCCCGATTAATTCTCGTGCCCGATCCAAAATTATCGGATCATTGACCATAAGTTTATGAGCTTCGAATATGATAGAGACGGTTTCCGAATATAGCATGTGAGTTGTTTTTATTTGTTCTTCCAATTTTTTTGTGCTTTTGGCAAGCGCGGTTTCAAAAACGGACAATTGGTCAGTTTTACTGGCTATTTTAGGGCCTTCTCGGAAATTTTGTTTTAATTTGAAAACATTGCCATAGACAATGCCCTGATTGATTACGATTCCGCTATAGATCTTCAAACACAACCCTCTCCCATAATAATATTATATCGCAAATAACGCATTTTTGATATGCCTTCCTGTTTAATTTATCAAAGAGTCTCGCTTTTCTTTGACGTAATTTATCACTTGTTCCATGGCTTTTGATTCAATGGTTTCGGGACGGAATTTTTTTTCCAGCTTTGCCAAAGTCCATTGCTCGTTTTCGCCGTTTTGATAGATAAAAAAAGCAATTTTCAAACTGTCCTGAAATTTTTGATCCATCTGTAATTTCCGAAAATCCTCAATCAAAAACGCGTTCGATTTCTGCATGAGATCGCTGACAGCAACCAAGAAATCGGCTTCAAAGTTCTCTTTGTGCCTTTTTCTCGTCATGCGTTCCAAAATGACGTCTCCGCCATAATAAATAATAGTAAAAATAACCGGCATGAACCAAAGGCTATACAAGTCTTGGGCCACGGCCTTTCCCGAATAGATCATATACAAGGAATATCCTAGAACAATGATTCCAGATAAAGCAAAGATTCCCAAATAGAATTTTAGCGGTTTTTTGTGCCTTCGCATATTAATCACCCAAAAGTATTATACAATATATCGGGACAATTATGGTAAAATATTTATGGTGATAGCATGCTAAACAATACAATCGTCTCCCAGGCAAGTGCAAATGGCATCGGCGCCCTCAATATAATCAGGGTTTCTGGAGACGAAGCAATTCAAATCGTGAATAGAGTGTTTCAAGGCAAAAATCTCGAAAAAGTTAAGAGCCACCAGGCGGTATATGGACATATCGTCGATCGCGACATGCTAATCGATGAAGTCATGGTTTTTGTATATATTGCGCCTAACTCTTTTACCAGAGAGAACGTTGTCGAAATCTCCTGTCATGGAGGCTTTTTTGTGGCCGGTGAAATAATACGCGTTTTGATCAAAAACGGAGCTCGCCTCGCTGAACGGGGAGAGTTCACAAGAAGAGCGTTTTTAAACGGCAGAATCGACCTCACAGAAGCAGAAAGCATAATGGATATCATTTATGCCAAAAACAAATCACAGTTGGCCTTGGCCCAAAAAGCGCTGAGAGGCGACATAAAGAAGCTTGTTGAGTCATTACAAAACGAACTTTTGGAAATAATCGCCCAAATCGAGGTAAATATCGATTATCCGGAATATGATGATATCGATGTTTTGACAAGCGAAATCATCCTTCCGAAAATAATTGATCTTGAGAGCAAAATAACTCAAGTAATTCGCGAATCTCAAACTGGCAAGGTGATTCGCGAAGGTATAAAAACGGTTATCGTCGGCAAGCCGAATGTTGGCAAATCAAGCCTGCTTAACTCGCTATTGAAAGAAGAAAAAGCAATCGTCACTGAAATATCCGGAACAACCCGAGATTTGATCGAAGCAGAAATGACAATTGATGGCATCTTATTGAAACTTATCGATACCGCGGGCATCAGAGAAACGTCGGATGTTATCGAATTAATCGGTATTGAACGAACCAAAAAAGCTATAGCAGACGCCGACTTGGTTCTGCTTGTTCTCGACCAAAGTGAATCATTGACAGAGTATGACAAGGAACTATTAGAACTGACGAAAGATAAAGTTCGAATCTTGGTTGGAAATAAAATTGATCTGGGCAAAAAAATGGATTTGGCCACAGAAAAAATCATCAACATTTCTGCTAAAAACCATACTGGAATCGACCTATTGGCATTAGAAGTCAAAAGAATGTTTATCAACGAAGAAATCATCAATCAAGCAGATGCGGTATTTTCAAACGCTAGACACATAGCCAAACTAGAGGAAACCCAATTGGCTTTAAAAGACGCTCATGAAGCTGCTAGGATGAAATTACCGATTGATATGGTGGAAATCGATTTAAGAAATGGCTGGACAAGCCTTGGAGAAATCACAGGTGAATCATCAAATGACGCCTTGATTTCTACGTTATTCGCCAAATTCTGTTTAGGAAAATAATGTTTCACGTGAAACCATAGCTACAATTGACTCCTAATAAAAGCAAAGCACAAGCGCTTAATTGCCACTTGTGCTTATTCTATAGTTCATATAAATCAGTACTCATCCATGAAGCTGTGTTTTTCATCTTCATCAACATATCCCAAAATACTATTGATATTGACATTCTCTGCCGCCCTGAAGATGTTAATGTCTGTGTTTTTGTATTTTTTCCGCATTTGCTCGATCAATTGTTTCATTTCTTTCCTTTTCGAATCGGTATCCATTTTGGCAACTTTACAGCCACAATTGATTGCTTCTATCTGGTGGTAGTTGGAAAAGCGAATACAATCTTTTTCTTTGATTAAGTACATCGGTCTGATGAGCTGTAACCCAGGAAAATTTGCTGATTTTGCTTTTGGCAACATGGTTTTGAAACAACCGGCATAAAATATGTTTAGGAGCGTGGTTTCAATCACATCATCAAAATGGTGTCCCAAGGCCAGTTTATTACACCCAAGTTCTTCCGCTTGTTTATATAGGAATCCTCTACGCATTCTGGCACACAGAAAACAAGGTTTATTAGGAGCCATTTCGTAGGCAACTTCAAATACTTTAGACGAAATTACTATAGATGGAATTCTTAATTTCTTACAATTGTTGAGGTGTCTTTCCAAGAGTTCCGGAGCATATCCTGGATCCATGGTCAAAAAAACCAGTTCAAATTCGAGATGTCCATATTTTTTAAATGTCTGAAACAGCTTTGCCATGAGCAATGAATCTTTTCCCCCGCTCAAAGCAACGGCGATTTTGTCTTTATTTTCAATCAATTTGTATTCATCGATAGCTTTGATGAACTTTGAATATAATGGTCCTTTGTATGTTTTCATCAAACTTCTTTCTACAATCTGATCAAAACTGAATTCACGCACACTATCACCCCCAATATTCTATATTATACTCGGAAAACCCTCATTTGTAAACAGTTCAGTTATTCAAAATAATTGAAAATAATTGAAAATAATTATTGAAGAATAAAATATTATGTGATATAATTGGTAATAGATAGAAAACAGATTATAATGGAGGTTGAGATTATGGCGAATTTCGTCTGGGTATCAAAAAAACCGCTTGACGATATCGCGACGCTTTATGAAGCGAATATCACTTTGAACAAATCCGCAACAGCCTATTTTGAGAGCGCGTATGTTGTATTACTTGGTCTCGATCAAAGCAACATGATGATCGCTGTCAAGCCACTCACAAAAGAGGAAACCGGGTTTGGCTATGTTCCACAGGAACAGCAACACAATATCACGGTAAAATCTAGCTATTCCAGAATTTGCAATAAGCTTTTTATGAAAGAGGTTTCTGATTTATTGAAATTGGATTTCAGCAACAATCAATCATACAAGTATCGGGCATTTTGGAGCGAGAAAGACAAAGCCTTGATCATCGATTTGAAGCATAAGGAGGTATGACAGATATGTTTTTAACATTGGACATCGGAACCACCATGATATTGGTTTGGGTCGGATTAATCATTTTTGCAGGTGTCATCGAAGCGGCCACCATGGACCTATCGAGCATCTGGTTTTCTGTTGGAGCGATTTTCGCACTAATCATTGCCGTATTTTGGCCGGAAAACATCATTTTGCAATCAGTAGTCTTTATCGTCACTTCCATTTTACTTCTTTTGGGTCTTAGACCGATATTTCATAAATATATTCGAAAAAACGAAATCAAGACTAATTCAGACAAATTGATTGGCAAAATCGCGATTTGCACAAAAGCTATCATAAACGGCGAACGCGGAGAAGTAAAAATTGACGGCAAAATTTGGACATCTATTTCAAACGAAGACATTCAACTCGAAGAAAGAGTTGAAGTGTTGGCAATCGATGGCGTGAAATTGGTGGTTAAAAAGCAGCAATGAATGCAGGATTCTTTAAAAGGGCTTTTTCATCAGTCGTTGATATTACTATCGTTTTTGTTGTTGTTTATCTGACTTTTCTTACTTTCGGAAGAACCGTCCTACGAAATCAAGTCCCCAACTTCAATGAGATATATGATGCATATCAAGAAATACTAGACGCTTACAATTCTGACCTTTCGATTCTTTCCGAAGAATACAACGCTGCCGTAGCGCTTGCCGATGGCGATGACGCCTTAGAAGCCGCGGCACAAACTGATTATCAATTGGCGTTGGCAATTTTGGACACTCAAAACACAATTGATATCGAACCATATAACCGAACGTTATCAGCTTATTTTCTCAACACAGTCTATTACTTTGCAATCGGATTCTTGATCTTGATGACGATTTACACAATTGTCCTAAACGGAAAGACTCTGGGCAGAAAGCTGATGCAGATACGCCTTGACGGCCCGGTTCATTCCCTAACTGTATTTTTCCACGACATTGTATTCAAATATTTCTTTATCATTCTCGTTTTTGTCGTAAGCATGTATGCCGGACTGATCTTGCTGATGCTGTCAGTTCTGACAGATGTCATTTTGATGTCTTTTACAAAAAGAAAGTCCACTTTACGCGATATCTTCTTGAAAATCAACGTGGTGAAAGCCGGTTACGGTTATTAATTGTATCACGCTAATTTAGCTAAAATATAAAAATATATAAATTTGAAGGAGGTTTTATTATGTTTTTACCTATCACACTTATCAGTAATATTGGAATCGTTGTAATAATTGCTTTGGTAGTGATCATTGTTGTTTATGCCGGTACCAGAATAAAAATCGTACCTCAAGCAACGCAATATGTAATTGAAAGATGGGGAAGCTACTTCACTACTTGGAATGCTGGTTTGCATTTCTTGTGGCCTTTCTTTGACCGAATCAAAAGAACTTACAGTGCTAGAGGCAATGTTTCAGACATTATCATTCTTAAGGAACAAGTCCTTGATTTCCCGCCTCAAGCCGTTATTACAAAAGATAACGTTACGATGCAAATTGATACTGTCGTGTTCTTGCAAATCACAGATTCAAAACAATACGTCTATGGAGCTGAAAACCCCGGTTTGTTGATTGAGCATCTTACAGCCACCACACTTCGTAATATCATCGGCGAACTTGAACTCGACCAAACCTTAACCAGCCGCGACCTGATTAATGAAAGAATGAGAATTATTCTTGATGAAGCGACCGACCCATGGGGAATCAAAATCAACCGTGTCGAACTTAAAAATATCATTCCGCCCAAAGAAATCAGAGAAGCGATGGAGAAACAAATGCGCGCCGAGCGTGAACGTCGTGAATCAATTTTGATTGCTGAAGGTAAAAAAGCATCTAACGTTTTGGAAGCAGAAGGCGAAAAAGCCGCAGCCATTCTTCGTGCAGAAGCCAAAAAAGAAGCCGCAATCCGCGAAGCTGAAGGTCAAGCAGAAGCCATTCTTAAAGTTCAAGAAGCTACCGCTCGCGGTATCGAGTTGATCAAAGGCGCCAAAGCAGATCATGCTGTGCTGACTCTTGAAGCCTATAAAGCTTTGGAGAGGATCTCCAACGGCCAAGCAACGAAGATTATCATTCCTTCGGAATTGCAAGGCATAGTCGGATTAGCTACCGGTTTGATTGAATCACTAAAAGATCCACAGAAAAAATAACTAAAAAAGCCGATTGATTTCGGCTTTTTGTTTGCTAATTTGGCGAAGATACTAATCTTTGATTATGCTAAATTCTTCTAAAATATCGACTCCATTGGGAATTATCGCAAACGCGGTGTCTTTCAATACAACATACGATACGACACTGATCGAATTTTCCGTAACAGTGATATATGGGATAACCGGTTGTTCATCGATGAATTTGTAATTCACAGACAGTCCAGAAGCTTTATCACCACCATAAAATTTTGTCGATGCGGTGTTCCCTGTCAAGTATGTTACTCCGATCGCTCGATCGTATTGATTGAAATCATAATCGTCAAGCGTGGTGTCAGAAAGGAAAATATCGCCCTTTGTATATGTGTTTGATGTGGCAAATTCTAGCAATGTGTCTTCGGAGTATACCGCCCTTGAGTACTGGTGGTCGTGCCCAGACAAAACCAAATCAACCCCATATTCGTCGAAAATAGGCACAAGGTTGTCTCTTACGCTTGAGGTGTTGTATGAAAGGCTATAAGGTCCTCTATGCAATAAAACTATCGTCCACGGCAAAGCATTGTTTCTCAGGTCGTCAGCTATCCAATCATTTAGAATGTCTGCGTTAGCTGTGTCATATGCAAGACAGGCAGTCGTTCCGTCACAATATATTTCCGTGTCTATAACAATAAAATGGGCATATCCATAATCAAAACTATAGGTTTTCCCATCATCGAAATTGGTGCTTCTGAGGTCGCCTTCAAGCATATTAAAACTGTTATATTCCGGTCCGTTATTCGGTAAATTCAAATATCCATCGAATTCCAGTTCTTGGATTCTTTCATCTGAAATCGCACCGACATCGTGGTTACCAACTGTTGCGACGATTGGAGTGTTATAGGAAAATATCGATGAGTATTTATAGAATAGGGCCCATTCAGTCTTCAAATCTGCATCATCAACCAAATCGCCAGGAAACATCACAAAATCATAAGTTTGCTCGCTATATTCCATTACCGATAGCAAAGAATATGCATATGCCATATATCCGATCTCAGAGTTTTCCTGAGGGTCGGCAAGATATATAAACGTGAAAGCGTCGCTATCATTAGAAGGCATTGTAAACTGATAGTAGGGGCTAGCCTCTGAATCATCAGTATTTGTCACGCGATAATCATATGTTTCTCCTGGAGTCAAATTGGACAGGGTAACTTCAAACAAATATGCATATTTTCTTCCGATTGCCCTGGCTTTGCTGATGGCCCGATATCTAGTGAAGTTATTTTCTCCAGCAATGGAATACTCGACATAACCATAGGTATCAGATGGCATCGCGAAATTTATTCCGATTGAAGTTGTAGGCTCTTCTGTTATAAACAGACCGATCTTGTATTCGTTAGCAAGGGAATTGACTCTTTCGGACATGGTCTGTTCTGCAGTGGTTGTTGGAGTTGTTGACAAATCGGTAGTCACCGCTTCGGTTGTGATAGCAGTTGTATCGCTCGTGGCAAACGTTGATGAAGTTGTCGCAATCGTAGTTGTAGTTGTCTCGCTATTTTGACACGCAAATAATACTGCGCTTAGAAATATAACAAACAATAACAATGATTTTTTACCCATAATTTCACCCCGGTGGTTTAGAATGCGTGTGATAAGTAATATAAATATATACTAACTACCCTAAAAATGCAACTTTAATTGAAGCAAATCAAAGAACCAATCCGACTTTAAAGTCGGCAATAAATTAAAATTCACAGTTTTTCGGAGTCCTTGAAAAAGGAATGACATCTCGAATGTTGTCAACACCGGTGACATACATTACCATTCGCTCGAGTCCAAGACCAAATCCCGCATGCGGTGCTCCTCCATATTTTCTTAAATCGAGATACCACCATAATTCTTTTTCTTCGACATGCATCTCTTTCATTCTGGAAAGTAATACTTCTAGTCTTTCTTCTCTTTGCGACCCACCGATAAGCTCCCCTGCTCCCGGTACCAAAAGATCCATCGCCGCAACAGTTTTCAAATCATCATTAAGTCTCATGTAAAATGCTTTGATTTCTTTGGGCCAGTCGATTACAAAAACGGGTCCACCAAAATGTTTTGTCAAAAATTTTTCATGTTCCGTCGCAAGGTCTTCACCGTGTTTAGGAGCGTTTTCAAAAGCATGCCGACTGTTTAGGAGAATGTCAATCGCATCCTTGTGAGTCACTACCTGGAACTTGGATGAAGCAACTTTTTGCAGTTTGTCCTTGAGCCCTTTTTCGATGAATTGATCAAAGAATTCCACTTCGGATTTACATTCAGACAATACGGAATTGATAATATGTTTTACCATTGATTCGGCTAAATCCATGTCTTTGTTCAAATCCGCAAATGCAATTTCCGGTTCAATCATCCAAAATTCAGAAACGTGCCTTTGCGTGTTTGAGTTCTCCGCTCTGAAGGTTGGTCCAAACGTGTACACGCTTCTGAAAGCAAGTGCATACGCCTCTGCCTGCAATTGCCCGGAAACGGTCAGATTTGTGGCTTTTCCAAAGAAATCCTTGGAGTAGTCGATTGCCTTTTCCTTGCTGTTGATCAATGCTTCAAAATCAAGTGTTGACACCTTGAACATCTCTCCCGCGCCTTCGGCATCGGAGCCGGTTATTATTGGTGTGTGAACATATATGAAACCTTGTTTTTGAAAAAATTGATGAATGGCATTTGAAACTACACTCCTTACGCGAAACACCGCCTGAAACAAATTGGTTCTCATTCTTAGATGCGAGTTCTCACGCAAGAATTCCCTAGTATGTCGTTTTGGTTGGATTGGATAACTCTCAAGACTATCGCCGATTAGTTTGATGTTTTCGGCTTTGATTTCAAATGGTTGCTTCATATCGGGCGTCCTAATAAGCGTGCCAATAACATCGATAGAAGATCCTACACGATACTTTTGAATCTCTTTGAAATCCGCAACCTTTGCTTCTTCATATACTACTTGAACCGTATCAAAACAGGTTCCATCATGCAAATCGATGAATCCGAATTCTTTCTGAGCTCTGTTGTTGCGGATCCAGCCTTTCAAAGTCACGCTTTGTCCATTCATTTTGGATAAGTCTTGGTAAAGTTCCTTTACTGTTGTTTCCATGAGAAATCTCCTTTGAGTATTGCTTTTCTGACTGGTTCGTCATGTCGTTCGATAGCATAGCGCAATGTTGTTCTTTTCATACTGTGATAATTCTTTTCAATAAAATCATCAAGTAAAATTCTGTTCCTATTTCCCACTTCGCGTAACATCCAACCACAAGCCTTGTTGATCAAATCGTGTTGATCGCCTTTTAGTATCTCTGCGATTTTCAATGTGACGTCAAATTGGTTATTTCTTATCAGCATCCAGGTCGAAACGATGCTGATTCTTTTTTTCCAGAGGTTGTCCGATATCGCATAGGAGAAAAGTAAAGTAAAATCCTGAGTTTTGAGCATATATTTACCGAGAATATACGGCGCAGACACATCAACCAGATCCCAACTATTTACATGATCAATCCATTTGATGTATAGTTTAACAATTTGTCTTTGTGTTTCCAAATCCGCTTTTTGCATTTTGTATGTCAAAATCACCAATGCGCAAGCTCTGTAATCGTGAAAAGTGCTTTTCAATAACATGATTAATTCTTCGTCAGGAATTGTCGCATAATATTTTTTGGCTATCCGGCGAATAATTGGTGCCGTGATTCCCAAAAACAGATCTCCGGCCTGATAATCGTTAACTCCCGTTTTATGGTAGGCGGAAGTTGAGTTGGTCTGTTCTCGTGTTTTATACAGATTGAGTTCGTCGATAATCATAATTCACACCCCTTATAAAAAGAAAATCGTCCTCAAAATATAAAGGACGAATCATTCCGTGGTACCACCTTTGTTCCGGCATTGCCGGCACTTGAAATCCTTAACGCG
>CAYWOK010000014.1:0-27409 GCA_964459895.1 uncultured Candidatus Izemoplasmatales bacterium
AGACCCTATTCACATTAATCACAATGGTCATTTTTTATGTTGTTTTCTTTGTGACAATTATACCGGTATCGAAATGGTTATGGACAATGCAGATGCCTTGGCTGGGAGGAATTCTTGGAAACATTGATTCTTCTTTGTCAAGTTTTACTTCCTTTGAGGAAAGTATAGGAAGTTTTCTCCAACTCGCTTTGGGCAATACTCTTGATTTGTCAAATCCTAGTGCTGAGTTAATGGCGCTTGTGACCGGAATCGGTCAATTCGCTTTGAAAATTGTCTATACGGTATTGTATTTTACTGTAATTTTATTGTTATATAAACTAATTTGCTGGATTCTTGGAGCGATTATTTTAGGCAAGACTGAAAAAGGTGAATCTAAAAATCGCGGGTTCGGTGCTCTTTTCGGAGTTGCAAACGGCATCATGGCTATCTTCATCATGTTGATAATGATGGGGGGAATCATGAGTGTAGTTGAAAGCACTGTGACTTTGATTCCGACTGATTCTGAAGGTTCAACAGAATTGGCATTTACAGATCGCTTTAACACCTATGAAGCGGCAAACCCAATTATTGCTTTGGCAGAACCGCCAGTTTTTGGCGGTCAGGATATGGATGCAATGGTTGCTGACTTGCAGGCAATGGTTGACAGTTACAATTCTAACCTGTTCGTGCAATTAGCATCAAGCATCGAAGCGCCATCTGTTGTGAACCCTGCTGAAACTGTACCTTTGCATATCAATCTATTTGACAGGGTTCTGTCGTTTGATTATAATGACTACACGGTCGCAATACGTTATGAACTGACTGTTTTATCTGGTGTTGTAGAAATCTTTTTGACTTCAGAATACATGAATACAAATAATCTCGCCGATATCACTGGCGAGGAGATTAGGCTTGCATTTGTCGAACTAGGTAAATCAAACTTGATCATTTCAATCCTACCTTTGGCAATTGAGATCGGTGCTCAAATGAACGAAACAGAATTGCCAATTACAAGCGAAGAACTATACGCAATCAATTTCGAAGAGGAACTTCCGAAAATCGGAGCTATCGCAGGCGCGCTTTTTGACATCTTGAATGGTGCTGGTGTGATCACTGGCGAAGGCGATGTCGAAGACGTAGTGATTACTCCTCAGGTTGTGAGAGACTTGTTTGCAGATATGTCGGAATCACAAATAGTAATTTTGGCTGTTGAGTCTCTCCTTGTTCCGATGTTGGAAAACAATGAGTCTGGTGCAGGAGCTATTATCAAGGTTCCTGCAGATCTAGATTGGGAAGTAGAACTGATCGCCCTTGGTGATGTCGTCGCGGAAATATTTGATCAGGACATATCCTTCAACGATCTTATGGCGGGAGATACGTCAATGCTGATAAATATAGCAGCTGCTATCGATATCGATGTGATTATGAATTCTCGTCTGCTGACAGCCACTCTAATCAATATATTAAGTGGTGAAGCAGGCCTTGAAGGCCTTGAATTTTTATCGATTCCAACAAATATCAATTGGCTTGACGAAGACAACAACGGCGAGCTGAGAAACATTCTTGTCGCTTTGAGTGCCATTCTCAATTTGGCAGCAGACATTGATATCGAGAATATCGGTATTGATACAATTGCCGAACTTGATGATGCAGCTATTGAAGATCTCTTCGGGTCATATGTGTTAACTGCCACGATTTCCGATATGTTGCTGGAACAGAATTTTGGCGACACACCAATCGTGATTCCTGATTCTGTTTTTGATGAGCAAGGATATATCTACAGTGAAGAACTGATTGCGCTTGCAAAATCAATGGTAATGATCGTTTCGAATACGGTTGATGGTACTGAATTTGATGTTACCAAAGCCTTGACTTTATCCGACACAGAAATCGATAGATTTCTTGCTTCTGAAATCATTGCCGCAACTGTTGGTAAAATGATCGTTGATCTGGAAATAGATTTATTGGTGATACCAGCGACTGCAACCGAATCGATCGAAGTTGACTCTGTTGGAACCACAGTAGTGAAAGCAACTGAAATCAAAACTCTCTTGTTGTCACTGGCTATTTTGGAGCTTGACGATTTTGAATCCATGGCTTTTGACGCCACGATTATGAATAAATTTGAATTAGATTCTAATCCAGCTGTTTTGGATGATGATAAGATTTCAACATTTCTTGCCTCCGATATCGTTTACGCAAGCGTGTCAGCTATGCTTCTTGATCTTGGTGATGGTGATACTTCCTTGCTTGTCATGCCTTCGCTAAATGTATACGGAAATCCAATAATTACTACAATCGGAGCGACAGATTTCGTTGATAAAGATGAAATCAAAGCTTTATTTAATGCGCTACACGCAATTGGTCTTGACGACTTTAATAACATCGATTTAGAAGACACTTCCCTCTTGCTATCCAACTTGACAATTCTCTTGGAATCCGCAATTTTACACGCGACGATTTCTGATCAGGTATTGGGAATTGATCCGATGATGTTAGTGATTCCTTTTGCTAGCGGTGATACTTTGCCAGTAACGATTCGCATCACACAAGCTGAAACAGAATTCATTGCTAAAGATGAACTTGAAGCTTTCTTCGATGCCGTTGAACAACTTGGATTTGACAATCCAACAGAAGTAAATACGGTATTTGACTTAGCGACGATTAATGAAGATAGTGAACAAAATCTCGTCCTTGCTTCAACTATCATGCACGCTACGATATCCAATAAATTAATCAATTTTGGCGATACGGTTCTCATTGTGCCACAAAAGACAGAAGATGACATGACCGAAATCAGATATGAAACAGGACCTGTTGGCAACGAAACTGAATTCATTCTGAAAGATGAGATCAAAGCTTTTATAAATGCGCTTCCCGTACTGGGAATCGATTCAATCGACACTTTCAACGGAACAATGGATCTATCGCTGCTATTTGCCAGTCAGACTCCAGGGGATTATTCCTCGAACCAAGACCTATTGTTGGCATCTGCCTTGATGCACGCAACGATTTCTGATCAGATTCTGGAACTTGATGACTCTGTATTGATTGTACCTGATACTGATGTTTTAGATAATCAAATTTTATCAACTGTAAGCGGCACTGATTATATCACAACTGCAGAAATCAAAGCTATCATCGACTCAATCGATGTTTTGACTGGCGGAACTTCATCCACTATTGATTCCATGACCGGAACCTTTGCTTTGACAAACATCAATGATGAAGCCAAACAGAATTTGATGCTTTTATCGGCGTCAATGCACGCTACGATTTCCGAGAGACTCTTTGAAGTCGACAGCGCAGTTTTGACAATACCTGAACAAAAAGAAGATGGCTTGACTGATGTTAGAGTTGAAGCTGGACTGCTTGGATTTGAAAGAGAATTTGTCACAAAGGCAGAAATTAAAGCGCTGATCGATGCTCTTATTTTGATGGGTTATTCCGATCTCGACAATTTTACCTCAGAATTTGATTTGACCCAAGTCATGGACAACGCTCCAACGATTCTCCTTTCAGCTTCAATCCAGGCAATGTTCTCCGCAAGACTTCTGGATGATACCGGATCAGCTTTAATTATTCCGGACATCTATTACGGAACAGCAAATGAAATCCTGATTGTGCAGACAGATGTGACTTATATTGAATATGATGAGCTTGTAGCATTTATCCATTCTTTGGATTTATTGCAACTTGTTACTATTTCTGATACTTGGTCATTCACTCCTGCCAATATTTTCGACATTGATGATTTTGATGATTTGGTTGCTTCGGAAATCATGCAGGCAACAATTTCAAATAATATTCTCGATGTCTCAAAGAGCGAATTGGAAGCTCCCGACGTTACAGATTTTGTCGTTCCGCTTTATTTCCGACAAGACATTACCGCCTCACTAGCTCCGGAAACACAAATTGAAGCTTCTGAACTCGCAAAGATTCTTACTTCACTCAAACAACTTGAAATCGAGAATTTCGGTGACGATATAGATGCCGATAAGATTGACACGATTTTTACTGACGAAACCAATAGGAACATTTTCTTGAACAGCGGATCAATCCATATCACACTTGACAACATGATCAAGCAAAATCCTGATGTCGGATCATCTATTCCGGTTCTTGCCCAGGAAGCAATGCTCTATGACATTGCAAATGTCACGAAGAAATTTGCGATTGTAAACTTTGTTTTAGCGGTTAACGCTTTGTCAACTGGGGACAACTTCACCGAAGCCTCATTCAGTTTCGCAACGATCCTGACTCTGACTCCTTCACAACAAAGCATCATCCTCGAGTCAATGATTGTCAGAAACAAGATTACTCCTGAGACGGAAACCTTCTGTTCGATTCCGGTAGCTCCTGGTCCATATGCACTTGTTGCGACCGACTATGAAGAAGATAACGTTGCTTATTTCTTGAGAAAGGCGACTTTTGAAGACATAATTTCCACTTATTCATGATAATCAATATTAATATTGATAGCGAGGGCTAGTCCCTCGCTATTTTTATTTTTACGATAGAAGATATATTTCTTTATTTTTTTGCGGATTTTAGCTATAATATAGAAGCACAATAAAAGAAGAGGGTACTTATGAAAAAACTAGCATTCTTATCATTATTTATATTTATGGGGTTGTTGCTTTCAGCATGCTCGTTTTTGACTACTGTACAAACAACTGTCGCATCTACTACTACATCAACTGAACAAACAACAGTAGAGACAACAATAACAACAAATACTACTACTATCAGTTTGACATCCGCTACAATAAGTTCAACTTCGACAACTACGGAATTGACGACTTTGCCAACTACCGAAGTCACGACTTATTCGTCGATTGAAACTACTGCTCCTGTTACAACTACAACTGAAACAACCACTGTTTCGACATCGAATTTAGAGACAATCGAACTTTATGCCATGAATGATTTTCATGGTGGTGCCTATACCGATATAACGATGCTGTCAAAAATCGGAGCTTATCTAATTGACAAAAACACTTCAAATGCAGGAACGATTATTCTTGCTTCCGGGGATATGTTCCAAGGCACAGCGCTCTCAAATTATTATTACGGATTACCCATTGTCGAATCGATGAATGCCATCGGCTTTGATGCCTTTACTCTCGGTAATCATGAATTTGATTGGGGTATCGATAAGATAGCCAATTACAAAGACGGAGACCCTCTTAACGGTGAAGCTGATTTTTCTGTGCTTGCGGCTAACATTGTCAACAAGGCCACTCTTGAACCACTTCCTTGGACTGTGCCTTATACTATCATTGATGTAAATGGAATCAGAGTTGGAATTATCGGTGTGATCGGCGATGTCATCAACTCGATTTCCGCCTCAAGAGTAGAAGATGTTGAATTTCTTGATGTCTATACGACCGTTTCCAACTATGCATCAATTTTGAGAACGGAAGAAGATTGTGACATCGTTGTAGTTTCGATTCATGATTATGATTATTCAGTCAATGCTCAAATCGCTGCGTTGACGGAAGATCATTTTGTCGATGCCGTATTTAATGGACATACGCATTCTACACTTTCCGATTACATCAGCCGTTCCGGGTTACGCATGCCATATGCCCAGGTAAGCGATTCCTCTTCATCCTTGTTTTCTAAAATCACTTTGGTATATGACAGGTCTTTGGCACAGGTCGTGCAAAACAATGCTACAATCATTTCCGAAAGCCAACTGTACTTTACAAACTCTGATATCGATATGATTTTAGACGTGTTTGCTACCGATACCGAATATGTAGCATTTGTTTCTGAAGAATTAGCTACAAGCCAAGATGACTATTATAGAGGCGATCTTGCTCCCTGGGGTTCATCAGTCATCAGAAATTATATGGGATTGGATTTTGGCATGTTGAATGAAGGGGGCTTCAGAACACCAATGTACTCAGGAACCGTTACTATGGGTGATTTGGTCGTAATCTATCCATTTGATAACTATATCAAGACCTGTTATTTGACAGGTAGTCAGCTAACTGCATTTTATGAAATAGTTGATGATCATAATTACGATGTCGTCTTTGACGATCAGGTTAGTTATGCTTCTGGAGTCTTGTATAAAAATGGAATCGCTGTTGGTCCTGATACTCTTTATTTAGTAGGGGCTGTCGATTATGTATTTGACAAAACCAATTATGCTTTTCTCGACGGGTCTGATATTCAAACCACAACTTTTCTGATCCGAGATCTGCTTGCAGAAGACTTAAGAAATCATGATTTGAATTTCAATCCAGCAAACGGAACGAGTTTTCCTGGTTACATTCCGACAAGTTATTATCATGATTATTCGGAGTTGAAAAAACAATTACTTATGATATAATTTAGTACAGAATGAAAAGTGACCTTTATGGTCACTTCCCAAGGGACTGTAGCTCAGCTGGGAGAGCACCACACTGGCAGTGTGGGGGTCGAGGGTTCGAGTCCCTTCAGTTCCACCAACTGATTTCTAAACATTCATAATATTATGAATGTTTTTTTATTAATTGATTTCTGATTCAGATTCTAACGATGAAGAGTATTATATCTTGTGCCAAGTCTTGAAAGGAACATAGAAATGTGCTAAAATACACATATATCAGATAAATTGTTGCTTACTCGAGCACATATAATTTCACTTTGACAGTTTTTGTGCAAAGCATAAAAAAATTATCAAGTATGAGGTGAACATATGAATAAGAAACTGGTTACAAAGATAGGATTAATTGTTTTTGCCGTGTTTTTTGTTGTGTTAATGTCTTTTGCGATTTACGCAAGTATCTATTACCACTCAAATACGAATATCCACGACATTACCGAAGTTACTGTTTCGGTGGTAGGTGACGACATTTATCTGACTCCAAGTGATGATTACACTCAGGCGATAATTTTTTATCCCGGAGGCAAAGTGGAACCGGAGGCATATTTGCCTTTGATGGCAGAAATCGCTGGCAGGGGTATTTTGACGGTGATTTGTGAGATGCCTTACAACTTAGCCGTGTTCGATGTATCACGTGCTACTGTTTTACTTGAAATCAATTCCGGATTGGATTGTTTCTTGATGGGACATTCCTTAGGAGGAGCAATGGCTGCCAGTTACGCCTCCAAGCATCCTCAGCAGTTGAATGGGCTTATCTTACTTGCTGCCTATAGCACCAAAGTTGTAACAGTTCCATCGCTCAGTATTTATGGTAGTTTGGACAACATTCTTGATCTTGACAAATACGATGAATATCTTTCTAATTTGACTGATGTCGAGGAATATATTATTCCCGGCGGTAACCATTCTCAGTTTGGCGATTATGGCTTACAAAGAAAAGATCTTGAAGCAACTATTGATATGTTGACTCAGATTACACTTACTGCGGATAAGGTAGTTGAATTTATTGACGCACACTAATGAACAAAAATCATAAAATCCGGATTTTTTCCGGATTTTTTTATGTGCTGTTTTGTAATTTCTGTTGTAAATAGTAATTTTTGGACGACAAATCAAATATCACTTGCCCTTTGATAATTGTTTATGTAAAATAGAAGTGGTCTGGGGGCGTAGCTCAGCTGGGAGAGCGTTTGCTTCGCATGTAAGAGGTCGCGGGTTCGAATCCCGTCGTCTCCACCAAAATTGACATCCTCAAGAAATCAGTTGTAGAAAAAGACTACCTTTGATTTTTTGTGTTTTTTTTTTGAACTATATATAATTTAGTTATTCGATATCATATTGTGAATAAATGATATAATTTACGTTAGAGGTGGTATCATGAAAAAGAAATTCAATATGATAATTGATTGGTTTGAAGGACATTTTAACTCGTTGATTGATATGGTTGCCTTGATTGGCGCGGCATTTATGATCCTGTTTTCGTTAGTTCTATTTATCTTTTTACTTGTTGATTCAAATTCACTCTCAAGTGTATTTGAAATCATTATTCCACCAGGAGCAATTGGATTCTTTGGCATATTAATGTTGTTTGCATTACGAATTACTAGGTATATAACGAAAAAACAATAGCACAATTTGTTCGAATATTTGCTTTGTGTTTGCTTTGATACCAATTGAGTGATGTCTGCGTACATTTTTTGTGCATGATACTATACCGTCGAATTTCAGTAAGGATGTGAATAAATTCGTTAATAGACACAAATTTAACTGGAATGATTATTTCGAAAAGAACTCAGTGTATATGAATATAATTAATATTTTTGTTATTCCATCAACAACTGCGTGTATAATTGGACTATGAAAATATGTTTTTTTGGGCGGTGAGAGAAATGTTATTTAACCTTATTGATTTTCTGAGAGGAGTCTCACTTTCCCTTGACTACATTGAAAAGATTATTTTTGGATTTCCAACAAATCATTCAAAAAGAGTAGCATACATATCGTTAAGAATATCTCAAGCATTAAATCTTCAACGAGATCAAGTATTCGATCTCCTGTCTTTAGCCATTCTCCATGATATCGGAGCTTCTTTAAAAACTCTGCATGAAAACCTTGTTGGAAGTCAGAACGAAAAACGAAGTGTGCTTGAAGCATCGATAAATCATTGCATTGTTGGCGAAGAGATTATTCAAGATTTTCCATTTTTGACAAATCCCCAAAATGTAATCAAGTATCATCACGAAAATGAGGATGGTTCAGGTTTTTTTGGGATTATCGGGAATCAAATACCTTTGATGGCACAAATTATTCATCTTGCTGATTCCATAGAACGCAATTTTATTATAAATATCTATCCTGAAAATAAATATGTAAAGAACTCGATGCAAAATTTTCTTAAAATCAATGAAAACAAGATGTTTTCTGAACATTTGATAAAAGTGTTTATTCCAATTCTTGATGATGATTCATTTTGGGTTGGTATAAGTGACTTACATATTGACTCGGAAATCAGAAATGAAATTAAGGACTACAATCAAGAATATGACTTTGATACAATTCGAAGAATATCAAAAACCTTTTCGAGAATAATTGATTCTAAATCTTCCTTCACATTAATCCATTCTTCATCTGTAGCAGCAATTACAGAAAAAATGGCGGACCGCTACAAAATGAATCGCCTTGAAAAAAATAAAATATTGATTGCTGCTGATTTGCATGATCTCGGAAAACTGGGAGTCAGTAACGACATTCTTGATAAGCCAGGAGGGCTTACTGACGATGAATTCACGAAAATCAAAGAACACCCTTTGATTGGATTTGAATGCTTGAAAGAAATTATTGGCTTTGAAGATATTTCAAAATGGGTTCTAAATCATCATGAAAAAATAAATGGAACCGGATATCCAAACGGCAAAAAGGGGAATGAATTGGACTTTAACTCTAGGCTCATTTCTTGTGTAGATATCTTTGTTGCCCTTCAAGAAGACCGTCCATACCGACCTGGATTCACAAGAGAAAATGCCTTGAAAATATTATTTGACATGGCAAACAAACATTTAATTGATTTAAATATTTGTCAGGAGATATCTTCATTGCCTTCAATTTAATTTTTCTAGAGTTGCCAGAACAAACGCTATTATCAATTTGTGTAATCCCCGCATTTCACTAACTTGAAGATTAAAAAATAATAGATATTCCAAAATGTGACATGTGTCACATTTTTTATGTAAAAAAAGCGATGCAACAAGATTGCATTCGCTGAATTATCTACAATGAATCTTTATACCGTAAATGGACTAATATTATATTTGACTACAGAAAACTCACCATTGTTATAATTGATATAATTCACACTGCAGTTTGCCAAATATGAAGCATAGTTGAATCCAGGAACAAGCCTTACCAGAATCGCTTTGATTACGTGAGAATGTGTCACAATTAGAATGCGCTTATTTGGATATTTTTCACAGATTTCACGTAGAGTATTAAAAACTCGTAACTCAAGGTCTCCGTTTTGTTCCATGTTGGGAATGTTTCCTTTTCGGATCAGATCAGCATATTCGTCAGTTATCTTTTGCCCATCGTAATCTCCGAAATTTCTTTCAATCAGATTTTGATGGACGATAATCGGCTTGGTTTTCTGCATTCCCTGCATTAGCAGTTTTGCAGTATTGAAAGCCCGTTTTAAAGGCGAAGAAAAAACCAAATCAAACTTCTCGTTTCGGTTTCTAAGAAACACACCAGTTTCTATTGCTTGCTTAATCCCATATTCGTTCAAGGGGTTGTCAAATCTCCCCTGGACAACGTAATTTCGGTTGGCATCGGTTTCCGCATGTCTGATCAAAATCAGTTCGTTCATTAAAATCACCTTAAACAATTATACTATATTATGAGAAAATATGGTATAATTTTTTTGCGAGGTGGATTTAATTATGAGAATGATCGATATCATTGAAAAAAAACGTGACGGCTTTGAACTGACAGAGGAAGAGATAGAATTTGTCATTTCTGGCTATGTCAAAGGTAAAATTCCTGATTATCAAATCAGCTCCTGGCTTATGGCCATCTATTTTCAAGGTATGAGTTATGAAGAATCCAGTTTTCTGACTAAATCAATGCTCTATAGTGGCGATACTATCGACTTATCAAAAATCAAAGGAATCAAGGTTGATAAGCATTCAACTGGTGGCGTTGGTGATAAAACGACACTTATCTTGGGCCCGCTTGTAGCTGCAATGGGCGCTAAACTTGCCAAACTTTCCGGAAGAGGTCTTGGTCATACCGGCGGTACGCTCGACAAACTCGAATCGATTGATGGCTGTTCTATTGACCTATCTGAAGAAAAATTCATTGATCAAGTAAACAAACTCAATATTGCCGTAGCCGGACAAACCGGAGAAATCGTGCCGGCAGACAAATTGTTATATGCTTTAAGAGATGTCACAGGAACTGTATCTTCCATTCCATTAATCGCATCAAGCATCATGAGCAAGAAACTTGCTAGTGGAGCCGACGTTATCTGTCTTGATGTCAAGATTGGCGACGGAGCTTTCATGAAGACGATTGAAGATGCAAGGATTCTTTCCCATACCATGGTTGAAATCGGTGCGCTTTTTGATAAGAAGGTCATCGCTTTCCTGACCGGCATGGAACAACCACTGGGGATGGCAATCGGCAACCGCCTTGAAGTAAAAGAAGCAATCGAATGCCTCTCTGGCAAAGGGCCGAAAGATCTCGAGGAATTATGCGTTGAAATTGCTTCCTACATGGTATTCAATGCCGAAATCACGGATACTCTCAAAAAAGCAAAAGATATGGCAAAAGATTATTTGCATAACGGAAAAGCTTTGGCAAAGTTCTATGAATTCATCCATGCCCAGGGTGGTAGAATCGAGAACCTTGAGACTTTTGTTCAGGCTAAGGAAATCATTCCTTATAAAGCCAATAAATCAGGTTATATTCAAGCGATTAAAGCTCATAATATTGGTGTCGCTTCCATGAAACTAGGTGGCGGACGTGAAACTTTGGATGATGTCATCGACCCAATGGTGGGTATCTTACTATCACACAAAGTTGGCGACTTGGTCAAGAAGGGCGATGTCTTATGCAATCTTTACTGCAACAAGCCACTCACTTCCGATATTACTGAATCACTAGAAGAAGCTTTTGAAATATCTTTAAAAGAAGTAAAAATCAAACCGATTATCTATGAAATCATTAACTGACAAATAAGTTGAAAATTAAATAGATTCATGTTATAATTAAAGTATCATAAGGGGAGCTTAGGGAACTAGGCTGAGAGTATAACTATACCGTTATAGACCTTACCTGATCTGGATAATGCCAGCGTAGGAATATCACTATTCTTTAGACGGGTCCCTTTTATAAGAGGGGCCCTTTTATGTCCCTTGGAAAAGAGGAAACATATGAAAAAAAACAATCAGGTTCTTGCAATGCTTGAGACGGGAGTGTTCGTCTCGATCGCTGTCATTCTTGATTTGATTTTTGGCGCCATTTACACACTTCCCATGGGGGGAAGCATTTCGGTGGCTATGCTGCCGATCTTTATCATTGCCTCGAGACGAGGACTGAAATACGGACTGGTCGCAGGATTGCTCTACGGTGTGATCCAGACGATGATCAAGGTCTATTTTCTCTCGATACCCCAATACATTATGGACTATCTAGTAAGTTTCATGGTAGTGGGTTTTGCCGGTGTTGTCAAAGATACCCTGAAGAAACCTTCAAGATTTGTTTTTGCCATTCTTCTAGGAAGTTTTTTACGATTGATTTCTGCCACAATCGCAGGGGTTCTATACTGGAGAATTTACATTCCCGAGGAGATTGGATTCATGAACGGGATTTTTGGAAGTGACCTGAATGGACTATTCGCCTCTGACAATGCGGTCATCATTTTTTCTGCTTTTTTATATAACGCGCTTTACATGATTCCATCCGCAATACTATGCGTTCTCGTTGGACTCATCATCCACAAGCGAGGAATATTGGCATATCATATCGAGAGTATGGAGAAATAAGAAAAAAACCACTTTTGTTAGCACTCAATGCTTGACAGTGCTAATCTATATGGTATAATATATTACGACAAGATTAGGAGGAATAACATGAAAGAAAAACTAGAATTTAAAACAGAGTCGAAACGGCTACTCAACCTGATGGTTCATTCCATCTATACCAACAAGGAAATTTTCCTGAGAGAACTGATTTCAAATGCCTCGGATGCAATTGACAAGTATCATCTCTCTAGCCTCACCGATGATTCCCTGGAAAAAACCAATGCCTATGGGATCCATATCGATATCGACAAGAAACACCGAAAAATCACCATCAGCGACAACGGAATCGGCATGACCTACCAAGAATTGCTGGACAATCTTGGAACCATTGCCAAAAGCGGAACGCTCGAGTTTTTAAAAAATGTAAAAGACAAAGAAATGAAGGATGTCGACCTGATTGGACAATTTGGTGTCGGATTCTATTCTTCATTTATGGTTTCGAAAAAAGTACAAGTCATATCCAAATCCCCATATAGCGACAAAGCTTACAAATGGGTGAGCGAAGGCGAAGAAGACTTTACTATCGAAGAAGCCGATAAAGATGATAGAGGCACTGAAATCACCCTCTATATCCGGAAGAATGAAGACGGAGAGGAATACGACGAATTTTTGGAAGAATACAAGCTCCGATCGCTTGTGAAGAAATACTCCGACTATGTACGTTATCCAATTACGATGGAACACGAAAAAAGAGTTCCCAAACTTGACAAAGAAGGCAAAGAAATCGAAGGTGAATTCGATTCTGTCTACGAAGATGAAACCCTGAATTCGATGATTCCCATCTGGAATAAAAACAAAACGGAAGTGTCAGATTCCGATCTTCAAGAATTCTATAAATCGCAGTATTTCGATTATACTGATTATCTCATCAACCTCTGGACTGATGTGGAAGGCGCTCTGACTTACAAAGCCCTGGTCTTCATCCCTGAGAAAGCTCCATACAATCTCTATTCTGAGAAATTCGAAAAAGGATTGCAGCTGTATGCCAAAGGTGTCTTCGTCATGGACAAGTGCAAAGAACTGGTCCCTGATTACCTGCGTTTTATTAAAGGACTTGTCGTCTCTCCTGACCTATCCCTGAATATTTCCCGGGAAATCTTGCAGCATAACCGACAACTGATCAAAATCAGTCAGAATCTGGAAAAGAAGATTTTGTCCGAACTTGAGAAGACATTGAAAAACGACCGTGAGAAATATCTCAAATTCTGGAAAGAATTCGGTGTCAACATCAAATACGGAATCTACGATAACTTTGGTGAAAAGAAAGACACTTTGAAAGATCTGATAATGTTCGAAACCGTAAATAAAGATGAAATGGTCACTTTCAAGGAATACCTTGAAGGCATGGCCAAAGGCCAAGACGTGATATACTATGGATCCGCACCTTCAAAAGATGCCATCAAGATTTCTCCACAAATGGATCTGTTGAAACAAAAAGGCTTTGATGTCCTTGTCCTAAAAGACGACGTCGACGAATTTATGATCCAGATTTTGCATGAATATGATAAGAAGGAATTCAAATCGATAAATCAAGGCGATTTGAACATTCTCGATGAAAACGAACTCTCAAGCCTCAAAGAGCTGGAAACCAAGAACAAAAGTCTGTTAGAAAGCATCAAAGAAGTGCTGCAAACAGAAGTCAAGGATGTCAAACTGTCCACTAGACTTTCCGAATCCCCAGTCTGTCTGGTGAGCGGTGAAGGCTTGTCTTTTGAAATGGAAAAAGTCATCAGCCAGATGCCAGGGGACAAAGAACTGAAAGCTGACAAAATTCTCGAAATCAACCCCAAGCACGAACTGTTTCTAGCAATCGAAAAAGTGTATAACGAAGACCAAAGCGCACTTTCAGACTATGCCTGGGTCCTATATAACCAAGCACTGTTGATCGAAGGGCTGCCAATCAAGGATCCAGTCGGATTTTCCGAAAAAATGGTCCGGTTGATGATCAAAGCCGCTTCAGCGTCCAAAAAAGATGAATAACTTCCTGAAACAGATTCAGACCGAGTTGCATTGGCTCAAAAAAGCTCATAAGACAAAGACCAAACACGCAAAAAACAAATTTGCCGACACTTTGGATTTGATGCAGACTTTGGAAAAAAACGAACTCCAGCTTAACTTTCGCTTCTATTACTATCATGAGCAATCAGGCCTTGGATGCAGATATGAAATAATTACTCAAACAAAGAAGAAACAACCGATCATAGAATCATACTCTTTCTTTGACGCCAAGAAAAAGCAGCTTCCGGGAATCTCTTTGGATGATTGTAAAAAGCTGGAAAACGCTTATGAATATCGTTTGGACAAGAACATCGTGAAGTCGGTGATTCTTCCCGCTAATCAAGCAAAAATCTTTACTGAGACCGTCAAAGCTAATTACGACACGATTGTAAAGTATGCCTTATCCAAAACAAAAGGGAAATAAAATTTCCCTTTTTTTATAAGTAGAATTGATCAATCACCCATAAGTAATCAAGTCTTTTTACATACGCTTCCTTTAGTTCATGGCCATATGTCTCGAATTCTTCCAAAGCGATGGATTTTTTACCCTCAACTGAACGCATGTAGAAATCAACTACATATTTCGAGTCGAGAAAAAATGATCTTCCCAGCATTGTGAAATGAACAATCAGAAAACTGATTCCGCCATGACGTCTGACATTATCTAAATGTGTGACTTGATGGGGATGGATATTCTTGAGCGGAAATGATGTCTTTGATTTTGTTTCCTTGGCTTCAAAGTCGATGTATCTTCCTTTGTAGATGCCATTATAATCAGTAGTTGATGGCACTTTATAGTATGCCTCGCTGATTTTGGCAGCACTACGTTTAATATAGTCGACTTTGACGACTTGGATCGGGATTGGTTTTTTATAAATATAGGCAAGATCGTCGCTAATGTAACGCTCATTTGTGTCGTTGATTGCCTTCTCCAAATCCATCCCGCGGTTAGCCGCGGATTTAGTTGTCTGAACCTGTGCCTTGCGTTTGATTGGATAATTCATATTCTCACCAAAGAATATTGTACCATAAACTTTTTTGTTTTTGCTAATTTGACTTGGAAAAAACTATCTTTATTCCCAACCCGATAGGGAAACAATCAAAATGATTTCCAAACAGCGTTATTTTATGTATAATAGTAGTGACGTATAAACGTGAAAGGAGGGTCCTATGAGCCAAATCAAATTTTATGCTCTTGGCGGTCTCGGTGAAAACGGCAAGAATATGTATTGCGTGGAAATCGACCGTAAAATCCTGGTTCTCGATGCTGGTTTGAAACATCCATCGGGAGAATTGCTGGGTGTTGACGCTATCGTACCCGATATCAGTTACTTGGAATCAAGAAAAGCGGATGTGCTGGGCATTTTGCTTTCCCATGCTCATGATAAGAATATCGGTGCTTTGCCGATGATTTTGACGCAAGTCCCCACAAAAGTCTACGGTACCAATTTTACGATTGCTGTGGCCAAAGACATGCTGAAAGAAAACAAAATGGATCCTGCCGATTATGACCTGAGAGTCATCGACAAGAGCGGAAAGATATCCTTTGGAAATTTCCAGGTTGATTTTTTTTCCACAACCCATTCGGTTCCTGAATCCTCTGGATTTGCAATCCTGACTGAAGACGGTGCGATCGTGTACGCAACCGATTATACTTTCGACCAGAACAGCGGTTCTTTCTATCAAACCGATTTTCAAAAGTTGGCTGACTTTCATAAGCACGGTGTTTTAGTATTGTTGTCAGAGTCATCAGGAGCGTTGTCGATCGGACATTCTACGACCGACTTCAATTTCACTCACATCATCCGCGACACCTTCCAAAAAGCGGAACATAGAATCATCGTAGCCATGTATTCAACTGAGTTATCCAATATTCAACGGATTATCAACGAAGCTCTGGCAATCGGCAAGAAAATCTCAATTATTGGCCGCAGAGCGCAACGTCTTGTCGATATTGGCGAATCAATGGGCTATATTCAAATCCCCGCAGACAAACTCGTCAACCTGAAATTCATTGACGAGGAAAATCAAAACGATTTGGATGACGTCGTCTTCTTAGTAACTGGCGAGAAACACGAACCATTTTTCATGCTTCAAAGAATGGCTAAAGGTTTTGACAGACTTTTGCATCTAAAAAAAGAAGACACTGTTCTCATGATGTGTCCGCCGATTGTTGGAACAGAAAAAATCGCTGCTAAAACATATGATACTTTATACCGAATGGAACTAAATCTTGTCAGAGTAGATAAAAAAACAATGTCTTTTTTCCATGCGTCAACCGAAGATCTCAAACTCATGTATACCCTTCTGAAGCCAAAATACATCATACCCATAAATGGTGAATACAGATACCAATTAGCCCAATACAATCTTGCACTCGAGTATGGATATTCACACGAGCAGGTGATTCTTGTCGATAACGGCGAAGTCATTACTTTAGAAAACGGTGTCTTGGCACTCCAACACGATACAATTATGAATGGTTCGATTTTGGTCGACGGCAGTTTCGAAACCGACATCAACGATGTTGTCTTGAAAGAGAGAGAGTTATTAAGCGAAGATGGCTTTTTACTAATAATCGCCAATATTGACGCCAGGGAGAGAATCATGTTCAATTCTCCGGAGATTGTCAGCCGTGGTTTCATGTATATGAAAGATAACGAGGAAGTAGTAAAGCAGATTGAATCGATATATAAAACCATCACCGAAAAACAATTCAGCCAGAAATACATCGACTGGAAAGTATATAAGGAATCAATCCGCTTCGAAGTTCAGAAGTATCTTTACCGCGAAACAAAACGAAAACCGATCATCATTCCAGTAATCATTGATACCCAAAGCGACAAGCTTTGTAAAGTGCTATAAAAAAAAGACGGAATATTCCGTCTTTTTACTCTATTTTCGTCAAAATTCTTTTTATTGTCTCATATTGTTCCGCAAACAGCTTTTCCAGTTTGGTGTGTGCTTGAGGCTCATAATAAGCCGTACCAAGCAATTCATTTGGAAGATACTGTTGACTAACGACATGCCCAGAAAAGTCGTGAGCGTATAAATACGCGCCCTTATCATCGTATGTTGGGTTGTTGATGAGATGACTAGGAACTTTGTATGTCTTGCCTTCCTCAACATCAGCTATCGCCTTATTGACTGCCAGATGGGCACTATTGGACTTGGGCGAAAGACACATCTCAATTGTAATCGCTCCCAAGCCATTGATTGCTTCGGGAAAACCGATGTGTCTGGCAATGTCGCACATAGCAGCAACTTTTGGACCCATACCGGGATTTGCCAAGCCGATGTCCTCATAGACAATGGCACTGATTCTTCTAAGCAAAGATTCCAGGTCGCCGGCAACAATCAACCGAGCCAGGTAATGCAAAGCTGCGTTGACATCGCTTCCTCGAACCGATTTATGAAAAGCACTTAATATGTCATAATAATTATCGCCCAGGTAATCTGCGGAAATCGAAGCTTTTCCAAGCACTTCCTTGGCAAACTCAAGCGTGATTTCCTGATTAACATCTGCCTGTATAGCTATCATTTCCAACATATTGATTGCAGTTCTCACTTCGCCATTGGCGCTAATTGAGATGAAGCGGTAGATGAAGTCATCGATACGAAGATTCTTTTCGAAATCTGCTAGTTCGATTTTCTTCAGAAATTCAAAGATCGCCTGCTCAGAGGGACGCTCGAGGCGGAAAATGGATGTCCGGCTGCGAATAGCTGGGTTGCAGGAAATATATGGATTTTCCGTGGTTAGTCCAACCATGATCACTTTGCCGGTCTCAACGTATGGCAGAAGGTAATCCTGGATGTCTTTGTTCATTCTATGGATTTCATCGACTATCAACAAGGTGTTGCCATATAACTTGGCGGTCTCGACGATTTGCTTCAAGGTAGCCTTGGAATCGGTAGAGGCGTTGAATTTAAAATGGTTCAAAGGAAAATAATCAGCTATCAGCAAGGCCAAAGTCGTTTTACCGACTCCAGTCGGGCCATAAAGGATGATCGAGATCATTTTTTTCTCGTCAAGAAGTTTTTTGAGAATCCTGATTATTTTATCCTGACCAATCACATCAGCGAAATTTTTGGGTCGCATCCGGCTTGCCAGAGGTTCATACATCCTGATTCCTCCTCTCAAGTATCAAACAAATTATATCACAAACTTGGCAAATAGCGTAAAAAAGCATATAATAATAGTAGACGAAAAGAAATGAGTTGATGATATGTTACTTTCAGAGATTAAAGCTTTGAAGGAAGCGAAAAACGCTGTTATTCTGGCACATTACTATCAGGATAAAGACGTGCAGGACATTGCCGACTATGTGGGCGACTCCTTGGAGCTAAGCAGAATTGCCGCATCAACCACAGCCAAGATGATCATTTTCTGCGGTGTCAATTTCATGGCGGAAACCGCAAAGATTCTCTCTCCAGATAAAAAGGTTATTTTACCTGTTGAGGATGCCGGTTGTCCGATGGCGATGATGATTGACAAGAAAAGACTCCAAACTTATAAAGAAAACAATCCTGACCGGATTGTGATCTGTTATGTAAACTCATATGCTGATGTCAAGGCATTGTCTGACGTATGTGTGACAAGCTCCAACGCTGAAAAGATCATCAGACAGTTCGAAGGGAAAAAAATGCTCTATATCCCTGATAAAAACCTCGGGTTATATCTGAAGGACAAATTCGATCTTGACATCGAAGTTTGGCCTGGATTTTGTGCAGTTCATAACCGTTTGAAAGTTGAAGACGTCGTAAAAGCGAAACAGGAACACCCAGAAGCGTTTGTCCTAATCCATCCAGAAGCACCTCTCGATGTGCTTAAAATGGCTGATTATGTCGGATCTACCAAAGGCATCATCGACTTTGCGACCAAAACTGATAACTTAGAATTCATCATAGGCACGGAAAAAGGTATTCTTCATCCGCTTCAGAAAGCCAATCCCAATAAAAAATTCTATCTGCTCACGGAAAAACTTACTTGCAAAAATATGAAACTGACATCTGTAAAAGATGTGTACAACGCTCTTCTAACCGAAACATTCGAAATCACACTTGATGAAACACTGATTAAACAAGCCAAGCGAGCACTCGATTTGATGCTCGAAATGAGTTAATATGGAAAAAACCGTAGATGTGCTGATTATCGGCACTGGACTCGCAGGAATCTATACCGCCCTGTCTCTGAATAGAAAACACAAGATCTGCTTGATTGCCAAAGAAGCCTTGATCAATTCGAACTCGATGCTGGCTCAGGGAGGAATCGCTGCCGAACTGCATGACGATCCAATTTCCCTTGACAGTCACTTTGACGACACTTTGAAAGCAGGTTCATATCTAAATGACAAAACGGCAGTCGAGTTTCTTGTCTCTCATGCCAAAGAAGCCATCGAATCCCTAGTATCTCTCGGGATTCATTTTGACAAGGACGAAAACAACAATTATCTTTTGACAAAAGAAGGCGGTCATTCGCGAAACCGGATTCTGCACAGCGGCGGCGATGCCTCAGGCTATTACACGACCAAAGGTCTTTCCTCCTTGCTAAACGATTATAAAAATATCGAAGTGTTGGAACACACAATTGCCCTTGACCTGATCAAAGATGAAACAGGCGCTTCAATCGGTGCAACTGTTTTGGAAAACGATGCTTATTATTATCCAATCTTTGCCAAAGCTATTGTCTTGGCAACAGGAGGCATTGGTTCGATATACGGATCGACTACCAATGATCTCTCAGCGACTGGCGACGGCATCGGAATGGCCCATAGAATCGGAGCGATAATCGAGAACATGGAATTTGTCCAATTCCATCCTACCGCTCTTCATCCTGACAAAATCGAAAGCAGAAGACGCTTTCTAATCTCCGAAGCAGTGCGAGGAGAAGGAGCGACCTTGCTTAATGTCAAAAAAGAGCGGTTCATGAACAAATACAATCCGACACTGAAAGAACTTGCGCCAAGAGACATCGTCTCCCAGGCAATCTATCGAGAAATGTATGACACTTGGACCGACCATGTATATCTTGACACCAGGCATTTAGATGCCGCATATCTCAAAAAACGCTTTCCAACTATTTATGAAAGGTGCAAACAGGAAGGCTTTATTCTTGGTAAGGACTTGATACCGGTCGCTCCATGCGAACATTTCATCTGTGGAGGCATAAAAACAGGTTTATCCGGTGAATCATCGATACCAAACCTCTATGCCGTCGGTGAAGCGGCATTTACAGGAGTGCACGGCGCAAACCGTCTTGCATCAAACTCGCTTCTGGAATGCATTGTGTTCGGAAAAGCAGCTGCGGACAAAATCAATAAAACCATCGACACAGTCAAACTCAATCCCAAATTTATCGAACCGGAACTGCCAAACTATAATTACAACTATAAACCTTTAAAAAAGAAAATCGGCGATTACATGGACGAACATGTCGGTATCGTCAGAACCAAAAACGGGCTGTCGCTCACCAAAGCAACTTTTGACTCGATTTATGAGAGTTTACTCAAATCTCCAAATCTGACCAGACATTACTATGAAGCACTCAATATGGTCACGACCGCTTTGCTTGTCACCGAACAGGCTTTGGCGAGAAAGGTTAGTATTGGATGCCACTACAGACTAGACTGATGAAAAACAACTATCATACTCACATGTATCTTTGTCGACATGCAGTAGGGGATGTCGAGGACTATGTCATAGTAGCGATCAATCTCGGATTCAAAAGTCTTGGCATGTCAGATCATGCACCTTTTGAAGAATTGGAAGATCGGAGTATCAGAATGCATCCAACCGATTTGAAAACATATTTGGCACAGTGTGATGCCTGTATAAAAAAGTATGCGACAAAAATAAAAATATTCAAAGCTCTTGAGATCGAATATTTTCCTTCCCACAAACAAATGTATGAAACGCTCTTAACACAACTAGACTACCTGGCATTGGGACAACATTACATCAAAGATGAATCCGCCCCAAATAATTTGCGAAGCACGTACACACTTCAAACAAAGGAACATATCATCACCTATGTTGATACGGTGGTCGAAGCGATGAAAACAAAAAATTTCAGATTTGTCTGTCACCCCGACCTCATGCTATATAACATCAAAAAATTCGATGAGTTCATTTCGAAACAATCAAGAAGAATAATCGAAGCAGCCATTGAGTGCGATATACCACTGGAAATTAATGTCAATGGAATCAGGAAAGGTTTGAGAGAAACAGAAGACGGACTTCGCTACTTATATCCTAGATTGGAATTTTGGAAATTGGTAAAACAGATGGGAGCCAAAGTCATCATATCATCGGATGCTCATCAACCATCTCATCTGTATAATGCTGAAGTCATCAAGGCATATGAATTTGCGACCCAGCTCCAAATAGAAGTAGAAGAAGAGATCAGCATTAATTAAAACATTGTCGAATAGGCAATGTTTTTTGTTTTTGTGAAATTTGCGAACAACGAATTTTTAGCCATGATTGGACATGTTATACCTACCCTCCCAAGAAAACGACGAAATTCGGCAGATTTTTCATTCAAAAATCGAGAGAAGCGCGAAACTAGCTATTTTATAAAACTATCATATTCATCGTCTTCCAAAGAACCCGATTACAACGGCAGAATTAGATGCAATACCCCGGATTATCGATTCATATATTTCATTTGGTATTGTTTTGTGGAGAAATTCACACTATAGCATATACTCGATTATGTTCCTATAATGTATATTATGTTAACCAAAAGCGCACATCTATCTTAGGCGGTTTTTGAAATCAATGTGAATATTGTCTATAACCGCTATAGTACTTATTCTGCAAAAATGGGCGTTAAAAATCGTGCTATTAAAAAATGCACTTAAAATTGTTCGGACAAACTACCCAAAATTCGATTTGTGTATCTCTACATTTCATCTTATTTATGATATAATACTTTTGGTATCAGAAAGGAACATGATATTTTATGGGTAAAGTGTATCTGATTTTTACTGGGGGTACTATCTCTATGAAGATGGATGATCGGAACCATTCTGTTATTCCTGCTTTGTCCGCAGACGATATTATGACCGCTTTGCTCGCTTCTTTTCATGAGTGTGAACTTGAAACTATTGAATATGCAAAGCTTCCATCACCGTCGATTACGCCTGCAATCATGCTTGATTTATCAAAGTTGATTTCAAGCCTTATTGATCAAGAAAACGTTTCTGGAGTTGTATTGGTCCACGGAACTGATGTCTTGGAGGAAACTGCATTTTTCTTGGATTCTGTTTTAAAAACAAAAAAACCAGTCGTTGTGACTGGTTCAATGAAGTCTAGTTCTGACCTTGGTTATGATGGTATCAACAATCTTGTGTCATCAATTTTGGTCTGTCTGTCACCTGATGCTTTAGACAAAGGCGTCCTAGTTGTTATGAATGATCAGATCAATGCTGCCAGCGAAGTCAGCAAGACGAATACACTTTCGCTTGATACTTTTAAGTCTTTAGACTATGGTCCTCTTGGGCTGGTCGACAACAGACAAGTTATTTTTTACCGTTCTGTTAACTATCTTCGCCCAGTGATAGATACGGATCATATTGAAGAAAATGTCTTCCTTATTAAAGTATATGCTGGCATGGACAGTAAAATGCTTTATTACCTAATTGATCAACTTGATGCAAAAGGAATTGTTTTGGAAGCGTTGGGTCGAGGCAATGTTCCTCCAATGATGCTTGATGGCATCAAGCATGCTCTTCAAAAACAGATTCCGGTTGTTATCACTTCGAGATGTCCTTCTGGAAGAGTGCTCGATACGTATGGATATGAAGGCGGAGGAAATCATCTTACTTCATTGGGTTGCATTATCGCTCCAAACTTGAATGGTCAAAAAGCAAGAATCTTGTTGATGATCGCTTTGTCTAAATATCATGCTCCGGAAAAACTAAAAAACGTATTCATGCAATAGTCATGTAAAAACATCGCCCACTTTCTCAGTGGGCGTTCTTTTTATTTAAGCATCAATTTTAACGCATCTTTTACTAATTCGCTGATTGGCTTGTCCGAGTCCAATTTAACGAGGACTTTTTTAATCTCTTTGGTATTATATCCTAGCGCCTGTAAAGCCTCGTCGACTTCTATGATTGAATTTGGATGAGCAGCGCTGGATTCGAATTCAATTTTTCCTTGCAGATCCAAGATAATCTGTTGACTAGCTTTGGGACCTATTCCGGGGAATTTTTGTAAGTATTTGGCGTTTCCTGATTCAATAGCATTTGAGATTGACTCGACATTGCCTGCCGCCAAAATCGCCTTGGCACTTTTTGGTCCGATTCCATTAACGCTAATCAGCTTCAAAAACAGGTCGCGTTCATCTGAACTTTGAAACCCATAAAGTGAGATTTCATCTTCTGCTACTTTCTGGTAGAGAAAAAGCGTGGCTTCAGTATCAATTTTAAACTGGTAAGGGTTCGGTGTGATTAACTTGTAGCCGATACCGTTAGTCTCAAGTGTAATATATTCTGCTTTTATTTCGGTTACTGTGCCTTTTATATAACTATACATGGAATCTCCTTTGCCGAATCTGGGTCTGAATTATTCTTACAAAAATATTTTCAAAAATTAAGTATCACAATTAATACATATAAAAATCATATTAGATTAATATATAAATCATTTATATATCATAATAACATCACATAAAATTCATATTATTATTTGAATTTTTTCTTGTACGTTACCTGTTATTACTGGTCAAAAAACTCTAATTCAAAATCCATTATCTTGATAATATCGCCATTTTTGGCGCCGGATTTGCGGAGCAGATCGTCCACTCCCATTTTTCGGAGTTGGCGTAAAAACCTTGCTAATGCCTCATCTGTCATGAAATTTGTCTTTTGGTAAAGCTTTTCAATATCTCGTCCTTGTACAGAGTAAGTAGACTCATCTAATTTTTCAACTATGAATTTCGTTTCTTCTGGTACGTATTTATACATGATATCATCTTCTACTTTTGGTTTTTCTGATATCGGGAATAGTGGTGTTTTCTCCAACAAATTATATGTCTTCTGAATTAATTCTTTAATTCCTTCCATCTTTGCGGAAGATATCGGGACGATTTCAGAAGTTCCAAGAATATTCAACTTGAACTTCTCCAGTCTTTGTTCTGCGCCCGGAAGGTCCATCTTACTCGCTACGATTATCTGTGGCCGCTCGGAGAGATGAAATTTATAGGTTTTAAGCTCGTTGTTTATGATTTGGTAGTCTGAGTATGGGTCTCTGCCTGAAGATTCAGACATGTCAATCATATGCAGCAAGACTCGGGTTCTTTCAATGTGTTTTAGAAACTGCAGCCCCAGTCCTAATCCACTCGATGCGCCTTCAATGATTCCTGGCATGTCCGCAAGGACAAACGCGGGAATAGGAGGCATTTCGACGACTCCTAGATTAGGAATAATGGTTGTGAAAGGATATTCTGCTATTTTGGGTCTTGATCCCGAGACAACACTTATCAATGTTGATTTGCCAACACTTGGAAAGCCAATGATACCTACATCTGCAAGCAGCTTGAGCTCGATTCGCAACTCGACGGTCACACCGGGCTCTCCGTTTTCCTGGATCCTTGGAGCTTTGTTCCTCGATGAGGCGAAAGTGCTGTTTCCGCGTCCACCCTTTCCGCCTTTGCAAATAGTTTCGGTTTGAAGATGAGTTGTAAGGTCAGCGATTATTATGTTTGTGCCTGCCTCGTAAATTATGCTGCCAACAGGGACTTTGATTATCACGTCTTCTGCGTCTTTTCCCCGCATGTTCTTGGCTTTGCCATTTTCTCCGGCTTTGGCTCGGATGTGTTTTTGAAATTTTAAATCGTACAAAGTTGAAATGCCTTCGTCAGCTTGGAAGATCACACTACCTCCTTTGCCACCATCACCACCTGATGGTCCGCCTAAAGGTACATGCTTCTCACGACGAAAAGCGATTATTCCATCGCCGCCTTTTCCTGATTGGACTTCGAGCATTACTTCATCGATAAACATGTGTTGCCTCCTGTGGTATGGTCTTGATTCTTTTCAGCTAAAAAAGCAGTTCGTAGCCGATTCGGTTCATTCCTTTGATATATCCCTTTTCCTTGAACCCGAGAGAAAGGATAAGGTTTTGCATTCTAATATTGTTTGGATGGGTGTCGACTTTAACCGAGTCGCAGCCTTTGTTTTTGGCATACTCGATCGCATGCAAAAACAATTGCCTACCGATATGTTGACGCATGAAGACAGGTTCGACCATCAGTCGATGAACAACATATGCTTGTTTTCCTTCCCAAACCAGTTCGATGTAAAACGGATCGTTTTCGGGAAGAATGGTGATTGATCCGACTAAGAAATCATCTTTCAAGAAAACGAACAAGCCCTTTTTGGATAGGTCGGATACGAAATTCTCGTAGGCGGGATATGTCGATGACCATTGTTCAATTCCGTTTTGATGCATATTGTTTGCGACTTTTCGCGCAAGTGAGGTAATGTCATTGAGGTCGGTTTCCATCGCATATCTTATCATATAGTTCCTCTATGGTTATGACAATTCTTTTGTTCCGTCTTCAGGATTGGCGATAAAGATTTCACAGGTAATCCCGTATTTTTCTTTATATGCCTTTTGTACAAAGGCTTTGAATTTTTCAAAATCGTCATGTTTCACGAGATTGAGAGTGCAACCTCCAAAACCGGCTCCGGTCATTCTTGAGCCGATACTACCACCGTTCATGGCTACTTCGACCAAAGTGTCAAGTTCCTGGCATGAGACTTCATAATCCTCTTTTAGCGAATAGTGTGATTCAAGCAAAGATTCACCAAAACCTTGCAAGTCGTTCAAAAGCAGTTGTTTGTACGCATTCAGGGTGCGAAGGTTTTCTGTGATTGCATGCCGGGCTCTTTTCAATAAAACGGGATCAGTCAGATAATTTTGCACAGTGACAAAATCGGGATAGGATATGTCGCATAATTGTTGTGCGGGGATGTGTTCGTTAAGTATCGCTAGGGCAGCTTCGCATTCTTCCCGCCTAGTGTTGTAACTGGAATCTGCCAGTCCGCGTTTTTTCATCGAATTGCAGATAACGATGTCATATTCGTTAAGATTCAATTTGACTTCCGTGTAATCCAACGTTTCTGTGTTCAGCAGCAAGGCATGGTTCTTTTTTCCGCAGGCGATCACGAATTGGTCCATGATGCCGCAATTGACATGCAGATATTGGTTTTCCACAAGTTTAGCTAACAAGGCGAGATCAATTCTCGGAATGTCGAGGTCGAACATTTCATTCATCATCACAGCGATCAGCATTTCAATCGAAGCGCTACTAGATAGTCCTGCACTGCTCGGGAGGTCGCCATAAATTGCGATATTGAAGCCTTTGTTGATCTTGCAGCCTCGAATCAGCAATTCCTTTATGATACCTTTTGCGTAATTTGCCCAACCGTGTTCGGAGCGATAATCCAAGTGTTTAAAGTCAACTTGGATCAAGCCCATATTAGAGTAATTCTCGGAATACAATTTGATTGATAAATCATTTCTAAGCGAAATGGCACCGAAATTTCCTCTCGAGATTGCGCAAGGAAAAACAAAGCCGCCATTATAGTCGATGTGTTCTCCGATCAGGTTGACTCTGCCTGGTGAAAAGAAAGTTCGCAGTCGATCTGTCTCACCAAATCTTTCCGTGAAGATATTCTTTATTTTCTCTTGCATTTCATCCACCTCTTGTCGATAAAGATTATATCTTAAATAATAGTAATTATCAAGTTTTTATCAACTGCCCGTTTTTGTCTCCAAACAAGAAAAAAAACAGGTCAGCCCTGTTTTTATACTTGCGGATATACGGATGCTTGTTTTCTGTCTCGACCTAGTCGCTCGAATTTGACGACTCCGTCAATCGTTGCGAACAAAGTATGGTCTTTACCCAAACCAACATTTTCTCCCGGATGAACCTTGGTTCCCCTTTGGCGATAAATAATGGATC
>CAYWOK010000015.1:0-25955 GCA_964459895.1 uncultured Candidatus Izemoplasmatales bacterium
ATTAATTTTCCAAAAAAAAATTGGAAAACGCTTTCATGGATATTATAACACTATTCAGATGAAATTCAAAGCAAAATAATCGTTGATTTCAAAAAAATCTGACCACAAAAAATAGAATGTGGTCATTGAATATTAGCCAGAAAAAATGACGTAGGTGATGCCGTCATTTCCTTTTTTAAAGTCTGAATCAGCTTGAAGAAGCGGTTTGTATTTCCTGATAGTTTCATCAAATCCCATCAGACTGACAGTTGCTTCTCCAGGAATATAATCAGCGATTTGGTTAGAAACCAGTGCCGTTTTCAATGTCTTCTGAACCATATTTTTAATTGAACCGCCGACTCCATGAGAACCATAGCCGTGAATGATCTTGATGATTTTCTCGTTTCTATTAGAATTTAGAATCTGAAGTAATTCTGCCTTTGCCTCAGCTTGAGTGGGCAAGTGCGATTTGATGTCAAATGTTTTCATGAAGTTGAGAAATGACCTCCTCTGTGAATAAAATCATTGTTTTGTCTCCGATTGAATTTGCATAGGTGTTTACTTCAATGAAAAACATCTTCAGTTCTTTGATTTGCGAATTGGGCATGATTTCAAAGTGTTTCCAAATCAAATCAAGGTTGATCTTTTTTTCCAAAAGATACGTACTGTAGGACTTTGAAAGTTGAATTGCAGAATAGTTTTTTGATACTTCGCCGGTTCCAATCTGTTTATGAGACGTTTCGGTTCGGTGAGTTCTTTTTTTGATCAGTTTGGCAGATACGTTTCTGGCGATATCTTTGCCTGCAAGGCTGAGACGATAACTTTTCGATCCAGTCGGAGTCAATTCATTTTTAAGACCGTCAAGAGCCGACTGAATTTTCCTTGCATCGGGGATTTCAGAAAATTCATTGTCAAGCGAAAATATGTTAGGAAAAATTCTGTTAGCCGCAACGCATACATAGGGAAATGTCGGTTCAACCCCGATTTTGAAAAGGCTGTCGATGACGTATATGATTAGATTTCCTACTGAGTCGACAGGGGTTTCTTCACCGAAGTCAAAAGATTCCAGTTTGTTCAACAAATCTTTTTTCATAATTTGCCTCCTCATACATATTCATTCTATCATGCATCAATATTTTATGCAAAGCGAAGTATATGTTACATAGAGATTGTTTTGAAAAGCTATTTATATTCTACATTTGCGAGTGATACTTCAAATCTGCATTTTGAATCTCCTTGAAGTGCCGACTCCAAGATTTTGATTTTTAGTTTTTCCCCAAAGATCACTTCAAAGGGGAACTTTTCAAAGCCGGCGCTACAATGGCACCAAAGCGGTGAAATTTGCACTTTGTCATCAAGTATCGCCTCTCTGGCAAAAGGACAGTGACAGGCGTAGTATCGTTTCATTCTTGCGTCAGTCTCTTGGACGTATTTTTCGGTGTCATATGGAATTTTCGTCATGTATAGTTTGCCATCAATAAGAGTAGCAGACAGTATTTCCTGATTGCTTTTTACATAATCAATAACTTCTTTGGTAATGTTTTGCTCAAACCAAACTCTATTTTTATCTGCATAATCTTGCAAAACGCTGATTTTCTTTTTGTGTAAATCTTTCAGGAATGACTCTAGGCTTTCAGCCTTTTCATATTCAAGTTTATCGGGTAAGATTGCTTTCTCTGATACCCCATGGTTGTTTCCGGTGAGAACTTGCTTGATTTCTGCTTCTGACAGTTGCTTTTCTAATCTTCCCATAAATTTTGCGGTGAATATGGGCATGGATCTAGGATGAGTTCCCAGTTCCGGAAAGGAAAGGTCCGCAAGCATCTGATCCTTTTTTTCTTTTCCGACCAATTTTTCCAATCGGTCAATAATGTTCTCTATCACATCGAGACCGCCAATGTATTTGGTAAGATGAATATATAAGTCTTTCCTTGATATGACATGAAAGTATCTTAACAAAACAATAAAGGCATTCACTGTATTGGCTTTTTTTTCTACCAGCGTGTCAATCAATGCATCGAGTCTTGCCTCGTTTATGTCATCAAAAGCGACGTTTATTGCATCAAACTGATGCCTTTTTTCCAAATCCAAAAGCAATGCTTCCGCATACTCATAATCTTCGTCTTTAAGCTTGTTGAGAACATAAAAATCCTTTATTAGATCAATTCTCATTTATATTCACTCCTTATCACAAAGCTTCGGAAATTGATTTTCCCTGCATATGCAGAACAAGATAATCCGGACCTCCGGCTTTGGAATCAGTTCCGCTCATATTGAAACCGCCGAACGGTTGATATCCGACAATGGCGCCTGTGCATTTGCGGTTCAGATAGAGGTTTCCGACATGAAAATCCTCCTTGGCAATCTCCAAATGTCTTCGGTCATTGGAAATGATTGCACCTGTCAAACCAAATTCAGTATTGTTGACAACATCCAATCCGACTTCGAAACTTGGAACTTTACAAACAGAGAGGACGGGACCAAAAATTTCTTCCTGCATGATTCTTGCATCAGGTTCTAAATCAATGATAACGGTCGGATCAATGAACCAGCCGATTTCCTTGCTGGACGAACCTCCACAGACAAGCTTGCCTTCTTTTTTGCCAATCTCAATATAATTAGTAATCGAGGAAAATGCTCTCCCGTCATTTACAGGACCCATGTTGGTGAAATCATTTCTTGGATCGCCAACTTTGAGCTTTTTAGTTTTTTCCACGATTTTTTTCACGACTTCGTCATATACGTCTTGATGGATAATCGCTCTGGAACAAGCGCTGCATTTTTGTCCGGAAAATCCGAATGCAGAACCAACAATCGCGGAAGCTGCATATTCCGTATCCACTTGAGAGTCAACAAGAATAGCGTCTTTACCACCCATTTCAGCAATGACTCGTTTCAACCAAATTTGACCTTTGTTGACCTTTGCTGCATTTTCATAGATTGAGATCCCCACTTCTTTGGAACCGGTAAAGGAAATGAATCTTGTTTTTGGATGTTTGACAATATAATCACCGATTTCAGAACCTCTTCCGGGAACAAAATTTAATACCCCATCAGGAAGACCTGCACGACGCATCAAATCAACAAACCTGTAGGCGATTACCTGGGTAGTCGAAGCTGGTTTCAATAAAACGGTATTTCCTGTCACAATTGCTGCAGAAGTCATTCCGGTCAGGATCGCCAGCGGAAAATTCCACGGTGTGATGATAGCACCAACACCCAAAGGAATGTATTTGTACTCATTTTTTTCAATGTCTCTTCTTGACAACACGACATCATCGATACGCTGAAGCGAAAGCATTTGCCGTCCATAATATTCAAGAAAATCGATTGCTTCGGCAGTGTCAGCATCTGCTTCAACCCAAGGTTTGCCCGCTTCAAGCGTCATCAAGGCATTGAAATCAAACCGTTCGCGTTTCATGATCGCAGCTGCTTTGAATAATATTTCAGCACGATATTGTGGGTCAGTTTTTTTCCAGCTTTCAAAAGCAATAAGCGCTGATTCCATCGCCTCGTCCGCCTCTTTAATCCCGGCCTGTGAGATTATTCCAATAACTTGTTGGTGATTTGCCGGATTATAAGAAGTCAATGTTTCTTTTGTGAAAATACTTCTTCCTCCGATTAAGAGCGGAAATGTTTCCCCGATTTGTTGTTCGACCTTTAATATCGCGTTTTGGTAGCGCTCGCGATTCTCAGGTTTTGCGAAATCAGTTAATGGTTCCGTCCGGTACTCGTATATAGCCATAATATCATCCTTTCTTTACACCACGGACTTTTCAAATTCCGCGATGGTATTATTTGTAAATCGATGTAAACTGTATTCGCTAACAGAAAGTGTCGTCTTCAGACCGAGGATGATTTCTGTCATAAGCAGTCCGGTCATAGGGGCAAACATGAACCCGTGACCGCTGAAACCGCAAGCAATATAAAATCCGGGAAGTTCAGGAACATCAGAGATTATCGGTTGTCTGTCTGGTGACATGTTGTAGGACCCGCCCCATTGCCGCAATACTCTTAGTTCGCCGATTTTAGGCATTATTTCGCAGACAGTTTTTGCTATTTCGTCAAGAAATTTCCATGACGATCCGATATCATGGTCTCTTTTGGCGAACGGATCTCCTCTTCCCATCAGAAAACTTCCATGCGGAACCTGTTGGCAATATATGTTTTTAGAAAAGGACATCACCATCGGACCCTGCATTTTTTCGACAGGTTCTGTAACCAAAATTTCATGGTTTTCCGAATACACAGGAATGTCTATTCCTGCCAACTGGCCAATCTCTCTGGCATATCCTCCGGCAGCATTTACTACTTTGTTCGTGTCAATTTTTCTTTTGTCCGTAATGATTCCTTTGATTTGATTGTTATTCACAATTATTTTTTGAACTTCTTCTTGAAAATAAAATTTGACGCCAAGTTTTTTTGCCTTTTGAAAGTACGCATCTGTCATCTTAAATGGATTCAGATGTCCGTCGGTAGGGCAAAAAGCAGCACTTGTGAAAGCATTGGGATTCAAATGAGGAACTATTTTGAGAGCTTCTTCAATATTGCAGTTTACTGAAGGAATTTGCAAACTGTTCTGTAACTTGACATTCTTTCGGAACAGTTCATCTTCATCATTGTTAGTTGCTAGGATCAGATAGCCTTCTTGTTTAAATTCGATGTCACCATCATAGTCGAGTATTTCTTTCGCTTTCGAGAAAAATTCAATCGAATGTTTGGCGAGGATGCAGTTGGCTTTTGTCCCCCATTGTTGTCTTACCCCAGCACCACACCGCCCTGTTGAACCCGAAGTAAGATAATCTTTTTCAAAGACAACGATATCCTTTACGCCTTTAACTGCAAGATTATAGGCAATACTGACACCGCTGATGCCAGCACCGATGATTACTACTTCAGCTTTCATCTTTAGAAGCCTCAGCGATCGATTTGAGTTTCACACCGGTAATTAATGGTCTTTGCTTATGAATTTTGATTTTTTCTGGATTTTCGTTTAGATAAATGGCAAGTTCTTTCTTGATTAGTTCCGCGCAGGTTTGTCCCTGACACGGTCCCATTCCGACTCGCAACTGCCTTTTAAGATCTTCGAAAGTTGTAAATCCTAGCTTCATAAGTTTGTTGATGTCTTGCTTTGAAACATCTTCGCATCTGCAAAGGATAATGTCTTTATCGCTCATATTGGCACCTGATGGTTATAAAATCATATATATGCTTTTTGTCAACGTCAACCGTCACTAAAATCGTTTTATCTTGCTTTTTCGTCTGTTGGACTTTGACAATCAAAGCTTCACAGATAATATCTCCTGAACGATTGAGTCCATGCCAAATTTCACCTTCGACAGGAACTGGCAAAAACTCATATGGGATTTTGAATCTTGCCGACTCAGCAATAATCTGAGCGACTACTATTGCGAGCCCAGGACAGTTGTAGACGCAAATCCCGCACCCTGTACACAGTTCGCTGTTCAAAGTAGGCTGGCAATTGATATCCGTACCAATCGAAATCGCTTTGAAAGGGCAACTGGTCTCGCACGGATTGCATGGGATATCCTCAAAACATTCGATTATCGCTTTTGGTTTTTGTAGACTTGCTTGATCAGGAAAATTTGTACGAATTTGTTCTTTAGAAGGGACACCAGTTCGATTAAGCATGTTCGGATACCTTCAGTCTATCGAGTCCGATTCGGCTCTTTTTGCCAAAAGGACCGCTTCGTAATGCATCTAATTGCATTAAATAATCAGTTTTTAGTTCAGTTAATTTTGGGTGGACATAACCTATTCTTTCAGCAGCGACAAGCCCTATAAGCGCACCTTCGACCATTGCGCTCGACGCTTCTTCAACTCCAATCACATCTCCACAAACAAAGACTTTTTCCATGCTTGTTTCGTGAAAGTCAGAAATCGATGGTACGAGGCCGCCAAGTTCATTGATGCAGTGCATCTTGATCTCAGCCATTGACAAAAGCTGATGCATCGGACTCAGTCCGACTGAAACACAAAGAGTGTCCGTAAAAATTATTCGTTCCGAACCGGAAATTTCTTTCCAGTTTTTATCAATAGATACGATCTCGATTTTTTCCAGTTGATCAGTTCCAAATGCTTTTTTGATCGTGGTGGAAGTGAGTATCGGTACTCCAAGTCTTCTCAGTTTCGATGCATGAACCTTGTATCCTCCAATCGTCGGAGCGGCTTCGATAACCGCTTTGACGACAACTCCAGCCTGCATTAGTTGATAGCTGACAATCAAGCCGATGTTTCCGCTGCCTATCATAACGACTTCTTTTCCCGGCAACACACGGTAAAGATTCATCAGGGTTTGAACAGCTCCCGCACCATAGATGCCGGGCAGGTCATTATTCTCAAAAGCCAGCACCTTTTCCGAGGCGCCGGTTGCAACAATTATGGCTTTGGCATGATATTTCTGATACGAATCATCCTTGAGCGTTGTGACTACGTGATCCTTATATAAACCGACAACTGTTGTATCCAATTCGATTTCCAATCGTTCTTTATAAGGTGCGAGTTCGGAAATCAAAATATGAGCAATGTCGAATCCTCTCGTTTTTGCATATTGTTTCTCGGAACCAAAAAACTTGTGAGTTTGCTTGATGAGCTGACCGCCAAGTTCTGAATTGCGTTCGATGATCAGGACACTGGATCCTGAATCTAAAGCCGATTTTGCAGCTTTGAGTCCAGCAGGCCCTCCGCCGATGATAATCAAGTCTTTTTCAATCATATGATCTTTCCCAAACCTTTCTGGGTCGAAACTACCATTCCTGGCTCCAGTTTGGTGATACATGTCTTCACATTTGGCACATTGTCTACGATCATGTGACAAGAACCACAGTTACCGATTGCACAATAAAAACCTCTTGCGCGATGCTTCTGAATACTTCTGGAAAGAACTTTGATTCCTAAGGCATGAAGTGCAGAGGCAATAGTATCGCCCTGATAACCTATGACTTCATTTCCGTTAAAGATAAACCGTATTTGTGATTGTTCTTTGGCTTCGATAATTGGATGCCTTTTTACTCTCATCGTCCCACCGCTTTCACTCCTAATATGATATCATAAAACGCTTTCATAAGAAAGACCCAATTTTCAAAAAATAAATAGGACCGAAGTCCTATTTTATTTCAATATGTTTTGTTGTCCTATACCATAAATTCCCTTTTTCTGAATTTGATTAAACTCAAAACCAGAAATATAGCAGAGAGAATCATAAAGAAAACGAAATTTTCCCATTCGAACACGTAATCCGTCTTAAGTATCTCAACAGAATTCGCAAAAGTAAAAGGAGTCAAGTACTTCATTTTTTGTAAAACCGAGTTGTTAGTCAGAAGAGAGACTACCGATATTATATAAAGCGGAAACGGAATCAACATGGAAATCATGGTTTTTTGATTTGGTTTCAACAAACAGGCCAAAGCAAACCCAAGATAAGCGATGACAAGGTACATAGCCGTATTTAACACACAAAACAACAGATACAGACTGCCTTCGACAGATTCAGAAACGCTCCAGAATCCGATGAGGGACAACAGACTGTTTATGAGTGAGAATATCAGCACATTGACTGTTATTCTGACAAATTTCGTAAAAAAGAAGACATCCCTTTTGTATGGTAATACGTAAAGACCTTCAACGGTTTTTTCTCTTTCGTCACGGTTAATTGCTTGAAACCCTTCCATGACCGCATAAATCGCTCCGAAAATTTGGAGCATCATCGCTCCTTCTGTCGCAAAATATTCCATGATGGTATCAGGAATTCCGCCAAAACTATTCATGATATCGTAGAATTCAGGAGGAATCGCAGCATACATGTCTATAACAAATGGATATAGGATTACCACCAGATACATTGTTAGCCCCAGGCTTAGGGACCAAACCATCAACCCTTTGAAGCTGCGTTTGAATTCAAGTTTGAACAATTGAGAATTGAATATTTTCACAGTTGGTCCTCCTCCTTGTAATAATCAATGAAGATCTCTTCCAAAGAAGCGTCGCGGATCATGACATTCTTATACTTCTGTATAGCAAGAAATTCGATCAAGATGTTGACATCTCCGTCAAAATCATAGTGGCCTTCGTCATTTTCAAGTTTGGATAGTCTTAGTCCTATTTTTTCAAAATCTGTTGCGGGTGGAACCAAAATAACTTTTTTCAGATTGTCACTATGGATGTCAGCCATTGTATACACCCTGCTTACAGTCCCGTTTCTGACAAGCGCAATCCGGTCACATACTTTTTCAACTTCACTCAAGACATGGCTGGATAGAAAAATCGTAACCCCACGTTTTTTTTCTTCCACCAACAGATTCAAAAATATTTGTTGCATCAATGGATCAAGTCCCGATGTCGGTTCGTCAAGGATCAATATTTTCGGTTGGTGAAGCATAGCGACAATGATTCCAAGTTTCTTCCTGTTGCCAAAAGAATACTCACTGACTTTTTTTCCAACATCAAGTTGCAACTTCTGAACTAGTTCCAAGAAATACTTTTCATCAACCTTATGCATTTTTTGATAGAATCGCAACACATCGATACCCTTCATTTCCGGAAAAAAGAAGGTTTCGCCAGGTAGATAGCCGATATCTTTGTTTAAAGTATGAAAGCTATGCTTAACTTCCTTGCCCATGATAAAGGCAAGGCCCGATGTTGGTTGAATCAGGCCAAGCAAAAGTCTGATAAGCGTCGTTTTTCCTGCGCCGTTCGGTCCGATGAAACCAAAGATTTCTCCAGGTTCAACCTCAAAACTGGCTTCTTCCAAGCCACGGTTCTCGCCATAATATTTTCTAAGATTCTTTACTAATATAATAGACATGTAAACACCTCGTATTCCTTAACATCAAATTGTATTTTACCATACTTCACAAGAAAAAGTCTTGCCTATTGATGATTTTTACCTTTAAGATTTTTGGCCATTAACTTGTCAGAGATTAGTTATTATGCTACAATTCCCTTATGAAGAAATATGGAGGAATACAAATGTTCGACCGTCTGAAGAAATGGATCAGTATCAAGAAAAGCCAGAATGCAAGAATGATATTGCTACTTACAATTATTGGATTTAATATCATGCTTTGGTTTGTGTCCTCGTTAGTGGCTTATATTATCGATCCTTCACTTTATGGAAGCATCGTCGGATCACTATGGAACTCAGGAATCACCTGGATGCTGGAACCGGGATTTTATGATCCTTCGGTGGGAGTTCCTATCCGGATTATTTCTATAATCGTGATTATAACTTCAATGATCACTTTCAGCGGTGGCATTATTGCCTATGTGGCAAGTCTATTTTCTTCGATTATCGAACATTCCAGACAAGGTCGAAACGATTTATTTATTTATGATCATATCTTAATTCTCAATTGGAATTCAAAGGCTTTGGAACTGATTGCGGACTACCGTTATGATGACTCGATCACTGATATCGTCGTTCTTTCAAATCTTGACAAGGATTTGATCGAAACCCAGATTAAAGGCAAACTATACGACGTCAGCCAACGGTCAAATATCAAGCATATGAACATCATTGTTAAAGAAGGGGATGTCTACTCCAAACATGATTTGGATAAAGTGTGTCTCGAACAGGCAAAAACAATTATTATTTTGTCAAACGAAAGTCTAAGTAAAGATGAAAAACTCCAAAATCCCGATATTTTATCGATCAAATCACTGATGCTTATCGCAAATTCAAAGTTGAATCCTCAACAGACGATCATTGTTGAGATCAGAAACGAATCCACACTTCCACTTATCACGGATAAAATTGCAAAAGAACTCGGCCGTGTTGACCAGATAATTCCGATCCTGCCTGACGAAATGTTGGGAAGACTTATTGCACAAACCATCTTATACCCTGCATTGAATAATGTTTTTCAAGAATTATTTTCTTTTCAAGGTATGGAATTTTACAGCAGTCAAAAGGAATCATTTGATAATGTATATCAAAACAATCCATATGTAGTCCCGATATTCAACCGAAATGGTTTCTTGTATATGTTGGCGGGAAGTGAAAAAGACACCCTGAAACACCGAGACTCTAAACTGGAGATCTCAAAAAGCATAAACATCAACAAAGCGATGAAATATCCCGAGACGACAATTGTTATCTTTGGCAAGAACAACAAGCTTAAATTTATCCTCGATTCGCTAAAATGGTTTGAAGCGGATGCGAATACTAAAGTTAACGTGACGCTTGTCCCAGCAAATGATCCAAAGACGATCAAAGATCACTTGGATGGCATTCTAAAAATTGATACAATTTTGGTTCTGTCTGATGATTTTCTCGAGCCGAAGGATTATGATTCGGATGTATTGATTACTTTGTTAATGATCCAAGACATCGCAAAAACCCATAATGCCAAGATTGTTCTCGAGCTTTTGAATCCTCGGCATTATGATATTGCCAAATCATATAATATTGACAATACGATTATCAGTAATCAATATATCAGCAGGATTATCACTCAACTCAGCAAAAATCGCAGTCTTTTTCCGTTGTATGTTGAATTGCTCACGTATGATTCTGACAACACTTCCTATGAAATCTATACTTTTCCCGCAAAAGAGTTGATTCTCGACGATTTTCCACTCAACTTCAGTTCTCAAACTGAGTTGATTCATTCGATTTATGAAAATTCAGATAAGGAATTTATGCCAATAGGCTACATCAAAGACAACCAACTTCGGATTTTTAGTGACAACATGGATAGAATTGAAGAGATAATCATTTGTTCAACAGACATGCTAGTTGTCGTCTGTAAGTAAATAACCCTTAATTCAAATAGATTTTCCATGCCTTTTCAAGCCCTTTTACCGCTTCAGACATTGAATTCGTCGCAATTGCGGAATAACCCAACACTATCGTAGCCTTAGCGCCAGCCACGGGGTAAAGACAGTATTCCTGGAGTCCCCTGACCCTGACGCCATTTTTCTTTGCCAGCAATACCAACTCAGTTTCAGAGATGTTGTCATTGGCTTCAAGCAGAAAATGGAGACCAGCTTCCGAACCGATAACTTGAAAGTATTTTCCGATTTGACTTTTTTTTATCAAATCAATCAAAAAATCGCGCTTTGCCTTATAGATGTTCTTCATCCGGTTCAGATGCCTTTCAAACAACCCTGAATGCATAAATCTTTGCAGGGACGCCTGATTGAATAGCGAAACCGGGCAGGTCAAAAATCCAAAATTATTCTTGAGGTTTTCTAATGCTGAGTCTGGTAAAACCATGAAACTGATCCTGAGACTAGGAGCCATGCTTTTGGTGAAAGCATTCATATAGATAACTTTTCCAGAATAATCCATGCTTTTCACCGCAGGAATCGGATTTCCCTGAAACCGAAATTCGCTATCATAGTCATCTTCAACTATGAATCTGTTTGTTTTTTTATTGGCCCATTCCAAAAGTTCCATTCTTCTGGCAACCGGCATGACTTTTCCGCTCGGGAACTGATGTGACGGGGTCACATGGACAATGTCAATATTTTCTTTGCTTGCACTTTGAATATCAAATCCGCTTTTGTCAAGTTGGACTGCCATGGTCTTGACTTTAAAAGCCTTGTATAACTTTTCCAATTTGAAATATCCCGGATCCTCAAGCCCAACCAGTGAATTATTTTTAGCAAGTAGAGCGATAATCATGACAAAATAATCAGTACCGGATCCTATCAGGATGTTTTCAGGATTCGAAGTAATCCCTCTGTATTGATATAGATAGGCAGCAATTTCTTTTCTGAGGAGATAATATCCCATCAGATCGATATGGTTGAGAGAGCCTTTGATGTCTTCTTCAGATACTGATTTCTCGATTTTTGACCAGGCCTGGTAGGGAAATTTTTCCTGATCAACGACATTTGTCTGAAAATCATACTTATAAGATTTCTCATTGAGTGTTGAGACCAATGTGTCTTTAACTATAATCGGTTTCGATAAATATGGTTTAACTATTTTCTCGACAAAATAACCGCTTTTTGGCACCGAGTACAGATATCCTTCTGCTACAAGTTGAGAATATGCAGTCTCAACTGTTTGAATACTGATCTTAAGATGTTCCGAAAGTTTCCTTTTTGAAGGCAATTTTGTGTTTGCGATAAGTTCATCACTCAAGATCAATGTTTTTATGTGAGAATACAGTTGATCATACATCGGAGCCATGCTATTTTTATCAAAATATATTGTAATCAATTTTCACCTCATCTGACATTGTGAAATATATTGATTCTGGTGCTTTATATAATGTCAGTTTCAGATATAATATACCTGAACAATGACAATTTGTCAATTAGGAGGAAAGATTATGATTAAAAGTCGTTATGAATTAAACAAAGAGCTCGCACAGATGTTAAAGGGCGGGGTAATCATGGACGTTACCACTAAAGAACAGGCAAAAATTGCACAAGCTGCTGGAGCATGCGCTGTGATGGCTTTAGAAAGAATTCCCGCGGACATCCGACAAGCTGGTGGTGTCTCAAGAATGAGCGATCCGCGTCTGATTAAGGAAATTCAGGAGGCGGTGTCGATTCCTGTCATGGCCAAAGTAAGAATCGGGCATTTTGTCGAAGCGCAAATTCTCGAAGCATTGGAAATTGACTATGTTGATGAATCGGAAGTATTATCGCCTGCTGATGATATTTATCATATTGATAAAACAAAATTCAAGGTTCCATTTGTCTGCGGAGCGAAAAATCTGGGAGAAGCACTGAGAAGGATAGCCGAAGGTGCTTCCATGATCAGAACCAAGGGAGAGCCCGGAACTGGTGACATCATTCAGGCTGTCAGACATATGCGACTGATCCAAAGCGAAATCCAGAGAGTTGTCTCGATGAGAGATGACGAACTTTATGAAGCGGCGAAACAACTTCAAGTTCCCATTGACTTGCTTCGCTTCGTTCACGAAAACGGCAAACTACCTGTTGTCAATTTCGCTGCCGGAGGCATTGCTACTCCTGCCGATGCAGCGTTGATGATGCAACTTGGCGCCGAAGGCGTATTTGTCGGATCAGGAATCTTTAAATCAGGCGATCCAGCCAAACGCGCTGAAGCAATCGTTAAAGCAGTTTCTAACTTTAACAATCCTGAAATATTGGCTACGATTTCGGAAGACATCGGCGAGGCAATGATTGGCATCAATGAAGAAGAAATCGATCTGTTGATGGCTAAAAGAGGAGAATAAAATATGCATATCGGCATTCTTGCCTTACAGGGAGCTTTTATCGAACACGCAAAAATGCTTGATAAGCTACAAGTAACGCATCATGAGATCAGAAACAAAGCGGATTTAGATATACATATGGATGGCATAATTTTACCTGGTGGCGAAAGCACTGCGATTTCCAAAATGCTTGTTGAACTGGACATGCTCTCCAAACTGAAAGAAAAAATAGCGAACGGTTTACCTGCTTTTGGCACTTGTGCCGGATTGATTCTTTTGGCAAACAAAATGTCAAATAATGGCTATGCCAATATCGGGACAATGGATGTCGTCGTGAAAAGAAACGCGTACGGAAGACAACTTGGCAGTTTTTTCACCGAAGCGGAAGTAAAAGGGATGGGTATATTCCCTATGGTTTTTATTCGCGCCCCCTACATCGAGTCAGTTGGTGATATTGTCGAGGTTCTCGCAACTGTTGACGGGAAAATTGTCGCCTGCAGACAAGCGTCACAACTGGGGACTGCTTTCCACCCTGAATTGACAGAAAACGATAAATTCCACAGACTATTCATCGAAATGTGCAAATAAAAATATGGCCGCCCCTTTTAAAGGCGGTCATTATCTTTTAATTAGGGTTATATAACGAATGTTGTCCGTGTAAATAATATCAAACGAAAATAGTCTTGCCAAGTACTCGATTGTCAAAGTTGTGTAAAAACTGATATGACTTTTGTCTCTCGTATACCACCACTCCTGAAACAAACTGTCGCTTTGAGGATGAAACAAGGTCATCAGCGACAAAATTCCGCCTTTGACTAGTAATTCTCCAAATATACTAAAGGACTTCAAAGGATCTTGAAGGTGTTCGATTACTTCAGTAGATACGATAAAGTCGTAACTTTTCTCCAAATATATAGTTTCTGGGGCAAAATAGTAATCGTAGATATCAGTTTTCAAATCATAGTCGCGTTTCAATATCTGTGAAAGGACAGGCACGGGGCCGCTCCCGAAATCCAGTCCGAAAGCTTCCTTCTTCATAAAAGGAATCAATGCCTGATCGACGAATTTCTTCAGGTAGCCAACATAATCTTCTCGATCAATCGAATTCTCGTGTAGCATATATATCGAGAGTTCTTTTTCTTTAGAAGGAAAGCTATTTTCGTCTTTCTGAATGAAATCACAGATAGGACAATGAAAATATAATGTCTTGGTTCTATTATGAATGAACTCCCTGGTCGGTGATCCGCAAATTTTGCAGTTTTGATTCATTTGTCGCAAAACGAATCTAAATAGACTCTCTCAACTCTCGAACTGATATTAGTCAATATCTCATAGTCGATTGTATTGGCAAGTCTTGCAACATCGCTTGCGGTTTTCTTTTGACCAAACACCTCGACAAAGTCTCCTTCTTTCAAGTTTGCGCCTGTAGCATCTACCATCATTGCATCCATGCAGACTACACCGATCACATTTAGTTTTTGATTATTAAACAGAACATAATCCAAGTTGGATAAAGTACGGAAATACCCTTCAGCATAACCGATAGCAATTGTTGCGACGGTGATGTTTTTTGGTGCAAAGAACGTTCTCCCATAACTGACAGATTCGCCTTTTTCAACTGTTCGTAAAGCAACGACTTTGGCCTTCAAAGTCATAGCGGGCGTCAGTTGGAGATTCGTGTTGACATGTGGCAAGCCATAAAGCGCGATTCCGCATCGCACCATATCCATATGCATATACGGATATAGCAACGTGGCGGATGAGTTGCAACAGTGCTTTAAAGGAATTGAAATTTGGATTTGTTCTAGCGAGTTTACTAATGATTTAAAAGTTTCGAATTGAGAAAATGTGTAGTTGTCATCTCGCCTCTCAGAAATTGAAAAATGAGTGTAAATTCCCTCAATATCGCAATTTTCCAGCATATTGATCATTTCGATTTCTCTTGTCGCAGCAGCAATTTTAGATTTGTTGTGGCAACTAATTCCGAATCTTGACATACCAGTATCAACATTGATGTGAACGCGGATTTTTATTCCTTTGTTGTTATACATTTGGGCTTGAACTAGTGATGAAACAGTTTGTATCAGATTGTATTGGTGAAGATAATCCACATATAAACTATCTGTATTTCCAAAAATCAAAATCTCACCTTTTATACCCGACTGTCTTAATTCAATTGCTTCCAATAGCGATGCAACTCCAAAATAATCGGTACCAATTTGTTCTAATTTCTTAGCAACTTCAATTAATCCATGACCATATGCATTTGCTTTTACAACAGCCATGACTTTCGTTTTTTTACCAACCCAGTCTTTTAATAACTTATAATTTTTATCTATGATACCTAAGTCTACATAGGCAATGGTTCTTTCAAGTGTCTGCATCAAATCACCTCGAGGATAAACTTTTAATTTTCAATTTAATTATTATTCAAAGCATCTGATATTGCTAGTAAGATGACAACTGAACTGTAGGTCGCTCCAGCAATCGCGTCAACCTGAACAGATTGAAGATCAATCACACTTTCGATTATTACTTCGGCAGGTTCGCCTTGGCCGTTGTCGTGCTTAGTAATTTCGATCGAAGTGATCACTCCCGAACTGATAGTGACTGCTACATCCACTGAAACCGGAAATGAGGAATAAGAACCTTCATATATACCGTCTTCTAGAGATGATGGGTTTACTTCGGAAATTGGCGTTTCAATCAATGCTTCAAGATTGGCATTGATTCGGTTAAAAGCTATGAAGCCTACAAGAATAATTGTAACAATTACAGCCAAAATGATGATATATCTTTTCTTCAAAATAGTTTCCTCCTGAAATTCAACCTTGCTTCATTTTTCATTATAATCTACCTTTGATTCAAAGTAAACATATAACTGGTATCCCTTCAACTGTTCTGATACAAAAACAGGCACTTTATACAGAACTATCACACATTTCATAAAGAAAGCGGCCACAAATAGGCCGCTTGATAGAAATGTGTATCAGTTACCTTGCAAGCCATCCACCGTCAACAGCAATGGTAAAACCATTGATATACGTTGCGTTTTCGCTCGCCAAAAAAACGGCAACACCCGCCACGTCTTTGGGAAGACCCCATCGACCAGCTGGAATTCTCTCCAAAATCTCGCCTGCACGTTTTTCATCATCGCGCAACTGTGCGGTGTTGTTTGTAGCCATATATCCTGGAGCGATGGCATTGACATTAATATTGTATTTAGCCCATTCATTTGCTAGCGCCATGGTAATACCTTTAACGCCTGACTTCGCGGCAGTATAGGAAGGAACGCGAATTCCTCCCTGATAAGAAAGCATTGAGGCAATATTGACGATTTTACCCGCGGTTTTTTGTTTTATAAACTGTCTTGCGACTGCTTGAGAAAAGAAAAACACGGTTTTTACATTGATTGCCATTACATCGTCCCAGTTTTTCTCCGAAAAATCGATGGCATCTTCTCTGCGGATAATTCCTGCATTATTGATTAAAATATCTACGTGGCCATATTCTTTGACGACATCGTCAACGACAGCCTTGAGTCCTTCCTGATTGATTGAAATCAAATTCGCCTTAAGAGAAAAGAATTTTTTCCCAAGTTTATTAACAAGTACTTTTGTCTCATCCATGTCGACATAGTCGATGCCGCATATATCAGCTCCTGCTTCAGCCAAACCCAACGCCATTCCCTGTCCCAGACCAGTGGATGCGCCTGTGACAATGGCGACTTTTCCGTCAAGACGGAAAGAATCAATAATTGACATTTGTAGTCTCCTTTTCTATTTCAATTTATCCATTTCAACGAAATCCATGTCGTTGAAAGTCTTATTTTCTCCACACATTCCCCAAATGAATGTATAATCAGATGTTCCCACTCCCGAATGAATTGACCAAGAAGGCGAAATGATGGCTTGTTCGTTTTCAACCACAAGATGTCTGGTTTCTTCCGGTTGACCCATAAAATGAAACACTCTAGTGTCTTTATCCATATTGAAATAAAAATATACTTCCATTCTTCGTTCGTGAGTATGAGCGATCATCGTGTTCCAAACGCTACCTGAAGCCAGAATCGTCATTCCCATGACCAACTGGCATGATTCACAGACTGCGGGATGGACATACTGAAATATTGTTCTTTCATTCAATGTTTTTGGTGAGCCGGTTTTAATAGGATTAGCTTTGGAAAAAGGAATATGGAGCGAAGGATAATGTTTGTGTGCCGGAGCACTGTTAAGGTAGAATTTTGCAGGATTCGCTGGGCTTATGGAGGCAAATTTGACTATTTTTACACCACTACCAACGTAAAAACCGTCTTTTGAGGCCATTTCATAATGTACTCCATCGAGCTCAATCCACCCAGGACCACCTATATTGATGATTCCAAGTTCCCTTCTCTCAAGAAAATAATCCGTACCAAGGTCTTTTGTGACTGGTAGCTCGATGATTTTGTCAATTGGCAATACTCCACCGGCAATAATTCGGTCATGGTGCGAATAGGTCAGTAAAATGTCATTTTTAGCAAACACGCAGGAGATAAGATAACGCTCTCTAAGCGTAGTGGTATCATATTTTTTTGAATCTTCAGGATGGTTGTTATAGCGAATGTCCAATTTCATAGTATTACTCCTCTCTAACCAGTCTGGAAATATATTCTAAGCTGGTCTTGATATCTTCACCCGTTACGCCTTCAAACACAAGATATGCGTTCGGGGTTTCGCGTTTGATACGGCGGATGATGACTGGATAGTCCATCAGACCTTTTCCAAGTCCGACCTGTCTCAAAGCACCAGTATCAACAATAAAATCCTTGAGATGATAGATGACGATATCGTCTTTCAAATATTTGAAGCATCGATCAAAAATGTCCATACGTTGCTCGTAGTTTCCTATATGAAGGAAGTTATAAAGATCGATGGTGACTTTCAGATTCGGTGAAGCAATTCTGTCCAAAATTGTTTTGATAACCTCCGGTGCAAATGCTACGTGTTGATATGCACCTTCAATGGCAACAAAACTGTCGTATTTTTCTGCACAAGCAGTTAAATCCCGAAAAATGTCAATTACGCTTTCAAGTGTAGATTCGTTGTGGTTCTCTGGAACATATCCCCATGGATCGCCCATTAATGACCCAGTTTCCGATCCAACAAAATCAGCATTCAGTTTATTGGCGATTTTCAAGTGCTCCTTGAAATAGGAAACTCCATCTGAGACTTTTTCTTGATTTGGGTGAACTGGGTTGAAATAAGCTCCAAGCATCATAATCTTCAGGTTCGAAAAAGACTTTTTCAAATCATCAAGATTGGAAAAGTCCACATTTGATGTCAACGCTTTGCGAAAGACAAGTTGTATGCCATTAAAGCCCATAGAAACAACCAGTTTCGCAAGAGAGTCAGCATCCGTTTTTCCGAGATCGTGAGCCCTAATGCCTATTTCAAGCATTGAAATCTCCCAAATATCCAAGTTTTCGACTTATTCTTTCCGCGATTTCGATAAATTCCTTGGCAAGTATTTCCCGATTTGTGCTTTCTTCAGCCAAAGCTGAAGCAACCAAGACGCCACAAACGCGATTTTCAAAATTCCAAACCGGAACAGCAAGTGTGCAAATATGGTTCCCGTTTTCCAAACTGGAAAATACGTGCCTATCCAGTTTTATTTTATCAAAGTTAGGCAGATTGCGATTTTGCACTTTGGCATCGAATACAGAATAACATTGTCCGATCGGATCTGATTGAAAATCGTGCAAAGCGGTACCGATTTCTTCTCTGGTGACGATTTTACTGTTGTTTGGCTGATATTTGTATACATAGACGATTTTGTCGTTGATGCGTTTGGTAATAAAAACGGTTCTTCCATGTCTGTTGGCAAAATCCTTCAATTCAAACTGCGATGATTCAATCAGGTTGGAGTTTTTCGTATACACGGACCCAATTGCAAACATTTTCGATCCGATCACGTAGTTTTTGAGCCTGGGGTCCTTGTAGTAGATTGCATCGGCTTTGTAAAGCGTCTGCAAGAAGTCGTAAACCGTAGCCTTGGGAATATCCAGCATACGATAGATTTGTCCCAGAGTTAAACCTTCATCATGCTTGGCAATCAATTCCAAAATAGCCAAAATCCGATTTACTGAACGATTTTCTTTCATCTTTGTACCCTCCCCGATTGGTCGCCTTTAGCGAGTGACTCGACTTCTTTTTCGCTGACGAGATTGAAATCTCCCAGAATTGTATGTTTTAGTGCACTGGCTGCTACGGCGAATTCGATTGCTGCTTGTTTGTCTTTTGTCAGTAATCCGTGGATCAAACCGCCGCTAAAAGCATCACCACCGCCGACCCGATCGACTATCGGTTCGATGATATAGTGTCTCGATTCATAAAAAGACTTGCCATCATATAACAAGGCACTCCATCCGTTTTTCGATGCTGAAAATGATTCGCGTAAAGTCATTGCAATTATTTGGAATCCAAAAGTAGAATGCATTTCTGTAAAAATTGATTTATAACCTGCAAGTGTCAACTTGCCTGATGAAACATCAGAATTTGCCGGTTTGAATCCAAGCGTAAGTTCAGCATCTTCTTCATTGCCTATGCACACATCAACATATTGCATAAGGTCTCTCATCACGGCCTGTGCTTCACTTGGTGTCCATAATTTCTTGCGATAATTCAAATCGACGGAAACCGTCAATCCGTGTTTTTTTGCGGCAATACAAGCTTTCTTTGTCAGTTCTGCAGCTAAAGGACTGATGGCTGCAGTAATTCCGGACCAATGAAACCAAGAAGCGCCTGCAAAAATCTCATCAAAATCAAACTCCGACGGAAGTGCTGTGGCTATGGCGCTCGCAGCCCTGTCATAAATGACTTTTGAAGCCCGCATGCTTGTTCCAGTTTCAAGGTAATAGATGCCAATCCTATCGCCTCCGCGAAGAAGGTGTTCGGTATTTACTCCATATTTATTTAGCTGCATGATGGCAGCCTCCCCAATTTCATTAGCGGGAAGTTTACTGACAAAATATGCATCGTGTCCGTAATTTGCCAAACTAACGGCAACATTTGCTTCGCCGCCGCCAAATACTATGTCAAATGTGTTTGTCTGCACAAACCGGGAATTCCCGGGAGGTGACAAACGCAACATGATTTCTCCTAAGGTAACAATTTTCGCCATATTCTATCTCCTACATAACCAATTTTATATTCTTGCTTCGTGAATCGCCTTCACAAAAGCTCTAGCACGTTCTTCAACAGCAGCATAATCGCCCTGTTTGGCAGGGGCGGTTAGTTCGCCTCCGACACCGACTGCGACCACTCCGTTTTTGAACCATTCCTTGACATTTTCCAAGCCAACTCCACCAGTAGGCATTATTTTTATGTGTGGAAGCGGGCCTTTGACCGCTTTGACGTATCCTGGTCCAAATGCGCTTCCTGGAAAAAGTTTGATGATTTCTGCACCGGCTTTGGTGGCGGTAATCATTTCAGTCAGCGTCAGACAACCCGGAAGATATGGAACATCTAACTTATTGCATAGTTTCATTGTCTCAAGGTCAAAACCGGGTGAAACGATATATTTGGCACCAGCAAAAATGGCAGCTTTGGCAGTAACGCTGTCAAGAACGGTTCCTGCTCCGATCAATAGTTCTGACTCTTTGTACGAAGCTGACAAATCAGCGATAACAGCCAAGGCGTTCGGAACGGTGAAAGTAACTTCGATGGCGGGAATGCCGCCCTTGATGCAACTTTCAGCGATTTTATGTGCCATATCACTATTCTCAGCCCGCACGACCGCTACGATTCCAAGTGCGATTATTCGATCAATGATTGCTTGTTTTGTCATGGTTAACCCTCCACAATCCATCTGTTATTATATACCAATTCGTTTATTTTTCGATGAATTTTTTTACATTCTCCATAATGATAGGATCACCCAAGTAATTTTCAATGTTCAGGTTATTGATTGAAACTTGATTTACATTGCGAAAAATCAATCCCGACCTGCTCATCGGCTCCAAATAACTCATCATTGCCGGTACTCCTGAGATTGTTTCTTCGCCGAATTTAATCTCGACATTTTCCAAAGAGATTGATTCGATTGGCATTTCTGGAAGCCCGTAAAAGAATCCCGCAGCTACATGGGCATTTGTACAGACTATGTTTTTGAAAGTGAAGCTTCCTAAATATGGGGTTCGATCATCAACTGGATGAATCTCCTTGCTCCAGACATATTCGGTTTTTCCGTCTTCATCGCAAAAATAATACATGTTCATGACAAAAGGCGTCAAAACATTGTCCATGCGGATGTTTTCAAAGACGATGCCATCGATTATTGCCGATTCGCCCCTGCCTCTTCTGGTCTTGATGCGGAGCCCACGATCAGTTTTTTCAAAGAAACATTGCCTGACTTCGAGATCCTTGATTCCTCCGCTCATTTCACTGCCAAGGACAACCGCCCCATGACCATATGCCATATGGCAGTTCCGGATAGTGATCTTTTCAGAGGGAACTCGATATTTCATTCCCATCTCAAATTTACCGCTTTTGATAGCTATGCAGTCGTCTCCGACGGAGAAATCGACTCCGATGATATTTACCCTGAAACAAGATTCGGGGTTACATCCATCCGTGTTCGGAGAGTCTTTGGGACTGATCAGTTTCAAATCGAGAAAATCAATGTTTTGTGAGAAATATGGATGGAGATTCCAGGAAGGAGTATTCATAATTGTTAGTCCCTGCAAATGGATGTTTTCACAATTTGTCAAAAACACGCCTTTTGGCCTGTATGCACCACCGATCATTTTCTTATGATCGACCCACCAATCGCCATTTTGCGCATTGCAGTCGATAATACCTTCGCCAATCAAATGAACGTTCTTAACTTTGATTCCAGTGATGATGCTGGCAAATGTCGGGTTTGGTTTTCCCTCCCAGTTGGATAATTCAAATACAGTCCCATTCGAGTGGATAATCTGTCCAGGAAGGATCGGATAGTTACTTCTGTCAGTATCTCCTAATAAAATTGCTTCTTTTTCTAATTCGATCGTGATATCGTTTTTCATAAACAATGGGCATACATGATATATGCCTTTTTCAATCAGAATCCTACCGTTTTTCGGACAAGCGTGAATAGCGGTTTGTATAGCCAAAGTATCGTCTTTCTTGCCATCACCAACAGCTCCAAAGTCCTTAACGTTAAGGGACGCAGACTCAAAAGCGGTTTTAACCTGAATGGAATAGTCATGAATTCTGATGTTGTATTCATGGCCAGGTTTAAGTCCAAAAAGTGAAACGACGTTTGTTTTGATATTTGCCCTAAACAAAACATCATCCACATATACGTTGTATTCTGTGGATGCATAAAAAATATCATTGTTTGTCATTTCTAATGTAATGCTTCTAGAAGAAACATAAAGTGGTTTGAACATATTCTCAATCCTTTTTTTTCTTGAGACGGAGCAATAACAGCCTCGATTTTACCCAGATAAAATCAAATAACAAATAAACAAATGCAAAACTGAAAGGATCGACAGTCGATTCGCTGATCAAATCGCCAATGGTAGGAATTCCAAGCAATACCCAAAAATGAAGAAAATAATGGGTAAATACTACCATTATGATTACATAAACAGTTGTCATTAAAATACTTAAGGCAGATCTTCTTTTAAACGTATGGGGCAAATATTTCAAAGTATTGCTTTTGTCATTGTTCATCCACCAAATAATGGAATTGGAAAGGTACTCAACTCCAAGGATCATCAGCAGACAATACATGACGATTCTGTCAAGATAATCAAAACGGGAGGGAAGTCCCATAAATGCGAGAAAGCATGTCATGCCAGCAAGCCAGAATTTCAAAAATCCAATTTTGAATCTTGGTGAAATAGAGGCGAATTTGTCAATAAAATAGGGATTTTGTGGATTTCCCTCTTCTTCCTTATTCTTCCGGTATTTTGACATATTTCCAATCCACATAGAACCAAGCGAAAATTGATCCAATCAAGAAGAGTACCGCCCCGATGATAAAGACAGTATATGATAATCTGGCAGCGTCGCCAAGTACATACTGGGGAACATTTGCTTGTTCAACATAAAAAACTGCTGTATAAAATCCAACCAGAACGCATTGCACTACAGTCAGTACAGAAATCATGATCAGCCCAAATGGAGAACGTTTTTTAGCGAAAGTAAATGTATTGAACAGTTGCATTATTGCAATCAAGTAGATAGCAAAGATGAATAAAGCTGATAAATTGCTGAGAATTGAGTTGGACAATTTCTTTATCGCTGCGATATGTGAAAGTAGCTTGATATCGGTTCCCTGGATATTGAAATCGAGAAACGCAGTGAAGAAAATAGTTCCAAAGAACGTGAAAATCATTGGGATTTTTTGCTTATTGAATGAATACCAGCGTTTTGCCCATGGTAACGGTTTGGTCATATCTTCAGTTTTTTCCATAGATTCGCGCCCCCGTTTCCTTGTCGAAGAAATACATGTGTTTGGTTTCAAAACCATAACTGATCAAGTCATTTACTTGAATGCCTTCTCTTTCAAAGGTCTTGGAAATGACAGAGTTTTTGCCAATATTGAAGTGAACGAGAGCGTCGCTTCCCAACAATTCATATACTTCAACTTCGGAAAAATAGCCTGACGAAGTATCAGACTTTCTTTCGATTTTGATATCTTCCGGTCTGATTCCAATCACAAGTTCTTTTCCAAAGTAGCCACGAGATTTTAATTCCTTATATGCGGGGTGCATGGATATGTCAATCAAGTTGTTTTCAATATTTAACATTCCATCGTGATTTATCAAAACTGTAAAAATGTTCATTGGTGGCGTGCCAATGAAATTCGCCACAAACAAATTTGCCGGATTGTAATAGATTTCATATGGAGTGGCGATCTGTTGAATATAACCATCCTTCATTAAAACAATTCTGTCCGCCAAAGTCAAGGCTTCAATTTGATCATGTGTAACATATATCATTGTGGTTTTTAATCTGTGATGTAATTCCTTAAGTTCTTTTCTCATTGAGCCTCGTAGTTTGGCATCTAAGTTAGACAAAGGCTCGTCAAGCAAAAATATCTTTGGGTTTCTGACTATAGCTCTCCCCAAAGCAACTCTCTGACGTTGTCCACCCGAAAGATGAGCTGGCTTTCTGTTCAAATAGGGAATTAAACCTAAAATATCTGCAGCCCACATTACCCGTTCGTGAATCAAATCGGAATTCTCTTTTCTTAGGACCAGACTGAAAGCCATGTTATGGTAAACTGTCATGTGTGAATACAAAGCGTAGTTTTGAAATACCATTGCGATATCCCGATCTTTCGGTGCAATATTGTTCACCAAAATGTCATCGATATACAACTCTCCGGATGAAATTTCTTCCAAACCAGCCACCATTCTTAGTGTTGTTGTTTTTCCACACCCTGAAGGGCCGACCAAAACAATGAATTCGCCTTCTTTGACATCCATGGCGAAATCATATACTGCCTGAACTCCATTTATATATACTTTATTGATGTTCCTAAACTGCATTGTTCCCATGTTTATCAATCGCTTTCATGTGATTATGTAATAAATAGACTTTGCGTACAGAGATGATACCTGCAACTATCAACAACAAAGCTGAAACAGCTAATTCCAGACTAGTCCAAAATTTAGTCGATTCTGTAATCCAGCCCTTGTCAAAAGCATACTTGGGAATATTGAAAATGCGTAGAAAATTAATACCTGCTAAAATAAAAAGACCATAATATGACCAAATGGGATCATAAAATTTGACTTTTTCTGCGGCGAGAAAGGTTAAAAGCATCAAAATGATGCCAATTGTTATTTCAATTCCAATCCGCAGATCAGGAACAACCCTAGTCGGGTTCAAACCTTCGCCGAATGAATCATAATTGATCAAGGTAAATAATGCAACGATGCTGAATACCAGCGATAAAAAGACAAACAGATAGCCAGCTGAATTGGTCTGATAACGCATTTTGTCAACTTTCATATCAAATGGTTTCATAGACTCGCCTCCAACTTCTTGTTTCTTTTTATCTTAGCACGTTTAATTTGATTGATTGATTTGATGATTGTGAATACTGTAACAAGGAAAGCCTGAGCAAAAAGCACATAGGAAAAAGCGACACCAAAGTCAAACACATTTGTGCCAATTTCTGAATAATTAAATGTAGTGATAAAAAATAACATGCCTTCACTAAGTTCGGAATACAAGATTTTTAGCGGAGGAACTACTTCCAGGATTTTTATGCCTGAGCCAATGAAACAACCAATTGTCAATAAAATAAACAGATAATTCAGAAGAAAAAATTTTCTGTTGCTATGGGTATTCATAATCAAATTTGCTGTTGAAAATATCACTGCCCATAAACCCCATTTAAACAGTATCTTGTTAGCAATTTGAGCTTCTGTGAAAAATGTACCAAGTGGTTGCCCAAGTGCCCATCCTGATGAGAAACTTAGAGTATAGAAGAACCAAACGATGGCAATTAGAATGGTCAGGATAAAAATCAGTTTTTGAATGATTCTCATGTTTTTCCTCTTTCAACAAGGCCATGTGGAGGCGTGGCGAACCACGCCTTCCATAGCCAAAAGTAATTAAAAACTAATCTAGAAAGAAATTAGTCAGCAGCGAGAATCCTTGCATATGCATCTCGGTATGCTTTGATGTATATTAATTCATAGACATCTAAAGTGTTGAATTCGAACAAGTCAAAGTAATCTGCTTCGGTCAGTGAACCGCCTAAGCCTGAGAATCCGTACTTGACAAGCGTAATTTGTGCAGCGTCTGTGTAAATGGTTCTGAATGAGGCTGCAGC
>CAYWOK010000016.1:0-25079 GCA_964459895.1 uncultured Candidatus Izemoplasmatales bacterium
AAAGGTACTTTGCAAGAAAGATTAGAAGCAAAACTTGAAGGATTGCGGTGTTTAAAGTGTGATCAAGTTTGTGATATATGTGTAGATGTTTGCCCGAATAGAGCAAATATAAGTATTAAAGTTACATCAGATTTATTCGATCAAAAACAACAGATTATTCATATTGACGGTATGTGTAACGAATGTGGTAACTGTGGTACATTCTGCCCACATACTGGAAGACCTTATAAGGATAAAATTACATTATTCTGGGAAAAAAATGATTTTGCAGATTCTTCCAATGTAGGATTCCTTCATTTAACCGAAAGCCATTTTATTGTGCGCGATGAAAATGGGAAAGTATTTAATTATACAATTGGCGACAAAACAGTTTCTCATGAATTTGAGATAATTATTATGGCGGTAGTTAATGAGTATTCATATTTATTGGCGTAGGTGAGGAACAATCCCCCTCTTACAATATTTTATACTTTATGAAACAGTGGTTATTTTGGCCTTTTTTGATAAAAAGCCAATAAACAGCAGAAATGATAAACTTTCGACTGACAAGACAAATGTCAATAAAGCGCTAAAAATAGCGCTTTTTTTATTGAAAATATTGATTAATTTAGTGAGTAATATATTTTTTCTTTATCAACTGGCGTCAGCATGCCAATACCTCGGTGAAATCGAACGTGGTTGTAATAAGTAATATTTTCATTCACCATCTTGATATATTCTAGAATGATAGTGAATGGAATCATTTTTTTCACGGTCTCTTTTTTAAAGAAGAAAAAAAAGATTCCATGACGGAATTGTCATATACATATGAATAGTATTCCAGAAATATATAGCTATGTATTGGCGTAGACAGTTGGAGAAGTCGAGGCACTTTTGTCTAACGCTTCGCACACCTCGACATAGCTGGTCTGGGGAAACATATTGCTCCTAACTTGCATGAATTATCTATACAACATGTTCAAGAAGATAACCCCAAAAAACTTGAGATTTTCAAAATTTCAGGTTTTTTGATGAATTGATCGATTATAGAAAATTCAGTAAAAATACTTCTAGAGCGTTTTATTTCAGTGGGATTTAATATACAATAGATGTGAAAGAAAATCGCCAAGAAATAAACTTGAGACTGACAAGACATGATTTAGTTTTGTGTGATCTGTATAAGTTTCGTAATGACTGTGATTGTTGAAGGTGATTCCCTTCAGTTTGGTTCATATTTACAAGAATTCATAGATGGAAATAATTGTGAAGATACATATTATGACAAAATGTTTGAGGTAAAGGATGAAAAAGATATCCAAGTTGACTAAATTAGGGATCGTCGTCCGTGTAATAATGGCAATCATGCGTATTTTCAAAAAAAAGCCTGTCATTATCGGGAATACAAATCTTCCAGAAAAAGCCATCTATATTTCCAACCACAATGCTGCGGCGGGTCCAATATCGCTTTCTTTGTATTTTCCCAGTCTTTATATTCCTTGGGGAGCACACCAGATGACTGAGAATGTTCGCGCAAGATGGAAGTATCTTTATCATGTTTTCTATAGAAAACAACTTGAATTCGGAAAAAGCGCAGCTTTCATTCTTTCAACTCTTTGTGCTCCTTTTTCCAAGCTTGTTTTTATAGCTATGCATGTAATTCCCACTTATAGAGATTTGCGACTGCTTCACACGATAGATATAAGCATCAAGCATCTTGATGTCGGCAATTCGATTTTGATTTTCCCTGAAGAATTGGAAGAGGGCTACAAAGAAATCCTGGAAAAATATCAAGCAGGATTTGTATTATTGGCAAAACAATACCTGCAAAAAAGAAACATTGATTTGCCCGTTATTCCAATATACTTCAGCAAAAAAGAAAACATCATCATTATCGGCGAAGTCAGGTATTGCAAAGAAATGTTCGAACAAGGAATGAACCGAAACAAAATAACCGAATTCTTTTTGCTGCAGACCAATCAGCTCTACGCGAATTATTTGGATTCAAAGAGATATTTTTGACAGTTTTGATAATTAAAATCCGGTGGATTAGTATGGAAATTGAACAGAGGGTGATTTTATCATATGATTACGAGTTGCTTCCAAAAAGAGCAACTTCAATATGACAACTCTGATATTTGATATACAATAGAAGTGAAAGAGAATAGCCTAGAAATAAACTTGCGTGGATTGCCTTGTTTTAAAGATAAACAAACTTCGGACAAGACTATTTATATGAACAATCATATCTTTTGATATCTAATTGATGATATTGTACAATAGATGTATCCATGTATCATGAAAGGAATAAATCATGAGAAAAGAATTATCACAAGATCAATTAAATGAGTTGCTTCAAACGGTAAAAACCCGTTTTGAAATGAATCAATCGCATCACAAGGAAATCGAATGGAACCAAATTCAAAAAAAACTGGTTGAAAACCCCGAAAAACTCTGGTCATTGTTTGAAATGGAAAGAACAGGTGGAGAACCTGATGTTGTCGGCATTGACACTTCTACAAAAGAATATCTTTTTTATGATTGTTCTAAAGAAAGCCCCATTGGACGAAGAAATACTTGCTATGACAATGAAGCATTGGATGCTCGCAAAGAATATAAGCCAAAAGATAGTGCTATCAATATGGCTCGTGAAATGGGGATTGATCTGTTAACCGAGAAAGAATACAGGCAATTACAAGAACTAGGTGATTTTGATCTTAAAACTTCAAGCTGGGTAAAAACACCCGAAACTATCAGAAAACTAGATGGCGCAGTTTTTTGCGACCGTCGATACAATAATGTTTTTATCTATCACAACGGGGCTTCTTCATATTATTCTTCTAGAGGTTTTCGAGGCGTGTTAAAAGTCTAGATCCACGTGGCAAATATTATCGCTGTTCATATTAAACAACCCTGTATTATTGCTTTATTTATTTGTAATATTCAAGTATTTGACATTATATCAGAAGTATAGAAATGACATAGAACACAAAATATGGTAGCGAACAAACGCTATTGGAGGTGAAATCACATGAAAACAGCAATTATCGGTGGCGTGGCTGCAGGAATGTCTGCTGCAGCAAAATTAAGACGCCTTGATCCCGATGCAGTCATTCACGTATTTGAAAAAGGAACTGATCTGAGCTATAGCGGTTGTGGAATGCCTTATTACTTGGGTGATATTGTCAAAGATGAAAACAGATTAGTCGCCAGACATATTGAAGATTTTGAAAAAGACAATATTAAAGTGTTTTTAAATCATGAAGTTGTCTATGTCTATCCTGCCAAGAAAACGATAACTGCAATCAACAAAACCAATAATGAAATCATCGTGGACACTTACGATAAATTGCTTATCGCTACAGGTACCGTTGCAAACAGAACGAACGTTCCTGGAAGCGATACAGTGAATATTTTTGTCCTAAATCAACTCTCTGATGCACGCGTACTTAAAACCGCTTTGCAAACAGCAAAAAGCGTTGCGATCATCGGTGGCGGATATATTGGCGTTGAAGTGGCGGAAAACCTAATAAACAAAGGACTTAAGGTTCATTTAATCGAACTTACAAGTCAGCTTCTTAATAATTTTGATTATGATATTGCTGAAAAAGCCAAAACAGCGTTAATTGACATTGGTGTTGATGTGCATGTTAACGACATTTTAAAATCATATGAACGAAATGGACAAAGAATAAAAGTACATACTGAAAATAACGAATATGAAGTTGATTTGGTTATTGAAACCATTGGCATTAGACCAAACACGGCTTTTCTAGAAAACACCGGAATACAAACTTTGCCAAATGGGGCAATTGTTGTGAATGAATTTATGCAGACTTCAATCGAAGATGTCTATGCAGCAGGTGATTGCGTAGCATATTATCACTTGCTTAAGAAAGAAAATGTCTTTGTACCGCTTGGAACGCACGCAAATAAAACCGGAAGAATTGTGGCGGAAAATATTGCTGGAAATAAAATTGCTTTTCCGGGCATTATTGGTTCAAATGTCATAAAAGTTGCCAATCTTACTTTTGCAAAAACTGGTCTGGGATTTGATGAAGCAAAGAAACTGAATCGAAATTACGCCTATGTCGATGTATTATCAAAAAACCAATCCAATTATTTTCCCGGCGCAAAAGAAATTTTCGTGCGAATAGTATATGAACAAACAACGGGCATTTTAAAAGGCGCAGAGTTAGTCGGAGAAAAAGGTGTTTCAGACCGCATTAATATTTTGGCTCTAGCGATAACACAGGGCCTGACTGCAAAAGAATTTTCACAATTGGATTTAGCTTATTCTCCACCATATTCAACAGTTTGGGATCCATTACAAATAGCAACAAATCAAATTAAATATTAATGAGAATTACAAATAGTCCTGTTTGAACGCTTTTTGGGCCACACAGTGACCTATATAACCGACAAATTCGCGAAAGTAATCAAATTTTCCTTGTATTATTCAAGAATGCCTATATGCTTTTGTGTTTTTAAGATATAATAATAATTAATTATATGAAGAAGCAGTCCTATTTGCTTTGGGATTGATTATTCACAAAAAAAAGAGGGATTCGAAATGGACAAAAACGACAAAAAGCACAATGACAAGAGCAACAAAAAGAAAAAAGCCGATAAAAACAACCCGAAGATTAAAACTCCTCAAATAGCTGGGAGCACGTCGACTACTTCGGCGAACAGCGGAGTTAAAACTAAGAAAACCTACTAAGAATCTGCTTTTTTCTCATGAAATCAGGCGTTCTCCTCACAATGGGGTGCGCCTTTTGTCTTCGTTTGGTACTCAGTTAAGCAACCTGAATCTATCCACAGACAGTTTCCATTCGATTTTATTTGACTTCATAATGATGAGAAAGAAATTCACTTTGCCATTTACAAAGCATTTCAGTAATATATTTTAATTTTGCATTCTATTATATTGTAATCACAAAAATACGACATATCCGCGCTGTTTTATAGAAAATATAAGAAATATAATAGTTATATAATTCATACCAAACTCAATTAACATGGAATCAAAAATATTGTCATATTGGTATTCACATATGAAAAAAATGCTTTTTTACATGTAAAATTGTAGTTAGCAGGATACGTATTATTCATTTTGATTGAATATTCCAACAAGACAGAATGATATTCTAATGCAAAAAAAAGACGTTAATATTCACATGGATTATGAATTTATTAACATCTTATTAATTCAATTAATCACACTTTGTTTCACGACTCAATTATAATAATTTACCTGACAAGATTCTTGCCTTCATGTTTTGCTTGATATAATTTCGCATCTGCTTTTTCAACTAAATTTGATGCTATTGTTTCGTTGTCAAAACCCACGATACCCAAACTTATGGTAAGGCTGATTGTGCTTTTATCAATTACCAAAGGACACTCTGCGATGATAAACCGTAATTTTTCAGCTATTTTCTTCCCTTCAGTAAGCTTCGTGTTAGGCAAAATCACTGCGTATTCGTCGCCACCATATCGAAAACAAACATCTGTTGATCTTGTGTGACCCATCATATGCCCGGCAACAAAGCGAAGAGCTGCATCTCCGATCACATGACCATAAGTATCGTTAACCAGTTTAAAATTATCTATGTCCAAGAAAATAAGGCAAAAGTCTGCAGAAAAACCGCCCAGTCTTTTTCTGGCAAACAATTTCATTGTTAATTCCAAGGTTTCATAAAAATGGCGTTGATTGAATAGTCCTGTTAGATCATCAATCAAAGAAAGTGCATGTAGTTTGGCATTTGCCTTTGCAAGTTCTTCCTCGGCTCTTACAAGTTTGGTCACATCGCGCGATGTACCCCATGTTCCGATGATGTTTCCTTCATAATCGTAAAGGGGATATTTTGAAGTCGAAAGGATTAGTATCTCGCCTGATGCATTCATTCCCTGTTCCATTTTATCGATAATCGGGATCCCGGTTTTCATGATTACGATTTCATCTTGTCTTTTCTGCTTTGCCAGTGCTTCGGGGAAAACATCCGCATCGCTTTTACCAATCAAATCATCTGGATTTTTCACGCCAAATGCCTTTGCGAGAGCTTCATCGAACAAAATAAACTTTGAATTTATATCTTTGAAGTAGATAGTATTTTGCGAATTTTGCATTAGCGTATCGATAATTAGTGAGTCTGAGGCGATTTCGGTAGGTGTATGCCTAAATAGCGGTACATAGCCAACACCACGTTTTCTTGAAGAAACAACTTGATCTGGCAGAGGATTTAGTTTGTTGATTATTGTATTTTTCATAACAGATTGCCCCCTATGATAAAATCCCGAATTTATCATTGTCAATAGAAAAAAGCCATCATCCAAATTTTTCCGATCAGGAAAAGAAAGCACATAATGTCAATTGATTTATCGATTAGAATTCAAAAAATGAATCATCGGAAAATCCAAAAAGATTGTTGAAGTTTGTTTCATTATAGGTTAAGTGAAAAAGAATGTCAAGACGTTCAAAAGTCTTTTATGATTGTCAAATTAAACACGAGCTGTATGTATCGATTTTGGCACGTCATCAGAGGCATAGAAAATCAGTTATTGAAACAAATAAAGTTATTGCAAGATATCCAAATAACCTTCGTTTTGACAGTTTAATTCTTACTTTATTTCGATTGACAACAAATTATCGTCACTCAATTTGAATAGATAAATATTACATTCCCAATCTGAAAGGGATGAATAACAACCTCACTTTGAGTAAGCTTAGTTTCTAATAATCTGTATTTTATCGTTAGTATCATTAAGTAGGTAATGTCATAAGATGTCCAAATGTGATTCAATAATTATTTAATGAGTAGTATAGTTGTAAAAAGAATAAATACTGTATATAATACGTTTGTGTAAAACAACTATTTGATTACAAACCCGTTTGTGATTCATAAAGTGATCACTTAACGATAATGTCAATATACAAGGAGGATTAACAATGAAATACTACTTTAAGGAAAGTCCCATGCCAAAAGATTTGTTGGCGAAAAGATTTGATGAATTAGTAGCGGGGAGTTCAGAACGCGTTGTTTTCGGTTATGTCCAGTTTGACAATGAAGCCAAATTTACTAATTCAATTAGAAACTGCAGAATTAGTCATGAAGTATATGTCAGAAGTTTCAAGGATAATAAATTTAAATTACCTATCTTAAGAGTTTCACACGGAATTATGCCTTATCCTGTCAATGTTAGTTTCGTTGACGAAATATTAAAGGATATCAAGCGCGAAAAAGACCCTGCAGAATGGCGTACGATAACACTTAATACAGAAGCGGAATATATTGCTTTTATCGAAAAAATTATCAGTGACAAAGACTTTTTTTCCATTATTAGTTCAATTTATAATATGTAATTGAATGCAGTTTGATTTCGAAGATCCAGTTGTATAGGGATATCCTAGGCAAATATCAAATATTCATTTTAAACAAGTCGTTTTTCGGCTTGTTTTTTTTAGCAAACAAACAAGAAAACATCAATGCTAGATGGAAGCGTTCATTTCAAAATTAAAATATGAAGTACATATCGAATTAGATATGATATGATTATAATATCTAGGCATTCATGTGTAAAAGACTGCAGAAAAAGATAATAAGTGTATTTCTAGACAAAAGTGAAAGGACTTTTTTGATGAAAATTATTGATGGACATGCTCATGTGTGTGAACATATAAACGGCTATGGCTCTCAGGGAGAACTTAGGGCTATCGGCAATGGATTGGCACAATATGCTTCAGGGCAGCAGTTTCGGATGATTCCAGAAGGTTTGGGTGATTTTGGGTGTTCTCCGGAAACATTAATCCAAGTTATGGATAAACACAACGTGGAAAAAGCGGTGCTTTTACAAGGCATGTATCTAGGTTTTCAAAACCTGTATACATATGAAGCAATAAAAAAATACCCAGACCGGTTTGTTGGTGCAGCGACATATGATCCATTCACCAGAAACAAATCAAAAATAATCCATCACCTATTCGATGAGTTGGGGTTTGGAATCATTAAAATGGAGGTATCCAATTCCTCCGGACTTATGTCCAACCATGATACCGTGGACCTAAACGGACCTTTAATGTATGAAGTGTACGCTATGGCAAATGAGAGAAAATTGGTTTTTGTCATCGATATTGGCAGACCCGGAAACGACTGTCACCAAGTTGATAATCTAAGAGAAGCTATCTTACGATATCCAAACATGAAATTTGTTATTTGTCATCTGGGATCTCACCAAATCAATCAATTGGACTTATTAAAGGAAAATGTTGCAAAACTCAGTTTGCCAAACGTCTGGTTTGATTTGGCATCCGTGCCAAATAATACAAAACCCGACAAATATCCGTTTCTTACTGCATTGACTTATGTCGAAACTGCAAAAGATATTGTCGGTGCTCAAAAACTCATTTGGGGATCGGATATGCCTTCCGCATTGAATTATGATTCATATGAGCATCTGATTTCCTATCTTAGAGATAGTAAAAAGTTTACAAACGAAGAACTGAAAATGATATTCTATCAAAATGCGGTCGATGTGTATTTTTGTCGTTAATCATAACGGTTATCAATAAAATCATAAATAGGCAAAATGTCTTTTTTGGCTTTTCATCATTTCAGAAATTATGAGCGTGGAAGGTATGGCATATGGTAATAACTAAAGCGGTATTCCGGTTAATAATTATCTTGTTTATGACTTGTATTTGCCTTTCATGTGTTGACAATAGCATTACTTCGACAGAAACAAATACCGAAAACACAGAAAGAACATATGAGGTTGTCTTTTACTCCGGGCGATCGGGAAATAATGAAATCTACAAAATCGACGATTCGGGTGAAAATCTTGTCAATCTCTCGAACCATCCTGCCGATGACACTTGTCCTTCGACATCACCAGATGGAGAAAAAGTTGCGTTTGTATCAAATCGGGATGGCATAGATAATATTTTTGTCATGTCAATTTCCGGAGGAGAAGCGGTGAAAATTACAAATTCAGCTTCAAATGTCACTCATCCTTCCTGGTCGCCGGATGGATTGAAACTGATATATATTGTTGATTTCAACGAATATACGGAAATATGGGTAGTCGATGCAGACGGCAGTAATCCAATCAGATTGACTGACAATCCATACCGAGACGAAAGACCATGCTTCTCTCCAACAATGGATGAGATATTATTCATGTCGAACCGTGATGGAAGATACAAAATCTATCTAATGGATCCCGATGGTGACAATCAGAGAAAGATCGAAATTCCTGATGTGGACGATGGTTCCAGTCATTTCGTCTTTCCACAGTGGCATCCAGAAGGAGATCGTATCATTTATTCATTGAATGATCTTACTAACCACCAGGCGTCGATTCATATAGTTGATCTGGATGGAAGTAATGACGTTGCCTTGACAGAAGAAGATGGTAGAAACGAAAATCCATCCTGGACATCTGACGGTCAATGGATCGTATTTCAAAGCGAACGGGATGGCAATTTTGAAATTTACATAATGAAAAGCGATGGAAGTGAAGTGCGAAGACTGACAAACAACTTCTCTTGGGACGGTTGGGCATCATGGGTGAATTAGGATGATAATCGTTCAAGGCTTTTCTTTTTTCAATCTCCGAAACATCTGACAATAATACAAAATGCGACCCATGGTCGCATTTTTAATTTAATCTTGTTTGGGCTCTGCCTAAAATTATCAGTACTAATCAGCTTTCGATTCCGAATAAAGGCAGTTGTAGTATGTAAATCATGGTGATTATATCGCCTTTTTTAGTAAAAAGATGCCTTCCTCAACCTCGGTATATCCTCTATCAAGATACATTTTTCTGAAACCACGATAGTTTTGTTCAGCTAGCTTCATTTCTCTTGGAAATGAGATCATCGCCAAGTAACCTTGAGAGAAAAAGTATTCAATAGCGTGATCCAACAATCTAGAGGCAACTTTTTTTTGACGATTGCTTTCTTCAATGACAAAACAGATGGTGAGGGCGATTTTGGAGTCATGATACTTTTTCGGCAGGTCAGCCAGAATCCGAGGATAATTAATGATTGAAGAAGCATTGAGCCAGCCAACGCACTTGTTGTCTTCATAGGCTAAAAATCCCCACATATCCCCAGCTTGAATTGCCTTGATGGCATCCTCGCGATTGAACCGCGCACTTCGGTTCATCCATTCCTCGAAAGAGCAACTAGTCTGATAATATCTGCAGTAACAATTTCCCCACGCTCTTGAATGGCCAAAATTGTCGGCTTCAAAGAGAGAGAAAAAATCATCTTGATTTTTGGGAGATAAAGATTTTATTTCAAAAGACATAATAACACCTCTCAAATATTTTATCACAAAGAAGCATATTAGAACAGTTCTTCAAAAAAACATCAATCGTATTGGTTGTAATTATTATGATGTATGCAAAAATTCTTTTGAATTATGATATCATATTTATGAAAACCTGACACAAAACAATATTGGGAATACATCAAAATCGATTATTGAGATGAGAATCAAATTTGTTTTTTCAGGAATAACAAATCATAGAAGTATATTCTATGGTCAGAACCGAGGAATTTCAAATGAGAAAGATAAAAAAAACGTTAATGCTGAATCAGATATACTCGTATATAGAGGAAGAAAACTGCTATTTTACTCAAATTTCATTGGATAGTTATGATGAATTATTCAACGCCTGGGATGCAGCTCCCTTAAAAAGAAAAGATTTAGAGCCAGATCTTTTGGAATTTATTGAACAAATCGGCAATGATATCCCAATGAAAGATAAGATTAAACTTTGCTTTCAGCTGCCCAAAGAAGTTATCGATGAAAAAAAGGAAGATACTTCCCGAGAGGCCATTTATCATAATTTCTTCATGATAAGGCATTTTATCATGAAAGAACTTAAAAAAAACAACCGAAAAATCATGGCTTATGTCACCATGGGCATCTTGTTTCTGTCTGTCTCCTATTTTTTTCAAAATATCTTGATAGTAGAGTATCCTTTGTCAATCTTGTTTGAAGGCTTGTTTATCGGCGGATGGGTTATGTTCTGGGAGGCCTTTTCCTTATTCTTTTTTTCAGGAAGCGAACTTAGACATCGCCGGAACAGATATATCCGTTTCTCTGAATCGAAAATCGAATTTCAATATAAATAAACTGTCATAATTATCTTGCACTTATTTCTACCTATTTCATTGTTCCGCGAGTAATCAGAATATTTTGTTATGACACTTAAACAGGGAGAAAGCAATATTGGACAATAATACTTGTGTACAAGAAAAAACTGATAATTCAAAGAAAAAAACACTATGGCAATTTATCTTGTTCACGTTGTTTAGTATGGTTACGACAGTCGTTGATTTTGGAACATTTTCGCTGTTCAACTATTGGATATTCACTAAGCTGAAAGATGTTTCGATCCAATTTTGGCTTTTTGATTATTCCATTGTCAACGGCGGACTGTGTGCCTTGCTTTCTTTTGCTTTGTCATTTATCATATCTCAGACATTCAATTTCTTTATTCAAAGAAAAGCCACATTCAAAGCTACAAACAATGTTTTGAAAAGCGCAATCATGTATGCTATCATGGTTCTAGTGGTTTTCTTTATTTCCCTTTGGCTTCCAACGCTGATTCGAGAGCCAATTGTCAACCTTGTAGGCGAGACGTGGGGAGATATCATAGTCAAAAATATAAATATGACGATGTCATTTGCCATTCAGTTTCCCATGAACAAATGGGTAATAATGAGAGACTCAAAAACTGTCCAAAAGCATCTGACTAAGAGCAAATAGGCCAATTACAGTATGGGTTGCTATCTCTATATTTTGCGTAATGAAACTGTCAAAACAGGCATACTAATTTATTCAATTATGGAAAGAAGGAATAATCAATGGTATCATGGCGAGATTACAACCCAAATCTTGATACGAATCTGGATGATTGGATTCTGGAATCATATAGTAAAAACGCCATTCTTGTTAACAACTTCGCATTATTTAATGTGTGTTTTTCGGATATGTATGTCTGGTATCAAGACCATCCGAATGAAATGAGCAATATCAAAGACATCATAAAAGTTGCTTCGATTGACAATGAAGTTGTCTCAGTTGTCATTATCAATTATTATGTTGATGTGGAAGGGAAATTAATCTTAGGGATTAACCCGATGGTGGCCAATCCCAAATATATCGGACAAGGATACGGAAGTGTTGTTTTAGGCGATCTCATTCAAAACGTAAGTAAAATAATTGGAGATAAAGTTGATTGCCTAAAAGCGGGAATAGAAGACATTAATATGAGAAGTCTAAAATTATTCAAGAAGCATGGATTTAACAAAGCGCATGGACAAACAAAAGATGGAATTACGGAATATGAATTGTGGCTCTAAGAAAAAAAATCTGCTTTTGGTTTTATGCAAACGACATACTATTAAAGGCCAAAATGATCATTATAAAATATGTGGATGAGTGATCGGGAGACAGACGTGGACACAGACAGGAAAACCCCATCATCCTTATTCGTTTTTTTTCGCTATCATTTTCCCTATGCTAAATGCATAAAAAGCGACTTGATGTCGCATTTTTTTATTCATTCTTCATTTAGAAAATAGATTTTGCCTTGAAAGGAATGATATTTTTACTTGAATCGTCTTGGAAAATAGAATGACTATAAAAAAATTATCAATACTCATTGCTACTCCGAATGTTTTTTTGTATAATGAATGTAGATTTTATCGTGTAGATTTGTGCTTTACATTTGAAAGATTATTATGGAATCTTCCGGCAAAAGAAAATGACAATAGAAATTAAATGACTGCATTTTGTTTTGTTTTTGAATAATTTCATCGGATTGATGAGTGATGATTATCTTAATCACTCACTTGGGAGGAAACTTGAATGTTGGATTTTCTATATAATTCTTTATCACATGTAATTGCGTACTTTGTAATCCGATGGATCTTTAGCAATTATCAAAACTATAATGCAAAAACTTTACTGGCTTATTCGATTGTCTCCTTATTTTGGATCGGTAATTCGTTTTCGTATGCTTCCGAAATCGGCATACAATATTTCATATATGCTCAATGCTTTCCATTTCTTTTGCCTTTTTTGATTCATTTTCTGATATTATTCTTCCAAAAACGGAAAATGAGACCATTCGCTTCGAATAATAAGTGGATGTTTTTAAAAGACCGCTCACACCTCATTACGTTCACTTATGTGTATAAAGTCGTCTATATTATTTTAGTTTCATTATCGGCAATATCTTTTGTACTCCTATTAATTTTTTCTTCAAAACAAGGTATTGCATTAGTAATGCTTGTTTCTGTGGGTTCCGTCCTAATATATTCCTCATACAGTATCCTTCAAATCATGAAAGTTAAAACGCAAAAACTCATCCTTATCACGGGAAAGACCAATATAAATGTATATGAAAAAATCATGCCCAATGATTCGTACCAGATTGATTACGACAAGATGCTGAACACAGATATTTCGTTTGTCGATTACGTTGGATTAGCATATGTAAATTATCAAGACACTTCGAAAAACGAATGGCACTTCGTATTCAAAACTCCGGATGAGAAATACAATAACTCGGCTTTTTTGTTGGGGAGTGATCTCTATTATCGAGACATTATTGATAGCTTTATGCATGTGTATAATGCGCGAATTCGGATACTTGTCGACAACGGAAAGGCCATAAAATTAAAAAAGAACAAGTGACATACCGTTTATCATCCAATTATATTTCAACCGTTTATTGACATGAAAATTACACAAAAAAACAAAGCAGATAGTTTATTCACTATCTGCTTTTTCATGTTTGTTTTTTTGATTCGCTTCCTTGAAGTAAAATAAATATTTGACATGGGAAGAAAAACTTAATGTTCTTTGGATACTTTTTTATTGATTTTTACGTAATTGTTTGTCCCAATTGTTTTGGATATGCAAATATGTAGATAGAGAGATGTCAATTCAAAACAATCAAAATGCTAATTATACAATTGAATGCTCGAGCAAGGAACGTACATTAAATTTTTGAATATATTGATTGTTTTTTCGAAAGTTATAGAAATATCGATCAATTTTATCATATACTATAATTACATAACTTATTTGGAGGAGAATTGTCATGGCAAAACGCGAATTACGAAAAAAACTAGCATTTGCATCTGCAGACATTTTTGGCGGAGGATCTTTTAACATCATCAATTTCCTTTATCCGGGATTTTTGGCACTAACAGTCGGAATCAATCCGTTCTGGATTAGTTTCATCATGCTTGTAGCTAGAGGCTGGGATGCTTTTACCGACCCGGTTATGGGTTACATTTCCGATCATACAAAATCAAAATTAGGGAAAAGAAGGATTTATCTTGTGATTTCGGCACCACTCGTGCTTGTGGGAATGTATTTTCTCTTTTTTCCGTACTCCTTTTCTAGTGAAGTGCTGAGGGTCGTTGCTGTCTTGCTTTCATATCTTGTATTTACAACCATTCAGACAAGCATTATGATACCTTATTATTCGCTTTCAAGTGAAATTTCCAGTGATTACCAAAAAAGAGCTTCTTTCAACTCATATCGATTGGGATTCAGTATTTTTGCGTCAATCATCTGCGTTGCTGTTCCCGGAATCATTGTTTCATTGTTTGAGAATGCAAGAGTCGGCTTTCAGGTGATGAGCCTTTCCTTCGGATTATTGTTCGGGCTCAGCGTGTTGTTTACGGGATTATTTGTCAAAGAAGAAATATCGACACCGACAGTCACGACCAAACTATCCGTAAAAGAACTAGTCAAGCCATTGAAACTTCGGCCCTTCAGACAATATTTGGGCATGTTTCTGGTTTTACAGATGTCAATGGCAATCATGAGCGGCTTGTTTTTCTTCTATGTCGATTTTTACATTACAAAAGACATCACCGCAAGCGGTGGATCTTCGATGGTGGGGTTGATTGCTGCTGCACTCATGTTTTCCATGCAGATTGTCGCACTGCCAATGTATCTCTTTATCATTTCAAAAAAAGGAAAAACATTTGCATACCGTTTTGGTGCGATTTTGTGGATTGTTACGGCAGTATTTATCTTATTGATTCCTGCCAATGTCAATCCTTTCGTCATCTATTTGTTAGGAGCTTTGATGGGACTGGGTATCAGCGGACCTGGGCTAGTTCCCCATACAATGTATGGCGATGTGGTCGATGCCGGACAAATCAAGTTCAAGGACCGTTTGGACGGTCAAATGAGCGGGTTTACGAATTTCATCAATAAAGTCGCACAAGCCATCGGTCTTGCACTTGTGATGGCAATCATCGGATTTGCCGGATTTAAATCGCAGGACTTGACTCTACCGACAATTGTCAGTCAACCGGATTCTGCCATGCTGGCGATACGGATTATCATGGCTTTAGCTCCTTTGATTTTTATGGGAATTGGCATTCTAATTTCCTTGAGATATAAAATTGACGGACCCAAACAAAAAGAAATCGCCGAGGCGATTCGCAACAATTCTTCCAACCAGGAAGACTTGATTGCTTCTCTATAAATCATGAAACGTCCAAATTGGCTATTGTTTATCACGCTTGGCTTTTTTGTCAAGATTTTTGCGTTTTTCAAAGGACAGCGGATTAAACGAACGACCAAGATCAAAGGTCCATCAATCGTCTTGACAAACCACACTTCGTTTTATGACTTTATCTATACGACTGCAGCCATCTATCCCCAAAGGGTCAGCTATATGGCCGCAAGCAAAATGTTCTATGATCCGCTACTAGGTTTTTTTCTGAGACTTTCCAGAGCATTTCCCAAATGTCTCTTTCAAAGCGATCCGGTTGCGACATTGAACGTATTCAGGATTCTCAGGCAAAAAGGAATTGTGTCAATATTTCCCGAAGGGCAGATATCTCCAATCGGTATGACACAGTCTATCACTTTTGCGGTCGCAAAATTGCTAAAAAAGGCCAAAGTAGACATATACGTTGTGAAGCATATGGGGGCTTATCTGGTGAACCCGCCTTGGACAAAGAAGACTTTTCCAGGAAAAATTGAGACAAGTGTCGATTTGATTATTTCTAAAGAGCAACTTATAAATATGTCTGAACAACAAATCTTTGATGAAATAGTCGATAAACTGCAGTTCAACACTTCATCATTTGTTGATGAAAAACAATACTTTTACAGAAAAAGCGATATCTCAAATCTTGAGAGCGTCATTTATCTTTGTCCACAATGTGGTTATGAATTCTTGAAATCAAATAAGCATAGTCTTTATTGTCCTGAATGTGGCAAGACTATGATATATGATTTCTTCGGAAAAATCGATGGTATGCGAATCGATGATTTATACCGCGCTCAGGAACAGCACATGCAGCAACGGATTCTTGATAATCCTGATTTCGTTATATCTGCTGAAGTGAAATTGGAAAGTTACCGAGGCGACAGGTTAGTTGAAGTAGGTGAGGGCGTGCTCTCCCTTGACAGAAATGAATATGTTTATGCAGGAAGAATCGATGATGAACAGGTAATCTTGAAATTTGACCCGAAGAATGTCCCAACCCTTCCCAGTGACCTAGGAAGAAACGTGCAAATCTATGAAGGCTATGTCATTTATCAGTTTGTGATGGACGAGGTTACACTTCCTACTAAATTTGTGATTGCCGGCGAATTCATACACAAACTTGGCATTGAAGCATAAGAACTCAACAGATATTTGAATTTCTATCGAAATTGAAAGATGTTAATGATACAATTCAAATGCATATAGTATATTTCTACATTCAATTTGAAAAGAGATGATTTTCATGTCAGAAAATATTATAGACTGGCTACTGGAAAAATCAAATCCGTCTGTAAGATATTTCACTCTTACAAAATTGCTTGGAAAACCCACTGACAATTTCGAAGTGAAAGCGGAAAAACAGTTGATAATGCAAAGTTCGGAAATCCTTTCAATCCTTGAAAATCAGAATCAAGACGGATCATGGGGGGAGCAAGAACGTTTTTACACCGATAAATATCGAGGAACCGCATGGAGACTGCTCTTGCTTGCCGAACTAGGAGCGTCTCCGGAATCACCAAAGATAAAACAAGCTTGTGAGTTTATCCTGAAACATTCCCAGGAGCCTGAAAAATCAGGATTTTCCGTGAATCAAAGTTCAAAAAGCTTGACAGGACTTCCAAGTAGCGTAATTCCTTGTTTGACAGGCAACATGATATATAGTCTGATTAAACTTGGATACTCTGAAGATGAAAGAGTATTAAAAGCGATTGACTGGATTCTCAAATTTCAACGTACGGACGATGGAACACAAAATCCTCCAAAAGATGGATTTTATCCCAGATTTGAAATGTGCTGGGGAAAACATTCGTGCCATATGGGGGTAGCCAAGGCTCTGAAATGCCTCGTGGCTATTCCTGAAAAGATGCGGACAAAAGAAATAAATGATAAAATATCGGACTTGGCAGAATATTTTTTGAGACATCACATCTATAAAAAAAGCCATGATCTTGACCAAATATCTAAACCAGGTTGGTTGCATTTCGGATTTCCCCTGATGTATCAAACTGATGTTTTGGAGCTACTAGTAATATTTGCCGAATTGAAGATACACGACACACGGTTGCAGGATGCGATTGAGATATTGAAAGCAAAGCGGGGATCCGACGGAAAATGGCTGATGCAAAATTCTTTTAACGGGAAAATGGCAGCAAAAATAGAAGTGAAAGGGAAACCTTCAAAATGGATAACGCTTAAAGCTCTTGAAGTGCTGAGAGAATATGAAGAAATTTCTCTTTAACCGACATCTATTATTTGCAATAGCTTCAAGTTCAACACATCACATATGATTTAATTACTTTTCATGTATAGAGTTATCTAGTATTGCGAATGAGGTGAAAAATATGAGTAATGCTGCTGTATATAAACTAAAATTATTGCACAGCGAGAATTTGGTTAAAGATTATTACCTTTTTGATTTTACAAAACCTGAAGGTTTTACTTTTGTCAACGGTCAATTCGGAGTGTTCGGTTTGATAGGTGAAGAAGTTGAAGGACGTAAACTCCGAGCCTTCAGCATTGCTTCAACAAATGAGGAGTCATTTATCCGTATAGCCACAAGAATCCTTCCTGCGCCCAGTGATTTCAAGCAAAAACTGCTTGATATGAAACTAGGAGGAGAAGTCTCGATGAATGCTCCCTTGGGAGACTTTTCTTTAAATGAAGCTTATGGAGCGGTTTTTATCGCCGGTGGAATCGGTATTACACCAATCAGAAGCATGCTTTTATCGAAACAAAGAAGCCAAAGTTCCAGAAACGATACTTTGATTTTTTCGGAACTTGACGGAAACTACCCTTTCAAATCTGAAGTGGAAAAACTTGTCGATTTGGATATTCTTTACGCTGCCGACGTCGAACCGACGCAAAGTGTGATTATTCAAACCGCTTTGAAGCATAAGAACGACGTATTTTATTATCTGTCAGGGAGCCCCGGATTTGTAAACGGGATTAAAGCACTTCTCGAACAGAACGGAATTGTCAAAGAACAAATCAAATTTGATGCATTTATCGGATATTGACTCTGTTAGGTTTTTCCATTCATGAATTTACTTCATAAACAAATTTAGAGTAGATTATCAAGGAGGGAACATTATGGAAATCAAATGGTTGGGACACTCCTGCTTCAAGATCACGCATGAAGGTTATTCTATCGTACTTGATCCATATTATCCGGATATGATACCGGGTTTAGGAGCGCTCGATCTAAAAGCGAACCAAGTGCTATGTAGCCACCAACATGACGATCACAATTATGTCAAGGCAGTTCAATTGGAGACAACCGCGAAGCCCAATCCTTTTATCATTGAACGCATCAGATCATTTCATGATGCATTTCAAGGCGCAAAAAGGGGAATTAATTTTCTATCAGTCCTTTCCGCAAGCGGATTTAGGATTGCTCATCTTGGCGATCTTGGCTGTGAGCTTACAAAAGAACAAACAAGGAAGCTCCAAGGACTGGATGCATTGCTGGTTCCTGTCGGTGGTCATTTTACTATCGGTCCGGAAGAAGCAAAACGACTCTGCGACCAAATTCAGCCAAAAATTATCATACCGATGCATTTTCGTTCAAAAAATGTGGGATTTTCTGCTTTGGAAACCGTGGATGCTTTCACAAAACTATTTCCTGACACCAAAATCATCCAATACGCTACCAATTTGATTAAAATTGATGCGGAGCAAGTAAAACAGATTGCCCTGCTTAGATTCAAATGAAATTCTTATGTAAATGATTATTTTTACTAATATGTATTACAAGATCGGAGATTGACTCATGAAGAAAATCGCACTCTTTTTCTTTTCTGGAACGGGGAATACCCAGTTTGTTTCCAAAAAGATAACCGATATATTTCGTTCAAGCGAAGAATGTTCGCTTTATAGCATCGAAAAGCATCTGATTGATGCTTCCAAAATCATTGAAACATCAGACTTGATTGGTCTGGCCTACCCGATTTATGGGTCAAGCATTCCCCTGATCGTCAGAGAATTCATTGAAAGGCTTGAGCCTTCCGACAAAGAGGCTTTTGTCCTTTGCACACAACTTATGTTTTCAGGCGATGGGGCTGCTTATGGTGGAAGGCTTCTCGAAAAAAAAGGTTTCAAAGTTCTCTGGCAGGAACATTTCCGGATGCCAAACAATATTACCGACTTGCGGATTCTAACCAGTAAAAAGAAGCCAAACTATGCTAAAATCGATCGAAGTGTGGAAAAGAAAGCATCCAAATTCGCAAAACGGATCCTTTCTGGGAAACCACAGCGAAAAGGCTCCAATTTCATGTCCTTATTGCTTGGACTTTTGCAAAGGTTTCCCTATGAAAAAATCGAACAGTCGGCATACAAGGAAGCCATCAGGATCAATCATGAACTATGCTCAATGTGTAACAAATGTATCTTGCTTTGCCCTACAGCCAATTTGGAATCAAAAGATGGACTGATTATCGCCAAAGACAATTGCACATTGTGTTACCGCTGTATCAACCATTGTCCTGAAAGAGCAATGCATATCCTCTCAAAAAAAGGAGTCAAATATCCTTACCAAGGTCCGAGTGTAGATTACAGGATCGCTTCTGTGATGCGAGATGATATTTGTCCCAAATAGCTATTGTATTATCATCAATATTTATCGACATATTATATTCAATTTGAAATTTAAAAATATATTCATATATCCCAGAAAGGAATAAAATGACAAACAAAAAAAATGTAGTAGTTTTCTATTACGACCGATTCGCAGAATTCGAAATTGCGCTGGCCCTGCTTTATTTCAACAATCACACTTTGCAAGCCGCAGGCTTGGAAAATAGGGAATATTCCAGCATGGAAGGTCAACGGTTTTTGACGGACGTCTCACTAAGTCAGCTTAATCCTGACACAATCGATCTTTTCCTGATTCCCGGAGGAAATCCTGTTCCTCTGCTTGCAAACAAGGAACTGACACAATTTATTTCCCGTCTTGATCAAAAGAAAGCAATCATTGCAGGTATTTGTGGAGGAGCCGACATCCTAGTCTCTTTGGGTTTGCTTCGAGGAAAAAAATGTACTGGAAATGCGCTTGACCCAGATAATCCTGAAAGTCTGAAAGCAAGCTATGAAAATACTGTTTTTATCGATCAGTTGGTCGTCAGAGATGGGAATTTCATTACAGCCCAAAGTGAAGGATATACTGAACTCGCAGAAGTGCTAGCAAGCGCCCTTAAAGAAGATAGATAAGCGACCTTTCACCAGATAGACTATTGATACTTTGAGACCATATCATAAATTTGTTCGGAAAGGATTTTTTAGGCCATGAAAAAAGAAGATCAATTCCAGGAAAATTTTGGCATCATGTCGTTGGAAGAATGGAAGAAAATAGCAAATACAAAAGTTCTTCTTGTCGGACTTGGAGGATTAGGTGGTCACATTGCGAACAGTCTTGCAAGAATAGGGGTCAAGTCACTGGTGTTAGTTGATTATGACCGGTTTGACATTTCAAACCTTAATCGCCAGTTGTTTTCGTCCTTGGCTGTAGTAGGCAGGTATAAGGCAACTGTTCTTGTGGAAGAACTAAAAAAAATTAACAGCGACATTCGAATTACTTCATACGAGACACCCGCGCAAGAACTAAACGATTCAGTATTTGACGATGTCGACATTATCATCGATGCAGTTGATGATATCCAAAGCAAGCTTTTTCTCGAATCCTTGGGTTCGTCACATCACAAGCCCCTTCTTCATGGGGCTGTCGGAGGTTGGTATGGGCAGATTGGAATAGCTCTTCCTGGATCGAACCTGTTGAAAGAACTGTATGCTAACTCTGAAGTTGGACTGGAACAAACGCTTAAAAGTCCGACATTCACACCTGCAGTTGTCGCAAACATGATGGTCGGAGAACTGATTAAGTATGTTCTAGGGAATAAAAATGCCCTTGCAAACAAGATCATGATGATTGATCTGTTGAACAACGAATGTCGTATTGTTTGCCAAAAAAGCCTTCACAATTCACAAACACTGTAACAAGTATGGCGGAGGTGTCGATGATGGTCAAAGTTGTATTTTTGAATTTGCTTAGAAGCAAATATGGTATCAGTCAGATTATGATGAATTCGGGAACGTTGCAAGAAATCATTGATCAACTTTTGGTGATTCATCCAAAAATCGATGTCAAGGACTTTATGACTGCAGTCATATTTGTAAACCAAGAACGCATTGATCAACTTAATTGGAACTTAAAAACATTAATTGATGGAGATGAAGTCGTCCTAACACACTTTGTGGGAGGAGGATAAAAACCCACAAAACCATAATATTCCGACACTTGTTCATGATCATTTACTACGAAGCGCCATTTGAGTCATTCAATCCCTCCATTCGGGGGGATTTTTTCTTTTCATTATAAATGGATAAAGTGATGCGTTAAATTATTCAAATAGTTATAAAAAAAAAGATATATATAAAGCAAGTTTTTTGATATAATAATGCTATAAAATAAACACACTATGGTATAGTATTTCTGTATATAATTATGAGGAATATACAAGATAAACTTGAAGAGGAGGAGACTATGTTTCTGATTAGTAACTCAAAATGGCAAAAAAAATAGTTCTCGTTTTGAAATGGATTGTGATTCTCGTAGCTTTTATTTTTACTTTTGGGATAGTTACCCAAAGCTCGATAACCATTGATTCGTACGATGCCGTCATTACGATCAATGACGCAGGCGACATGACGGTTGTGGAAGTCTGGGACATGCGCTACAATGAAGCGATGCGGGTAAGGTTCCGAGATATCATCTATAACAAATATGCCACAGATTATCCGCTGACTAAGAGTTCGCAAAACAAGGCGGCATTTGATGAACAAAATGTCAGTGTCCGCTTCTATAAAGATGGAGTTGACAGGACTAGCGCCGTTCGCATTGGTTACTCGTTCGCTGGTGAATATGATGAACTTGGACAACCGATTGAATGCTATCCAAATGTCAATTACTGTGAGTCGATTTTCGTAGACGCAAGGAACGCCGGAGGGCTCGAAGGCGATGTCAAATTCGAGTATACTTATACGATTCTGGGCGCAATCACAAAGTATTCGGATATTTCCGAACTCAACTGGCGTTTATTCGAATATGCTGAAGCTAAAGTCAAGACAGCACATATCGAGGTCAATCTTCCCAATAACGCCTTTGACATGGATTCGTTATCTGTATGGGGTCATGGTTTGTCAAACGGGACAATTGAAATCGTCTCGAACAAACAGGTTGTCATGGATATGCAGAATATCAAAACCGGTGAATTTCCAGAATTCAGAATTTTGACGGAAAACACATTGTTTCCAAATATCGATTCGACAAATGTATTCATTACCGCTTCGATGAACAAAGCCGTCATTTTGGCATACGAGCAAGTGCTCGCTGATGAGACGAATGCTAGAATCACTGTTGCAAGAGTTGTTTTGGGAGCCACGATCGCAATGATTTTAGCAATGATTGTGATAACGTATTTTGTCTATGTAAAATATGACAAAGAATATATTCCAGAATTCAAGGGTGATTATTTCCGGGAACTTCCGAACGAAGATACTCCTGCAGAAGTTAGTTATTTGGTCTACATGAAAAAAATTAATGACGAGACAGTTGCGGCAACACTCCTTGATTTGATCAGAAAAAAATACATTGTAATGGATACATATGGCGCTGACATGAGTTCTTCCAAGGCCGATTTTAAATTAAAACTTGTGCCGATGAAAGACAAATCCGGACTCTTGCCTCACGAAAAACATTTCATCAATTGGATTTTTGACTTGATTGGTAACGGTGGGGTCGTCACGACCAAAGAGATTGAATCTTATGGCAAGACCAATGTCGACAATGCCCGAAACTTCCAAGATCGTGCAAGAACCTTCATGAAACTAGCCAAAAAGAGCGCCGAGAAGAAAAATTATTTCGAATATGGGTTTCAAATGCAAAAGAACAAAGTTATGGCTGCTCTATTATTTCCGATTATTGTGTTATTAGTTTCATTTTGGACAAGTAGCGCCTATAATATAAATAATACATATGCTGTTATACTTTGTTTTGCGACTATTTTGATATACTTTGTCTATGTCGTTAACATCAAAAAAAGAAGTGTTTCAGGAAACGAATTATTCACCAAGTGGATGGCATTTAAAAAATTTCTTTTGGATTTTTCCAAAATGGATGATTACCCGATTCCCGGTATTATTGTATGGGAGCATTTCCTTGTTTATGCTACAGTTTTCAAAATCGCGGATACGGTAACAGACCAGTTGAAAGTGAAACTTCCCAAAGAGGAATTGGAAAATTCCGATTCCACTTATTTGGGAAGCAGATATTATTCACATGGATTTTATTATGGCAGTATGTTGAATCATTTTAGAACAACATTTTCCATCGCGAAGATGAATTCGACTTCGACAATCGTTCAAGCAAATACAAAACGATCCGGTTTTGGTGGCGGCGGCGGTTTTGGTGGTGGAAGTTCATTTGGTGGCGGTGGCGGTGGCGGCAGAAGCCGTTAATATAATATTAGAATTGAGAGGAGAAATATTATGTTTTTAATGAATGCTGGAGGTATTATCGCAATTGTTTTGGGAGTAATCGTCATCGGTCTCGTATTATTTGTCATCAGTGTGTACAATCAACTGGTCGTTCTCAGGAATAATGTGAGAAATAGCTGGAGTCAAATCGATGTCCAACTGAAACGTCGTTTCGACATGATTCCGAACCTTGTGGAGACTGTCAAGGGTTATGCAGCTCATGAGGATGGGATTTTCAAAGAATTTGCACGGGCAAGAGGAATTTATGCCGAAGCTTCTAAAACAGGAAGCGTAGCTGGCGCAGCAGAAGCGGAAAAAGGTGTTGCAGGAGCGATTGGGAGACTCCTAATGGTTCAGGAGCAGTATCCAGAACTGAAAGCCAATGAAAATTTTAAGGAACTCATGGTTCAATTGAAAGACACCGAGGACAAAATTTCTTACGGACGCCAGTTCTATAATGACACAGCGTTGAAGCTCAATAACAAGACCGAACTGTTCCCATCCAATATCATTGCGAACATGTTCAGTTTCAAAAAAGCTGATTTCTTTGTCGTTGAAGATGAAGAAGAAAGAAAAGCCATCAAAGTCAAATTTTAAATTATTGTTTCATACAAAAAGCATATTTCACTATGAATTATGCTTTTTCTTAAATATTAATCATGTGGCCTTTTCTGGCTATGAATTTAGCGGATGCGAATCGGCGTCCTCAGGAGAATATTTATGGCAAAAGCAGTAACAAAGACTGATAAATTAAGCAAAGTTGTGCAGACAAAGTCACTAAAGTACTTTGCAAAAGTGCTTTTGCCTATTTCGCAAAGAGAGCTTTGGCCCGCAAAACAGAAATCATTCGAACAACTGGCACGGGAAAAGATAAATTGGAATCTTGATTCGGTTATGGATGGTCTGAACGGGTTGATAAAACATGCTGAATCGAAGCCGAAAATCTATTTCAATATCTATTCAACAGAAGACATAAAAAATGATCATTCGAAAAAAAACGTTGGCATCGTGTGGTTTCCCGCTTCTCAAAA
>CAYWOK010000017.1:0-24493 GCA_964459895.1 uncultured Candidatus Izemoplasmatales bacterium
CATAACCACTTTTAAAAAACCTGATTTCCGCTTTTTCACCGGGAAGCAGATTAGGAACGTAAAATTTTTGTTTGTCTTTTATAACGATCCCATAGCCTTTGTCACTAAGGGTAGTTGCTTCGTATATATCCATTATTTCACTTTCCTTTCACAAAAATGAAAAAAGCAGAATAACTGCTTTATTCTTTATTTGCCATACATTAGATATACAACCCAACTGACCATTCTTTTGGGAAAAATTCTTTTCAAAAACAAAAACAGTTTATATTGAAATCCGATTGTGTAACTGATAGGCATTGATTTTTTCTTTATGAGTTTTGAAACGGCTTTTGCGACTGTAAATGGCGACTTGCCGGTTTGCTCATCATGTTCCATTCTAGCAACGGATCGGCCAGCTCTTTCTTTATACAAAGAAGTTTTTGTTTCAAGATTCTTTTCGCGGTTGGCCGTGAAATCTGTTTTCGTATCTCCTGGGAGAATGGTTGAAACATCAATTCCAAATGGTTTCAATTCCAGACGCAAAGCTTCGGAAAAAGCTCCTACGCTAGCTTTAGTCATCGAGTAGAATCCTTGGAAGGGAATGAACAGTTCTCCAGCGACAGAACCAATGTTAATAATCTTCGCTTTACTGCCTTTTCTTAACAATGGTAGCAGACTTTTCGTCAAAAGAAACATTCCCTTGACATTGACTGCGAAGATCTTGTCGTATTGTTTCTCGGAAGTCTCTTCGATGGATCCGCTGATTCCCATTCCGGCACAGTTTACTAAAACATCTATTCCGGTTTGTTCTTTGGCAAGACTTTGAATCAATTGATCAATCATTTCCTGATTCGTAATGTCACAAAGAAAATATTTGAAATCATATTTTTGTTTTGGATAAGAACGGGACACGCCATATACTGTGTGTCCTTCTTTGTGTAGATGTGAAGCAATCGCAAATCCGATTCCTGCTGAGGCTCCCGTAACAACGACGATTTTATTTGTCATTTATTTGACATACTCCATCAATTCTTCTTCAGTTTCCGGAAGATTCAATAATACATCTGCAATGATGTCTATGGCTTCATCCATAAGCGCTTTTGTATGGGTTGATGTGTAGCTTGTCCTAATTAGACATTCACCTTCTGGTGTAGCGGGAGGAAGCACGGGATTTACATATACTCCACGATCGTAAAGCATTTTGCAGGCGATAAGTGTTCGTAGCATAGTATAAGTGTAAATGGGAATAATCGGCGCGATTGATGAATCAATTATTTTAAGCCCTTTTGCCAAAAGTCCTTTTCTGACATAGGCAGCAATATCAAGAAGTGCTTTGGGTCTTTCCGGTTCAGCTTCTAGAATTCTCAAAGCTTCGAGTGCTGTGGCTGCATTTGCTGGCGTTATCGCTGCGCAGAAAATGAACGGTCTGGATTTATGTTTGACATATTCAACGACAACTCTGTCCGCTACCATATATCCACCAAGACTGGCAAGCGATTTGGAGAATGTACCCATAATGATATCTACTTCTTTTTCCAAATTATAGTATTCTGCAGTACCTCTGCCACATTTTCCGAGCACTCCGAAACCGTGGGCGTCGTCAACCATGACTCTGGCATCGTATTTTTTTGCAAGTCTGACAATTTCAGGAAGATTGCAGATATCTCCGCTCATTGAAAACACTCCGTCAGTTACAATCAGTTTACCTTTTCCTGTAGCTGCATTAGCCAGACATTTTTCCAAGTCTTCCATATCATTATGGTCAAAACGAACCATGGTAGCGTAACTTAGTTTGGCACCATCATAAATACTGGCATGATTTTCCCTGTCGCAAAAAATTAGATCGTTTCTGCCGGCAATAGCTGATATGATTCCCAAATTTGTCTGAAACCCAGTCGAGAAAGTCACACACGCTTCCTTGTGAAGGAATTCCGCTAGTTCAGATTCCAAAATGACATGGGTTGTAAGCGTTCCGTTCAAGAATCTTGATCCCGATACTCCAGAACCAAAATGCTTGAATGCTTCTATTCCAGCTTGAATCACTCTGTCATCCCCGGTTAATCCTAAATAATTGTTAGAGCCGATCATGATTTTTCTGTGGCCTTCCATGATGACTTCGATATCCTGCTTAGTCTCTAAAGCATGAAAATATGGGTATACGCCTAACGCTTTGTATTCGTCAACTGTTGTAAACTCGACACACTTTTTAAATAAATCCATAATAGCCCCCTGTATTGATTACTTGATTATTCTTCTGTGACGATATTTCCGTGATATACTACCAAATCTTCTACAAGCTCTGATACCCTTTGAAGATTTGAACTGAAAAATGGTTGATCAACTTCCTGAAGCATTTCATAAGCCATGTCGTTCACGACGATCGGTTCGATCTCTTCCGTATTTGCATGCATTGAAAGTTTCAAGGCTGTATTGTGAAAATCGATTCCGTAATCGTCTTCTTCATCTTGTTCGAGGCAAGTACACTCCTCATCGCCCTGGCAACAAGATATCTCTTCCTTGGGAAATGCAACCATGCCGATTCCCGCATCAATATGTGCATATTCAAGTTCTGTCAAAGCTAGGTTGTAAAGTTCGAGCATTGAATTGATTAGTACAACATTTTCGAAAGCATGTAGAACGCCTTCGCCATCTGGTGTAAAACTAGTTGATTTCAAAAAATAATCTCCGGATTCAACTACGATAACTTCCGGATCTTTCTTTAATAGCACCATTGATTCAAGTAAAAACGATTCCAACAACAAGGCTGCTTTCGGCCTTGAATCGTCTCCGTAAAAATCTTCCATGTTACGAATCGATACATAAATATCCGTGTAGATTTCCTCGAATTCATATTCGTCAAATGTCTCGATCATTTCATTTTCGGTTGTTGGTTCAGTCGGAAACGTTTCTTCGGTAGACATAAGGATTTCGGCAATTTTCTTTTTGATTTCTCTCATATTATCCTCACTTGTATTTTGCATGATTACGTATTATATCATACAAAAACCCCAATGTACATATTATATCACGTCTGAGACGCTTTCTAGACATGAGAGTTTCATTCATTCGACAAAATAAAAAGCCAGACAAGTCTGGCTTAAATCTTATTCAGTTCTTAACGCAACAACAGGATCTTTCTTCGAGGCAATGCGTGCTGGAATCAATCCCGCAACAAATGCCAGAGTAACGCTAATCAAAACTAGGAAGATCGCGTGCAAGAATGAAAGTTTCGCGACATTTGGCATATCAGCCAGATTTTCAATTATTATGTTAATAGGAATCATTAACAGCAAGGCGACCCCGATACCTACGACTCCGGACGCGAATCCTATCAAGAGATTTTCCGTATTGAAGACGCGTGAGATATCTTTTTTTCTGGCTCCCAAAGCTCGCAAGACGCCAATCTCCTTGATTCTTTCCAACACCGAGATATAAGTGATGATTGCGATCATAATCGAGGATACGACAAGCGATATTGCCGCAAAAGCGATCAAAACGATGGATATAGTGTCTATGACTCCTTTTACCATCGAAGTAAATGTCGCCGCCTGATCTACGTACTCAATCCTTGCCGGGTCGGCTTCAGGAAACTGGTCGTTGTAAGCATCAAGGTAAGTTTTCAATGCTTCTTTGTCATCAAAACTTTCAGGGTAAAGGTAGATGCCGCTGACTCTGCCAATTTGATCAGGATAATTGTCTTCGATATAGTTCACTAAAGATATATCATAGCCAAATCCATTGTAGAACAAACTAACATTTGACCCTTCTTTCATCCTTACAATGCCTGAGATTTCGATATCAAGCGATTGTGAAACATCACTGATGTCCGCTTCATATACACCAACATATAGTTTAAAATCCAATCCGATAATATCTGAAAAGGGAAACTCGGTCTGGGTAACAGTATCAAAACCAAGTTTATTACCTAACGTGGATTTATAAATCCGGTTGTATTCGTCAACGACTAAAACAACTTGAAATTTTCCGTTTTCAGGATCGTTAGCGGGATAGCTCCCGTAAATCAGATCGTAATTATCCCCAAGCACGTTGCCTTTTGGCAAAAGGGTGAAAAATTTCGAGATGAATCCGAAAGAACTTGCAGGAGTTGAAGGCGCTTGAGTAATGGTTTCCCGGTATATAGAAGAATACGTTGAAGAATCGTCATTAAAGCGCAAAAGCGACATATTAACATTATGAACGTATTTAACCCCGCTGATTGTATCTGGAGAAATGTTTGTGACATAATCATCAACATAACTAACATAATCCTCGGTGATGACATTTGACACAAAGAATGATGCCAAATGGTTTTCATCATATGCAGTCGCAAAATCCGTGTCTGGATATGGCGACATATCTTCGACCCCCATGGTTCGCATTTTTTCCAAATCCAATCTGGAATCTGTGATTGAAATCGGATAGCCTGCCAGTGTTTCTTTCTCAAAGGCAGAAATCTCTTGATCGAGACCATTAGAAAGCGACAATATCAAAGCGATTCCAATAATACCGATGCTACCAGCAAAAGCTGTTAACAATGTTCGTCCAAGTTTAGTGCGAATATTGTTGATTGAAGAAACTATGGCTGTCTTATAATTCATCGATGTTTTTTTAAGGGAAAATTCCTGCTTCATTTCCTTTGGTTCCAAAACGGGATTGGAATCAGCTGTCACTTTACCGTCTTTAAGTTCAATGATTCTAGAAGAATATTTATGAGCAAATTCAGCATTATGAGTAACCATGATGACAAGTTTATCCTCTGCTATTTTTTTAATCAAATCTAGAATTTGGATGCTTGTTACCGAATCTAATGAACCAGTAGGTTCATCTGCAAGTACGACGTCAGGGTTATTTGCCAATGCCCTTGCAATCGCCACACGTTGCGATTGCCCACCAGAAAGCTGATTTGGTCTTTTATGGATATGTTCTTCCAAGCCTACATCTTTCAACAAGTTTACAGCTCGTTCTTTTCTCTCCTGGCTAGAAACCCCGCTCAGCGTAAGTCCCATCTCGACGTTTTGTAAAACGCTCAGATGCGGAATAAGATTGTGACTTTGGAAAATGAATCCGATAGAGTTGTTTCTATACATGTCCCATTCTTCGTCAATAAAATCTTTTGTCGATTTTCCGCTGATAATCAAATCGCCATCATCATAGTGGTCGAGCCCTCCGATAATGTTTAACAAGGTGGTTTTTCCACATCCGGATGGTCCTAGAACGGTGACAAACTCATTCTTGCGAAAATCCAGATGAATATCATCTAGGGCTTTTTGTGTAAATGTCCCTGAAGTGTAGCTTTTACTAATGCCGATTAATTTTAACATGATTTTTCCTCTTTTCTTGAATACCCTTGCTGAAGTATGTCCATATATTTTTTGAGTTGTGAACGCGAATCCTCCATCGATGGATTGTCGATTATAGCCCTACGAAGCACATCTCTTAGAGCCGCAAAACTGATCTCGACAACATTCTTGATGTACTCAGGATCATCCGAAATGAACTGGTCATGGTCAATCAATTTCAAAAATTGACCGATGACTCTTTGAAAAAGCGGGTTAGCCTTCATCAAACTGTCATTCTTATGCAAATTTGAAGAAGAATAGAGAAGAAAGTGTTTTAATATTCCACAGTTTTCTTTATTTCGGAAAGCTTGATAGACAAAGTCGTGAATGCAAAGCATTACTTCAACTAAAGATCCATTGGCACCTTTAGCGGCTTCAATTATAAAAGATTGATATTGATTTTGGAATTCATCAAGCAGCACTAAAATCAAATCATATTTATCCTCGAAGTACATATAGAAACTACCTCGGGAAATTCCGGCATCTTTGATGATTTTATTGATCGAGGCAACGTCGAAAGGCGTCTCTGACAACTCTTTTTTAGCCGCCATGAGAATTTTAGCCTTTTTGGCATCGGGCAGATTTAGAAAAGTTGGTTTGGGCATGGTATCATCCTCCAAAATAAAACTGACTATATTCTATATGACAGGGTGTCATATGTCAAGAAAATCAACCTGATGAAATGTAAATATCATCAATTCATCACAAAAAAGGATGGTTTCCCATCCCTTAGAATATTATTAATATTTCATGACCATCTATTGGTTCAATTTCAACAAATCATGTATTGAATTCATAACTTCATGTCTTAAACGGGATGTTTTTTCCAATAAATCATTTACTTTTGTCTGATATTTGGTTGCCAGATCCAAGTCGGTTAGTCCCTGCAAATTAATCCTCACATTGAGACTTGCGCCTTCGATGCCCGAGGAAAGCATTAGTACAGCTACTCCGATGTCAGACAGTGCGTTGGGATTTCCGTATTTGATTACCGGCTCAATCATATTCAAAGCATTATAAGCTATTTGTGCTACCTGAAAAGGAACTTCAATGGCCTTGAGCGTTGCAATCTGAATTTGTTCACTTCGAAGTGCCTTATCCGTTTCAGACTCTTTTGCCATTCTATATGCGGACATCACTAAATTGAACGCTTCGGTATCCCTGTCAATCAGGGAAATCATTTCATCTTTCAGGCTTTCCATGTTCGAAAAAGATTCATTGAATTCTTGTTTTGCGCCTTCCCCCAAAACTTCATAGCGCTTTTTGCCAAAGGTTAAATGCCCAACCATTCGGATCAAGCAGACGCCAAGTGCTCCTGCCAAAGCGCTGACTGAACCGCCACCTGGCGCAGGGGATTTAGAATCGATTTCATTTAGGAACTCGATGAGTCCTAGTTCGGATAATTTCATAATATCGCCTCGCTATTGATAATTTGTCTGTTTTTCACAACTTGTATGCCTTTTTTAAAAACATGTCTGGCGTGATTTATGCCATAATGATAAATCAGATAGTCGAGATTCTTCGCTTTCAAGAGAACAAAATCTGCTTCTTTGCCTTTTTCAATACTGCCAAGTCTTGAAGCAATTCCGAGACTGAACGCGGGATTGATGGTTGATGCTGTGAGGATTTCAAACGGGGTCATTTGCAGTTTATTTCCTGCAAGTTGCATTGTAAATTGGAAATTTTCCGATGGGGATGACCCAGGATTGTAGTCTGTGGATATCGATAGGGCTGCCAAATTATTGATCAGTTCTCTTGCCGGAGCGTATGGCTTGTTCAGATAAAATGATGTTGCAGGCAAAAGATTGGCAATTGTGTCCGAATGCCCTAACCTCTTGATGTCATCTTGCCTGATTGCAATTAGATGATCCACACTGGCTGCTGACATTTCAATTCCTAGTCCCGCTCCTCCCAGAGGTGCGATTTCATCTGCGTGGATTCGCGGAATGAACCCCAGACTAATAGCTGCTTTGAGGATCTTCTTCGTTTCTGCAATTTCAAATACACCTTGTTCACAAAATACATCCACAAAAACTGCCAGATTTTTGGCTTTGATGACTTTAAGATCTTGAATCACTTTGTCGATATAGTCAGCTTTCATATTTTCATATTCTTGTGGCAAGGCATGGGCGCCTAAATATGTCGATATTATCTCGACTGGATGCCTTTGGTTCAGTAACTTTGCGACTTCAAGCTGTTTAATCTCAGTTTCCAGGTTCAATCCATATCCGGATTTGGCTTCGATTGTTGTTACACCATACATCAACATTTCATCTAATGAATTTCTTGCTTGTTTCAACAGTTCGTCAAAAGATGCAGCTCTGGTTTTTGCTACAGTGTTTAGGATTCCACCTCCGGAAGCTAAAATTTCCAGATAGGGAACTCCTTGGATTTTTTTGGAAAATTCATCTTCTCTGGATCCACCATGCACAAGATGTGTATGTGAGTCAATCAGACCAGGAACCACAATCATATTTTCTGCATCAATCAACTTGGTCTTTTCGTTTATGAGATGATGATAGTCATGTTTGCCAAAATCAAGGAAGTTTCCATCCTTGACGGCGATGAAGGCATTATCTATTACTGTTACTTCGTTCATCGATTTACCTCTTACGGGAGGCAAAAGATTACACGTGTAAAGCGTTTTGATATTTGTCACAACCAAATCGGCGTGCATTGATTTCCTCCTTATAAGTTGAATTCGATGATTTTGTATTTGTCAAAGTCCCTAAGCATCAAATACTTGATTGCTTTTTCGACTAAGGTATCCATGTCAATATCCTTGAAAGATAAAGGAACAACAAAAACGCTGAAATAGTATTCCAAGGATTTAACAAGTGCATCTTTTGGCACCAATCCGACGATTTCCGCACCGGTAACTGTCACTAAAAATCTTTTGGCTTCCATTTTTACGGTCTCGAAAATTCTATAGATTGGGTTCTTCTTATAATCAAGGATGTTCATAGTTACTTGGACATGGCCTCTTTTTTCCAGATATGCCGGTCCCGCCTGAATATATTGAAAGCCTCCGCTTGATTTCCGTATCGCTTTGGCTATGGCGTTGGCTACTTTCTCATCGGCGGTGTCAAGATCAATATTATAGGCAATCAACGGTTGTCTGGCACCGATTGCGACAACGCCAAAGGTTGAATGTATCTCTGGCCTGCCATAGTCGGGATGCCAGATCGGGTCTTTGATTTTTTCCTTCATTCCTTCAAATTCACCTTTACGGATATCAGGTAACATTATCCTCTCAGGTGCGGATGCGGCTTCTGCATACAAAAAAACTGGAATGTCGTATTGTTCGTTTGCAAGTTGTGCTAATCTTTTGGCATATTCGACACAATCCTTCAGCGTCACGTCTTCAATCGGAACAAAAGGAATCACATCGACAGCTCCCATCCGCGGGTGTTCTCCGTGATGAAAATTGAGATCGATTTCCTTGATCACGACTCCGATAAATTCCAGCAAAGCCTGAATCATATCGTCTGGTTCTCCGATTAGAGTGACAACTGTACGGTTGTAGTCTGAATCGGGTTCATAGCTGAGAAGTTTGATGTTGGGATGTTTCGAAAACACAGAAACAATTCTTTCTATCTTTGCCTTGTCTTTACCTTCACTGAAATTTGGCACACTTTCAACAATTTTTGCCATTTCATTGGTCTCCGTTTCTGTATTTTTCACTTATGAGTTTCTTAATCTTCTCCTCATTTGTGATAAAGGGGATGGTTATCAAAGAGTTGTTGTCTTGAAGATTGAATTCTTTGGCAACAGAAAGTGAGTTCTCGTTTCTTGCCCAGGCTCTCCTTGATACTCCTGCCATGACATCGAATATCATGGCTGATTTCAATATTTCATCGACTCTTTCTGATCCATCAAGAACCATTCCAAATCCGCCATTTATAGCCTTGCCGATACCGACTCCGCCACCGTTATGCAACGTTACAAGACTCATGCCTCTGGCTGCATTACCCAAAGCGACTTGCGTGGACATTTCTGCCATGATGTTTGATCCGTCTTTGATGTTTGCAGTTTCTCTGAAAGGAGAATCGGTTCCTCCGGTATCATGATGGTCTCTGCCTAGCATGATTGGACTAACTTCTTTATTTCTTACCAATTCATTGAATTTCAGTGCAATCTTTAATCTTCCTGATGCGTCTTGATACAAAATTCTGGCTTTTGTACCAACAACAAGTTTATTATATGCGGCGTTTTTGATCCACATGTAGTTGTCATAGTCTTGGAATCTTCTGTTTTTGTCAATTAACTTCATCGCAGCTTGATCCGTTTTTTCAAGATCGCTATCCTTTCCGCTCAAGCAAACCCAACGGAAAGGCCCATAGCCGTAATCAAATAACAAAGGTCCCATTATATCTTCTACATAACTTGGCCAAATAAACCCATCAAGATCGTTTTCTCCGTTCTTGCATATTTCATAGACACCTGAATCATAGATGGCTTTTAGAAAACTATTTCCATAATCAAAGAAGTATGTGCCTTTGTTGACTAGATTTTTAATAGCGATAAAATGCCTCTTCAAGCTTGCATCTACCAGTTCAACAAATTTGTCTTTGTCTGTTTCCAAGAGTTTGGTTCGTTCAGCAAAAGATATCCCTACAGGACAATATCCTCCCTCATATACAGCGTGACAGCTTGTTTGATCTGAGGCAAGATTAATCGGTATTTTGTGTTTAACAGCAAATTCCAACAAATCAACGATATTACCATGAAAAGCTATGGCCATCGGTTGTCTGTCAGTAATAGCACTATGAGCTTCTTCAAAAGCCTTTGCGGGAGTAGATGCTACCTTGCTAACCCATCCTTGATTTTTTCTTGTCTCAATACGGGAGTAATCGACTTCCGCAATGATTCCAACGCCACCGCTGATTTCTATGGCTTTGCCCTGAGCTCCGCTCATCCCGCCAAGACCTGATGAAACAAATAGTTTGCCTTTTAAATCTTCTCTGTCTTTAATGCCAAGTTTACTTCTTCCCACGTTGAGTAAAGTCGAATATGTGCCATGAACAATGCCTTGTGGTCCGATATACATCCATCCACCTGCCGTCATTTGGCCGTAGTTGGCAACGCCAAGAGACGAAGCGCGGTTGAACTGGCGCAAATTGTCATATTGTCCAATCATCAGGCCGTTGGTCATTAATACTCTCGGCGCCAGTTTTGCGGATTGGTATAATCCCAAAGGATGTCCCGACATCATTACGAGAGTTTGGTTATCATTCATAATTTCTAAGTATTTTTTGACCAGATGATATTGCATCCAGTTTTGCATGACGCTGCCTGTTTCTCCATATGTAACGAGCTCATATGGATAAAGAGCAATCTCAAAATCAAGATTGTTGTCAATCATGACCTGAAAAGCTTTGCCTTCGATCGTTTTGCCTGAATATTCATCAATGGGTCTGCCATAAATTCTTTCCTTTGGGCGAAAACGATACCCGTAGATCTTACCTCTTGTCAGCAATTCATCAAGAAACTCACCGGCAAGTTGTTCATGCCATTCTGTGGGAATATATCTTAAGGCGTTTTTTAGAGCCAATTCTGTTTCAGAAATATTCAAAGTAAATTCTCTTTTTGGTGCACGTCTGATACTGGAATTAAATTCGGGATATTCAGGAAAATTCTGGAAAATATCTTTTAAGGAGATTTGTCTTTCCATCTTCATCAATCTTCACCTCCGGTAATAACATGGTTGAATTTATCAGAGATGATCAATTTTTCAGTTAGATGGATATATGGATACATGATGCAATCTTCTTCGATGAATGGAATATGTTTCCTCATGATTATATATGCTCTCAAAGTAATCGTCCCCAGTTTGTCCGCGCCTCGAAAATCAATAGCTTGACAGGCGGTCATTAGTTCCATACCGATGACTTTGCGCGTGTTATTTAAAATCATAGCTGCTTTTCTGGCAGAGATTGTTCCCATCGAAACGTGATCTTCCTGATTTGCGGAAGATGGTATGGAATCAACACTTGCTGGATGGGCGAATGATTTATTTTCGCTTACAAGCGAAGCTGCACTATATTGAACGATCATAAATCCCGAATTGATTCCCGGCTTCTTAACAAGAAATGGCGGGAGTCCGTTGGAAAGATTGGAATTTACGAGTCTTTCAATCCGGCGTTCGCTAATGTTCGCCAGTTCGCTGATCGCTGTTGAAAGATAATCAAATGCCAGCGCCAGTGGCTCGCCGTGAAAATTACCAGCACTGATAACATCGCCGGTTTCAGCGAATACGATCGGATTATCGGTGACCGCGTTCATTTCCGTCTCAACTACAGATTTAACATATCTAAACGCATCAAGACAGGCTCCATGAACTTGTGGAGCACATCTGATTGAATAAGCATCCTGAATTCTCAATTCGCCATCTTTGGTGATAAGTTTACTGTTGGAAAGAATCATTTTTACCCGTTTTGCGACATCGATTTGACCTATATGTCCCCTTAATTCATGAACTCTGGGATCGAACGCATCGATAATTGCTTCCAAGGCTTCCATGGATAAAGCGAGTGACAGAGAAGCGGTTTTTTCCAAATTAATGGCATCATACAAAGTAATGGACCCGACAGAAGTCATTGCTTGAGTTCCGTTGATCAAACTTAGACCCTCTTTGGCCTGCAGGTAATCGAGTGGAACAATTCCTGATTTTGCCAAGCCAGAAGTTGCACTCATTCGAATGCCTTCAAAAAACACTTCACCCAAGCCAAGCAGAGGAAGACTCATATGAGATAAGGGAGCCAAATCGCCACTTGCGCCAAGGCTTCCTTGAGAAAATACAACCGGAATGACATTTTTATTCAACAACTCAAGCAGTTTTTCCAGGACTTCCAAACGGATGCCGCTGTAGCCTTTGATCAAAGCATTTATTCTTAGAAGCATCATTCCTCTGGTTATCTCTTCTGAGAAAGGTTCGCCAACGCCACAGGCATGGCTCATCAACAAATTCTTTTGGAGTTTGCTAACCTCGCGCTTTTCAATCGCGACACTGGAAAGATTGCCAAAACCCGTATTAATTCCGTATACTGGTTTTTCGCTTTCAACAATATTTGAAACATACTCTCTTGCCTTTTTAATCAAGACTTTGTTTTCTTCACATATGGCTACTTTTTCCTTAAATCTAGCCACTTTTATAAATGACATCAAACCCAAGTTTGCTCCGTTGATTTCAATCACGATATCACCTGACCTTCTTTTTTATTATATAATATACAACCATAAAAAGAAAGCGTTTTCTACTTGTTAGACGACTTTGACAAAGGGAATTAGCAAATAAAAATCGCCGCAAATCAAATTGGATGATTTAAGGCGATTTGAATCTCTAATACCTTGTTTTTTTATTCTTCTCGTTTCAAAAAAGCATAAAAATCCTGTTCCTTATCTTTGTCTGACTTTGCTATTGTACCCACGGGTGAGGCAAGGATTGTAAACTCTTCTTCAGTATTCAAGCCAATAAGAGTGTCGCATTTCTTTCTATCGAATGCACCGATGGCGCAGGTGCCTAGTCCGATGGATTCGCAAGCGATATAGAGATTCTGACTTACATAACCGATATCCACCAAGATGATTCGATGGGCAAAATAAGTGTATCTCCACTCTGACCGATATGGGATGGTGGTCCAAATAAAGACAACATTGGCTTTTGCTGCCCATCCTTGTTCTGCCAAAGCATCTGTAAGCCGATCTTCCATATTGTCTGGCTTTGACAATAATTCGATTTGATGGGTCAAAGGCAGATAATGGTAAATTCCGGGAGTAATTCCTATAATGTTTCTGATTGCAAGATATGTCTCAAATTCATGACGCGCGCCTCCAGAAGGCACCGTTCTCAATGTTGCGTAGTTGTTGCCCCGGATGCTTTTGATTCCCTGTGTTGCCCACAATAGAAAGGATAGCTCGGTGAGTGTCATCTCACATTCAGTGTAGACGCGGTGGCTTTCTCGGTCGCGGATGATACTCAAAATATCATTTTTGAGATTCAAACTTTGAAATTCGATTGGCAAATTGATTTGTTTCTGGCTCATTTTCTCTTTGACAAGCGGTGGTTGCGGTAATTTCTTCTGTTGATCCGTGAGCTCGATTTCAGCATCATCAACTACATCATAGCGAATGAATTCTCTTCCTTTTTCAATCAAGGCTTTTGTTTTTTCAGATGGCATATTCGTATCCCTCTCTGTTATAAAACGCGATTTTTGAAAATCTATATGGCTATTGTCCCATATTCTTCTTTAATGTGTCAATGCTTTTATGAAAATAAGGTTTCAAACGTATTTCACTTTAATTTAGAGATGATGTTATGATATAATTGTTTTACACCAATTAGGAGGACATCATGAAAAGAATATTTATATTGGTTATTATGGCAATCATTATTTTTGCGCTTTCTGCTTGTCAGCTGATTACTCCTATGACAACTTTCACAAGCGTAGCAACTACTTCCAGTCAGTCTGCGACAACTTCTTTCGTTTCGACAACCCAACAAGCGTCTACTACAACAAATGGTTTAGTTACAACTACTGGCTCGCTGACTTCTTCTACAAGTTATTCAACTACTTCTGCTACAACTTCGATCTCTACCACATTGACCAATTTGGTAGTTCCGATAATTCCGACAGGATATAGTACGCTTCAAGATGAAATGGAAGTTGTCGGAATCCCAGCAATAGGTGAACAAACAGTGTTGGTCTTCGCTGTCGATTTTTCTGACTATCCACAAAGTACATCCGGAATCAGTCTGGCGCAAATCGATCTGGCCTTTAATGGTAGTTCTGATGATCTGGCCTATGAATCTGTCAACAGTTATTATTGGAAAAGTTCATATGGAAAGCTTAATCTTAGTGCTGACATTTATGGCTTTTACCGCGCCGATTACCCATCCACATATTATGCTGATGAATATGATAAATTATATGCCTGGGATTACGTGAACGATGACTATTTATATACCGAAGACGAAGTAACGTATCCCGATTCCGATTTGATATATGAATTATTGCTATATTATGATGATGTAATTGATTATTCCCATTACGATGAAAATCATGATGGTTATATTGATGGTATTTATGTGATCTATACCACTCCAGTAACCTATGAAGAAAACGAAGGTTCCGACTTATGGTGGGCATACCAGGATATTTACATTTGGGAAGGCGATGTTTTCGATGGGGTCGAACCTTACTTTTTTGTTTGGTCTGGGAGCGATTTCTTCTTTGAAAATGATGAACCTTTGAATGCTAGGACTGTGATTCATGAAACAGGTCATATGCTTGGGCTTGACGATTATTACGATTATGATCCTGATGGGTCATATAATTCAGGTGGCCTTGGTTTAGCAGATATGATGGACAATACAGCTGGAGACCACAATCCTTTTTCCAAAATATTGTTGGATTGGGTTACTCCGATGGTGGCAACTGAGTCAATGTCAATTGAGATCGAACCATTTATGACATCGGGCGATGTAATCATGGTCAAGAAACATTGGACATATACGATTTTCACGGAGTATTTCTTGGTAAGTTATTACACGCCTTCAGATTTGAATGATGATGATCCAGATTCCTTATTCACAATCCCCGGTGTAGTAATCTATCACGTAAGCGCTAGGATTGATAACGGATATGATTATGATGCGGCATATTATAGTATCTTTAATAACAATAATTCAGATACTTACAACAAACTGATTAAATTCATTGAAGCAGATATGGGTGGCGAAATAGACGAATACGGATATGCCGAAAACTCTGATTTGTTCATGCAAGGCGACGTCTTCAATCTAAATGTCTACCCGAACTATCTTTGGTATGACTTGACTGCTTTAGGATTTACAATCGGGGTTCAAAGTATTAGTCCAGAGTCAGCCACGATCGTTATTACTTTTTCTTGATTATAAAAATAGAGACAGGCAGATTAAATCGGCCTGTCTTTTTTTTTGTTTGACAATCAATCAATAATCCATTTTGCGTATAATTTCAAATCTTCATTGGGCATTGTATCAAAATAAAATGGTTGTGTTCTGTTTACATCTATATACCAACCAGCAAACACAAAACCGGTTTTTGTCGGTTCTAGCAATTCAAGAGATTCCATGTAATATACAGTATCCATTCCAATTTGCTTGTTTATGCCATAAAAAGTGGATCCGACTTCGGAAGGAGTAGTTTTATATACAGGTGTTTTATCTTCAAGTTCGGAGACTTGTTCGTTTCCCCAGATGAAGACTCTTCCAAGTGACGTAGTCATTACGGTATGCAAAGAGCCGGTTTGAATATCTTCAACCATTTCGATTTCTTGTAAACCGAATTCATCTGTAATCTCAATTGGCTCAAGGGCATCAGCTCTGGTTCTATTGCCTATCTGTCCAGTAGAATTATAGCCCCAAGCCCAGATTCTGTTTTCAGATGAAATGGCGAAGGCATGCATATTATTTGCTTCTATTCTTATGATGATCTCCTCGCCCGATATTGCAAAACTTCCCGTGATATCAGTTGGTTCTGGATTGTTAATTTTAGAATCTATACCTAATTGTCCATGAAAGTTATACCCCCATGTAAACAATCTGCCTGCTGAAGTAAGCAAAAATGAGCTTGCATATATTCCTTTTTCAATGATGATATCAGCAATACTTTCACCCTCTGCAAAATCAAATTTGGCGGTGATATCTGTTGGAGTCAGTTTTCTGACTGTCGTTCCATCGCCTAGTTGTCCTTGGAAGTTCTTTCCCCAAGTGAATATTCTACCTTCAGATGAAACAGCGAGAGTGTGATAAAACCCCGGGACAACTTGAATAATATTTTCTCCGTTATTCAAGTTGAAAAATGGAGTGATATCAATCGGCGCTTGTCTGACAAAATAAGTATTATCCCCGAGTTCGCCAGTTTCGTTATTCCCCCAACCAAGAAGTCTGCCTAAAGACGTAATGGCAAAACAACGTCCACTAATAGCATATATACTTGTGACATGCTCATCAAGTCCGAGTTTTAGCGATTCAGTTATATCAATTGGCGTCGATTTGCTTATCAAAGTTTTATCTCCAAGCTGTCCGCTGGAATTAAATCCCCAAGTAAACACTCTCCCCAAAGAACTCAAAGCAACTGTATGTTTATACCCCACTGCTAAAGAAATAATTGTTTCATTCACCGCTAAACCAAATTCATCTGTGATATCTTTCGGGGAATCCGAGTTGTAAGTCGATCCATCGCCTAATTCTCCATATTTGTTTTCTCCCCAAGTAAACACTCGTCCCGATGAAGAAAGCACGGCTTTGTAGTAGTAGCCGAAGGCAAGGATCTTAACTGTCTCTGTTTCTGTAAAGTCAAAATCCTTGCTAATATCGTAGGTAACACTGAGCGGTCCCATATCAGAAAACTTTTTTTCCCAAACGTGGATTTCATTGCCGGGACCGATGATGTAGTTATCAAAATCGCCTGTGACGATTGAAAAATCTGGATCAACATCAAAATAAGAAATCAAATGTTCACTTACCTCAATCCACTTAGCATAAAGTGTAATGTTAGAATTCAATTTTGTTTCTTCGGTAAATTCACTTGTAAATTCGCTTGAAGTGTACCAACCAGCTAAAACATACCCTTCTTTAGTGGAAAGAGGCAAAGAATATAAACTTCCCCTAACTACTTCTAGAGCGGTTACTTGGCTGCCTCCATTGCTATCAAAATTGATGATGTATGTCATTTTATCACAGCCGATCAATCCTAATACAACTAAGAAAAAAAGCAAGAGAATTATTGTTTTTTTCATAAGCGAATTCCTCCTATGATGATTGGAGCAAATTATATTATTACTAAAGTATCATTACTAATAATTTATCACAGAATTCTTAATTCAACAATACCCGACATGAATCCTGAACTAAATGCAAAGATAATGCTGATGATATTTCTTCTTAGCCAATTTGACATGATTTCATAACAGCGCTGATTCAGTGCTGTTTATTTTGTGATTCCGTATTTTGACAAATGTGCGAATAGTTCTTCTTTGTTTTGCCGATGCAGGTCAACAGAAGGCTCTTCGACCATCCACTCTGGATGAAAAATGCATTCTGATAATTTTATGCTTTTTAGATCGTCTTCTGTTCCGTGATTAGAAATGACCATGGATAAACGCTTATTTAGTGTATTGATATATGCTAAAGCCATTGAAGTCATTGCATCGCCAGTCATGACACGCCCGTGTCCAGGAACGATCCAACGAAAATGACTGGAAGCGATTTTTTTAATCGTCTCAGTGAGAACATCGGGTTTTGCCCCATAACAAAGTTGCGGTGGTAAACATGTATATAAAATGTCTCCTGCAATCATTATTTCTTCATCTTCAATCAATACACTGATATCTCCGTCAAGGTGATGTCCAGGAGTGGGAACCAACTTGATCGGTTTTACTCCAATTTTAAGTGTAAGGCCATTGTCAATATTCTTTGAGTCATATACTTGCATATTATCTGTTGTAAACAAACCAAGATTTGCAAAGTGATCATCGTGATGATGAGTGATAACGATACCTTTGAGTTTAATCCCATTTTCGCTAAGGTATGTCAATGCGCGCCAAGCTTCAGCCTTTCTGTAACCAGTATCTACTAGTAACGCTTCATTGCCGGATACAACAAGTGCTAAATTGCATTCTTCAAATTTGCTCGTGAAGACTTTGACCGAATCGCTTACATCAATCCTGCCTTCAACAGGGCTCAGCCAATTCTGTTCAAATACAGGAAGGTTCTTTTTGTCTGTTCCCAAACTTAAAGCAAGAACCAAGGCAAATTCAGCAAACCCTTTGCTTTGGGCTGTAATAAAATTGCCATCAGTTACAACTGGCTCGTTAATGAAAATGGTCTTTTGATATTGTTCACGAAGAATCTCGGGATTAGTAGGATCCAAAGCATTACCAGTACACTTTCTTCCCGCCAAAAATCCCAAAGCCACAAGCAAATCTGCTCCACCACAAATCCCTGCAATTTTAGCACCGTTCGACAGCGCTGATGCAATAAAGCTTGTTAACCTAACTTCTTGTAGTAAGGGGATAGGATTTCCTCCCGGGATCAAAAAAAGTGCCACATCATGAGAATCGATATCAGACAACTTAGCATCTGGAAGAAAACGTTGTCCTTCAAGACTTGAATATTCTCTTTGTTCCAGTGCAGCGGTTTGAATTTTATATTCACCCAGATACAATAGTGCTAAAGCAATCTCAAACTCAGCAAATCCATCGTAATAAAAAACAACAACTGATTTATTACTCATTTCAATAACCTCCAATATTAATTATATACACATAAGACTAACAATATATGAGGGTAGTGTCCAACTGTTCTCTCATAAATAATGCTATCATATTTAAAATAAATTAACAATGTCTTGTACATATCTTACTTTCGAGAAAGAAGAAAGATCATGGTCAATTTCTATTCAATCAAAAAAGACACATGCAAAGATTGATATGTCTTTTTTTTATGAAAATGCGAAAAGAATTAAGTGTATTAGTTCGATATTTCACGGTATATAATTCATCTAATACGTTTCGGATAGCCAAGCAGAGGTTAAGAATTATATGCTTTCTGACTATTCACTTCGGTTGTTCATATAGATTGGTATTTCGAAACTTTCTCCCAAAATAAAGGATTGCATCGGCCGGAGGCATCGGTCGGGCAAGGAAATAACCCTGAATGAAATCAAAATTGATGTCTTCAACCATTAGATATTCTTCGGAAGTTTCAACGCCTTCAATGAGAGTTTTCATGCCAATCTCGGAAAATGTAATATTCAGTCCTTTTATGATGCCAAAACACTTGGGATCAGAAACCGCTTTTTCTAAAAGAGATTTATCAAGCTTAATGCACTCAAAAGGAAGACTGATGATATTGTTAATGTTGGCATATCCGGTTCCGAAGTCATCCATGAAAAATTTGATTTCATTCTCATTAAATGTTTTGAGTATTGAATATATTTGTTTGTAATTTTCGATAAAAATGTTTTCTGTAACCTCGAAACGCAGTTTACTTGGAGATACTCCATTTTGATTGATGATTTTTAGACAGTTATCAACGAAATTGGGAGAGTTTAAGTCCAAAATGGAAATATTGATTGAAATAGCATCAAATTTCACATGTTGTTTTTCAATATTCAAAATGAATTTGCATACTTTGTCCAGCACCATGAATGTCAATTCGTTAATGAGACCGGACCTCTCCGCAATGGGGATAAACTCGTTTGGAGGTATCATACCGAGTTCGCTGTCGTTAAAACGGAGCAAGGCTTCTGCCATCGTGAATTGATCTTCTTTTCTCGAATAGATGGGCTGGTACACCATATGAAATGAATCGGTTGCCATCCCTAATTTAAGTCGCTCAATAATCAAATTATCTCTTATCAGTTCACTTGCTATTTTCTTATCAGAGAATATCGCTTTACTTTTACCATCTTTTTTTGCCAAGACAATGCAAAACTCCATTAAAGTAATAATTTTTTCCAGAGTATCCGCATGATCCGGAAATTTGACAACAGCCAAGCTGGCCGTCAGTGTTGAGCGATAAACTCCATACTCCCAATAATCTAGAAATTTATTATATATTGTATCGACTAAATCTGTTGCTCTTGAAGACCCGATATCATCCAAAATAATTGCGAACTCATCACCGCCGTAACGGAAAACATTATTTTTCTGTGAGACAGTGACTAGATAATGACTGATTGAAATTAATAATTTATCGCCATTTGTTTGCCCGAATCGATTGTTAATTGTTTTGAAATTATCCAAGCTAATCAATAGAACATCAATTTTTTGTTTTCGATCTACATATAGAGAAAGTGCGTTCAAAAATGCTTTTCTATTTTGTAATCCAGTTAATTCATCAAAGATAATTTGCTTATTTTGGAGATATAAGTACACAATCAAAAGTGCAGCAGCTGCGCTGGATCCTGAAAGAATAATCGTCGGCCAAACCCACTGAAAAAACAGCATGATTAATGAAATTGCTGGAAAAGAAACAAGAATCGCAATTCTTGTTCTCTCAATCTTTTTGCGATAGGCGACAATAAATAATATCATAGTTATCATATACAAACTTGGAATCAAGTAGACAATCAGAGATCCCGGGCCAAAAACAAACCCATCAGTTTCGGAAAAATAATATAACATATCTGTAAAAGGATTGATTAATACCAAGACTGTATATATTACATATGGTATAAATGCGATTCGAAAATACCAGTCAATTTTCGGAGTTTTTTCTAGGAGAACCGCAATGGTATATAATAAAAACATTACCGGAAGCAAAGGAGAAGCCAAGAAAAATAGGATCTGAATAACATGATTCAGACCTATTGGTATTTGTTGATAATATTCGATGGCAAAAATAGATACAATTGAAATGATTATTTCTATTAAGGCAAAGTTCAAGCAGAGTCTGAATAATTTGTTCTTTCTTGCCGGGCCAAGATTATATGCTTTCGCATACACAATCAGAATGAATATTATCAATAATGAGATAAATTCTGGAACGATGTTCCATTTCATACTATCACTTCTCTTCTGAAGCAAAAAATAGCGTATACTGTGTCAGCCGGCAACAATAATTATAAGAATATTATATCATAACGCATAATTCAACGCAATATTACGAGGAACTTGGAAATTGTTAAGATTAATGATATATGTTTTATAAGAAGAGTGTTCAAAAGTATTATTCGCTATTATGCGTGGTTTAGACAAATAATCAAGAACATTAAGAATGTTGTGAATATATACTTTAGTCAACAAAATAGGCTTTGCTGAAGTCAATTGCTCCAAAAGCGCTTCTTCCCCAGCCAATGACATAGTCTTGAACCATCAGAATATCAGAAGAATAGTAGATAGGAATGATTGGCATATCGGACATGAACACGGCTTGTGCTTCATAAAGTTTTTCATAATGAATGTTAGGATCGGTTGTTGATAACGCTTCTTCTATTAATGTGTCGAAGGCTTCATTTGAGTAATTTGGATCGTTATAATAATCATCTGAGCAAAAAATCGATAACATCCCATAAGGATCCAAGTAATCTGCCTGCCAATAGCCTCGAGAAAGGTCAAAGAAACCGTCTCTACAAGAGTTCTTGAAGATGGTCCACTCTTGGTTTTGGAGAACAATATCAATTCCGAGAACATCAGCCCATGAAGCTTGCAGCATTAAGCCAACTTGTGAATTTGCCATTGAAGTATTGTACAAGTAAGTTTTAGAAGAAACTGCTGCCTGAAGTAGCTCAACTGTCATTTCCAGTTCTGATGCTGCTTGAGCAAATAAACTTACTGCCAAAGCGTAATTGGAATCATCAGTTGCAATCCCGAAGTTCCCAGCATTTGTAGCAAAATCTTCTTCGTTATTATCGATAAACGCCGGTGAAACAATCCCTATAGCAGGAATCTGACCGTCATTAAGAGAAGCTACTATTTCTTCTCGGTTTATAGCATATGCCAAAGCTTTTCTTAAGTTGATATTTGAGAACAATTCGTCATCCATGTTAAAATTTACATAGTATGTTCCAAGCAAAGGAAATTGATAGAATTCAGGATTGATTTGAAGATTTCCTTGTATCACAGAACTTGGGACATGAGGAATTACATCTAATTCCTCTTCCATGAAAGCTAAATATGCAGTATCATAACTTTCAATGAAATACCCATTAATTCGTGATATATATACATTGTCAGAATTCCAGTAATACTCGTTTTTTTCTAGCACTAATCCTTCTTCATATGTGTATTTAGTCAATATGAAAGGCCCATTCGAGACCACATCTTCTGGAGTCGATGCCCAAAGACCATCTCCGTATCCACCTGTCGCTTCAACAACTGATTGCTTAACTGGCATAAAGTGGAATAAAGACATCAAACTGACCAAATACAATGTGGGTTGATTGAGCGTAATAACAAGGGTATAGTCATCTGTTGCATCGATGCCTACATCATCTAGCGAACCTCCGTCGTAAACAACTTCTGCTGCGCCAACAATATTGGTATATTCCCATATCCAAGCGTACTGGGATGCAGTTGCAGGATCCATTCCTCTTTTGAAGGAGTATACAAAATCGTTTGCGGTCAAGTCCGAACCATCACTCCATTTTGAATCTCGCAAATGAAAAGTAATAGTCAGTCCATCTTGCGAAATCTCCCATGAACTGGCAATCCCGGGATAAACAATTCCGTCAATTTCCCTGACTAAGCCTTCGAAAGTCTGATTGATGACGCCGCCTCCAGAAGCATCTCCATTTAATGCCGGATCAATAGTCATTGGCTCGGCTCCGATATTCCAATTCAACGGTTTGATGTCACTCCATTTTGCATATAATCTGATATCACATTGAATATTCGAATTAAAGTCAAACAGAGATAATAATTCTTCATCAGTATACCACCCAGCAAACGTATAACCTGCCTTAATCGGAGCCTCCGGCTCATCGACTGAGGAATTATAATCTTGCCTGATTGAGGAAACGGAACTGCCTCCATTACTGTTGAAAAAAACAATGACTTCTTGTTGGGTGTTTGTAGTAACCGAAGATGAAGAGGTATTTGAAACTGTTGTATTGTCGGTACTATTGGTAGAACTTACGCTTTCGCACCCTAAAACCAATGTTGATAAACAAAACATTGCAACAACAATGAGAATTTTTTTCATAGTTTTTTCTCCGAGTATAATTGTATTTGCACTTTTGTGCAGACGATATGATAAATAATATCATATAAGAAAATAATAAGCAACTTCAAAAGAAAAAATTTCATTTCTGACATCCAATAATGGGCAGAATAAATGCTATATGAATTGCTAAGCGAAGTCTATGTAGACGCATACAGTTATGATTCGTTTGACTATGACATGGACGTTTATTATGATTATTTATGGAGTTATTCCGGAAGTTATGAAGACAATCAAATCCCGATGAGTTTATTCCTATACATCTTTTCTTCGTATTCCTCTTTTTGGGATAAATTTGGAGCTGTCCTTTCTGTAGCTCTACTCATACTCTTTGGTGGAGGTTCCTTGGTGGGAAATCGAGGTGGCGGTGGCTCCAATGGTGGAATGGGCATTTTCAGAAGAAAGCGTTAAATTAATGTATGTAAAAAAATCCGAACTCTTTGATTAGAGCTCGGATTTTTATTTGCTGGTGCCCAATAATAGATGAAACCCAAACGATATTATTTAAAAAACTATTAAGCTATTGCATATAGATTAAGATTTATCCTACATATCCCCAAACTACTGGACAATTAAAATAGTTCCAATCTGTATCCCATCCAATAGGTTTGGTTTCTGCTTCTACATAAATTGTTAAGACTGAACAACTATTGAATGCGTACTCTCCAATGTAAGTAACATTTATAGAGATTTCAATACTTACTAAACTGGTGCAACCAGAGAATGCTCCAACACCAAAACTGGTAACACTGTTTGGAACCGTGATATTCGTTAAATTGTTACAATAACCGAATGCATTATCGCCAAGGGTGGTTACGTTAGTTGGAATAGTGATATCAGTTAAACTGTGACACTGATAGAATGCATTATTTCCGATGCTGGTAATATTGTTTGGAATAGTGATGCTTGGCAAATCAATGCAATAAGCGAATACATAATCGCCAATGCTAGTCACATTAGAAGGAATCGTGATGCTCGTTAAACTGGTGCAATAATTGAATGCATCATGGCCAATACTTGTCACGCCATCAGGTATCTCGATGCTCGCTAAACTGGTGCAATAACCAAATGCCCAATCGCCAATACTTGTCACGCTCGACGGAATTGTGATGCTTGTTAAACCGGAGCTATACGCGAATAAATAATCACCGATGCTAGTCATACTAGCTGGGATTACTATACTCGTTAAACTGGTGCAAAACGAAAATGCCCATTGTCCAATGTTGTCTACATTTGAGGAAATTTGTATACTCTCTAAATTGGTGCAGTAATTGAATGCGTACTCGCCAATACTAGTTACGCTGTCTGGAATCGTGACATTCGTTAAATTGCTGCAATTCTTAAATGCGTAATCGCCAATACTAGTTACACCATCTGGAATCGTGATGCTTGTTAAATTGGTGCAACCAAAGAATGCGGCAGTTCCAATACTGGTAACGCTGTTTAAAATTAGATAGTTTGTGTC